>NZ_BAAGIC010000010.1:0-173266 GCF_054658315.1 Sessilibacter sp. MAH1
CGCCGATGGTAGTGTGGGGTCTCCCCATGTGAGAGTAGGTCATCGTCAAGCTCTTAACTCTAAAAGGGCCATCCTAAAGGATGGCCCTTTTTTTATGTCTTCTTAAAAACAATCCATATACCCTTCAAAAATAACTCGCTAAATTAAAACTCTCATCAGTGTTTTTAATAAATATCCAACTCATCTTGGATGAGTTAATTTCAATTACCCAATACTAGTTAGATGATTGAAGATTACTCAGAATAGTTAGCTATTTTTGGCCAGCCCGGTGTTTGGGGCTCTGGTTCTATTACTAGTGGCCTATCTCCCTAAGTCAATTTGTTTCGTTAAACGCTATGATGACTTGCTAGTTTCAGTGTTTTTTTAACTACAGTTTCTGGGCGTTTAAATGTTGCGACTAAAGTAGCGGTAGCTAATTTCGCCGTGATTAATTATAAAGATGCAGATCTTGAGTCTGATTAAGATTGTTAGGGTTATTCATAAACCTAACGGGGCGTGCTTAGGATGAGCAGAGTACTCGAGCTAATAATTACAGTGTGCTCAAGTCCCTGAAGAACGGCGTCGCCGGCGCTAAACAAAACGCATAATAATCCTGAAAATCCGCGTTGAGTTTTTCTTCTAAATCGAGATTTCTGTATTTCTTATATGATCTTAAATCTCGCCATATTTCCCCTTTTAGTTATACAGATGCTGTTTTCAAATTTTTGAAATTTCTGTGAATCTCAAACAACGTCTCGATGTTGTATTCGATCACTCCCTTGCTCTGTGCGACTGGGAAATGTCCCATAACCGATAATTAGATTAGAACGGATCACTGGCAACAGAGAGCCAAAAGCAATTTTTCTGTTCTGAGTTCGCTCGGTGACCGATCCAAGAGGCAGTAAATTATGGATGGTGGAAATCCCCGTAGTAGTTACGAAGCACTTCATAAGCCGCAGAGTGAATTTGCGACCCGTGAAGAATATCTTGAGCATGAATTAACCATCATGGCGCCAAAGCGTTGGCGACCAAATTTACCGTTTAAAGACTACCGATTTGAATTCGAAGATCTTGTCCCTGCAATTGCAGCGACAATCGGTAAAATCGTAATGGTTGCCGCAGTAGCGGGTGCATTTGCTATTCCATTGGGTTTAGACAACGCATTTGTGATTGAAAACGCGCGATTTGAAATGCTTATCGCAGCAGTTTTGTTTGTAATTTTAATTAACGGATTTTTTAATCCCACCGCTAACCTCGCAGGTACTCACGGGCCGTTAATACCTTTAATTCCATTAATTGTCGCCGCTGGCGGACACCCAATGGCATTCGGCATTATGGTGGGTGTGCTCGGATTTATGCTTGGCGTCTCAAAGGGGGGAAGTTTGCTGGCCAAACTCACCAGTAAAGGTGTGTGCGGCGGTTTATTGCTCTATCTCGGATTTGTGGGAATAACCGGGCAGGTTAAGGCCCTTTATACTTGGGCCGGAGGCTTTGATAAAGCCTATATCGCCTTTGTGATCGTATTTGCCACAATTTTAATGTACGCCTATTTAGAACATGTTCGCTTACGTTGGTTGGCAATCCCATTGGGTGCGCTGCTTGCGGCAATTATTGCTTTTGCTCTTGGCGCTCCCTTTGAATTTAAAACCGAACCGGGCATTCCTAACTTGAACCCAGCGTATTGGTGGGGTGAAAATACAGGTTGGCAATTGGGCTTACCAGATTTTCAGAACTTTTTAGCGGTTGCGCCGTTTGCGGTATTGGCCGTAGCCATGTGGTCACCAGACTTCTTAGGGCACAAAGTTTTCCAAGAATTAAATTACCCAAAGCGCTCTGAAAAAGTACTGATGAACATCGATGACACCATGATTGTCGCTGGTGCACGCCAAGTTGTTGGTACTGCGTTAGGTGGTGGTAACCTAACCTCGTCTTGGGGTACTTACATGATTCCGGCGGCAATCGCTAAACGACCAATTCCAGCCGGTGCCGTGCTTACGGGTTTATTCTGTGTGATTGCAGCACTTTGGGGTTACCCAATGGATTTGGCTGTCTGGCGTCCCGTATTGAGTGTTGCTTTGCTTGTGGGTGTGTTCGTACCTTTGCTAGAGGCGGGTATGCAAATGACTCGTGAAGGTAAAACCTCACAATCCGCAGCCGTTGTTATTTTCTCATCTACGTTGGTAAATCCAGCCTTCGGTTGGTCGTTGACCATGCTGCTTGATAACCTAGGATTAATTGGCGACAAAGAACGCGGCCAAGAAATGAGTCACATGCATCGCTGGGTTATACCAACCATTGTGTTTGTATTGTTAACTGGTATTTTGGCGGGTATTGGTCAAATTCCAGGAATCCCTGCATTTTTGTAATTGATTAAACAGCTATAGGAACCTCTGACTAACTCATTCACAATTTCAATTGCCTACAGCTCTTGAAATTGGCGACACATCTTTGTGTCGTGAGAAACTCCAAGTAAATCAGAGTTTCCTATACATTTAGCCACCAATATTTAAACCGTAGTTCTGTTACAGAGCTGCGGTTTTTTTTCGCCCTTAAAAATTTTGTATTAATGCTTTTTTATTCAATCAATATAGATGTATTAATAACAAATGATTCTTGGTTGATAAGTTAAGAAATTATTATGGCTTGCGGAGGTGAATTTCTATCGGTTAACAGAAAAGTTAAAAGTTTTCGGTAAGAATGAATAAATGATCTAGCTCTGATTTTTTGACTGAAACACTAAACAAATCAAAAAAACAATAACCTGATAATAATTACAGGTGTGAGTTTTTGAAGCTGCTTATAAAAAACTTATCAAAAAGGTTAGAAAATTAAAAAACTATTGTTTTATCAGAGTATTAATGACCGATACGAAACATACTTTTAATTCAATAGAAATATTACTTCTGTAATCAACCTAAAAAAGTATGAATATGCACTGTCGAAATATTTAAATATATTTGAGGCGGGAATATCCTCATTCGTTGAGTGCTTGTTGTTAAGACTTTATTGTTAATTCGTAATATTAATCAGAATTGATTATTAATTGGCGAATTATTGATTCTTATTATTGTTACCGTCAGTGGCTAAAGGCTCAAAATTTAGCGGCATTTTTAAATTAGGTGAAATAACCGTATGAATAGACAATCTCATAACCTTAAGTTTTTCGTTACGACATTAGGGTTGTTAATGATTTTTTTATCTAACCTAGCAAATGCAGCTAAACCTTGGGGGCCAACCTTTACCGATCTTGCCAAAGCAGTAAATACAACTGCTTTGGTTGAAGTTGAGAGTCAGGCAGACGACGAAATAACGGTAAAAGTTAAAGACGTTATTTTGGGTGATTTTGAAGAAGGCAAAAGCCTAACGTTGAAATTCTCAGATGACACCTTTGGTGCCTTGAGCGTTAGTGAAACCAAATTAGTTACCTTTTCTTTTTTAAAGAAACATCCAACCCTGCGCGATGAATACATTGAAGATCCAAATGGCCCAAGAGTCCTCGATATTCGTGGTCTAAGCACTAACGCTGCTTTTGATGTTAATCCAAAAGTTGTTGAGTTATTTGGTTTACAAAAAGAAATCCTAACAGTTAAAGATGACGACGCTCTTACAGCTTTTCAGAAGAAAAACAGCGAGCTATTGGTAAGCGCGATTAAAACCGCCACAGATATTAGAACTCAGCGGTTATTACTGCCAGAGTTGATGTTGCGAGATGATTTACATTCAGTTATTTCAGAAAAGCAAGCGAACATCTTGCTAAAAGAATTGGAAAAATCTGATCGCAGTGACGAACTCGATATTATGTTGTTTACTGCCTTACAAAAAATAGAAGCGACCAACGATAAAAGATTAGCGAAATATTCTAAAAAGCTGTTAGGTCAAAAATCTGAACAGGTTAATTTAGCCAGCTATGAACCCGGTTTAATTGTTAAAGCATTAGAGTCGTTCCCAGCCGGTAGCAAATCGAAAGACCTGCACGTTATCGAAAAATACTTAAACAGCAATTCGCCCTCAATTGTTAAACAAACCATTAAAGCAATGGATACCGTTGATGCCGATGCTGCACATAAAATTCTTGCTGACTTCGAACTATCAGATTCAGCACATCGCGATGCTAAGCAAGCTGTAGCATCGTATTTAAAGAAATAGAATTTAGCACTACCCACGCTAAAACTTCGGTTCGCGAGATTAATTTTGAGTTTAACTTCTAAATTAATCTCATGAGCCAAGGTCGCTATTGCAAAATAGCGAGGTCTTCTATTGTCGAATATTTTTTACCCTCTGGTTCGGCAATAGCAATACTGAATATTTCAGCCATTCGCGACAATAAAAACTGACGCTTAATTTTGGTCAGTGATTTTTAGCAAATACTTACGAGCAATTAAAATTAATTGAGTTGAGTGGGCTGAAGTTATTTAGACAATTCCAAAAGCTCAGAAAAGCTTTATTTTTTACAACTTAGTGGAGCGAGACATGCGTAAATCGATGAATCGAAGCAAGTTCGCCGCTATTGGAGCAGGTTGCGTTATGCTAGCCTCTGCGATTGGCCAAGCCTTCGCCGAAGCACCTGTTACCAATGCGAGTGAATGGACTCAAGCTGGAGACTTCCAGATGATGGTTCGCAAACCTGTACAGTTTGATCGTACTGGCGAGCGTTTAGACGAATTATTATTAAAAATGCCGAAGCGCCCAGCTTCAGCGGCCCCACGTCCTAGCCGTGAAATTCCTAACAAATTCAATACCGACCTAGCACCACGTCCACAAGCAGCCGTTCCTGCTGACTACGTTGACGCCATGGTAAGTGCTCCAACTGCATTGGCTCCTGTAGGTAATGTAAGTGTTCCTGGCCCAAGCAGCGACGACAACGCAGCCGTTGTTGGCGGTCGTATTGCGCCACCAGATATCACTGGTGACGTGGGTCGTGAGTTTGTTGTGGCTTACGCTAACTTGGTATGGACTTACTACGACAAGTCTGGTGCCGTTGTTGGTGGTCCGTTCCCAGGTAACAGCTTCTGGGCAGGTTTCGGTGGCCGTTGTGAATCTGACAACAGTGGTGACCCAATTGCCATTTACGATCACCTTGCAGATCGTTGGGTATTCAGCCAATTTGCTGTTGACCAAGCTCCATTCTTACAATGTTTCGCAATCTCTGAAACCAATGACCCTGCCGGTCCTTACACTCGTTACGCGTACGAAATCGTACCTGGCGACTTCAACGACTATCCAAAAATCGGTCTTTGGAGTGACGGTGCTGGTCAAAGCGCTTACCACGCAACTTTCCGTCAGTTCGCTAACGGTCAAAGCTTCTCTGGTATCGACGCTGTTGCCTTCGACCGTGACGCAATGTTAGCGGGTGATCCAGCAGCTTCATTCGTAGTATTCCGTATTAACACCAACGCTGTGCCAGATGGTATTCAACCTGCGCACATCGACGGTGGTCCAGTTGCACCTGCGGGTAGCTGTGGTCTATACGGCGCTGCGTTAAACAACAACAATAACGATGGTTACTTGTTCTGGGAATTGTGTACCGATTGGAACAACCCAGCTAACTCAACCTTCGATGCCAAACCATTGTTGACTCAAGGCGTACCGCCATGGGCTGCAAGTGGCACCGTTCCGCAACCAGCACCTGGTAGCAGCTTGGATGATCTCGATAACTTCACTGCTTATCGTTTCTCCACTCGCTTCTTCCCAGGCCAAGGTATGCGCGGTGTAATGGCGCACACCATCAACGCGGGTAACAACACCGCTGGTATGCGTTGGGCAACCTTCGATCTAGACAACCCAGATGCCATCACTCTTGATGACACCGGTACTCTAGGCCAAGGCGACGGCGTACATCGTTGGATGGGTTCTGCGACCTTCGACCAAATTGGTAACATCGGTATTGCTTACTCTGCGTCAGCAACTAACCTGTTCCCATCAGTTCGTTTCACTGGTCGTGAAACTACCGATCCTGCGGGCACTCTTCAACTAGAAGGCACCTGTGTTGATGGTACTGGTGTACAAACTGGTGTAAGCCGTTGGGGTGACTACTCAACTACCGCGGTTGACCCTGTTGACCAATGTACTTTCTGGAGCTTCCAAGAATACGTTGAGTTGACTGGTAACTTCCAGTGGAGCACTCGTGTATGTAGCTTCAGCTTCCCATCTTGTACTGGCGATGAGCCACCACCACCTCCTCCAGGTAACCAACCACCTGTTGCTGATGCTGGCGGTGACGTAACTATCGCTGCTCGTTCACGTGGTACTTTCGATGGCACTGGTTCTTTCGACCCAGACGGCAACATCGTTTCTTACTCTTGGACTACCAACAGTGGTGCCCTTCGTTTAACCAACACTACCAGCGCAAGTGTTGATTACTCAGTGCGTCGTGTAAGAACTACCACTACTGCACTTGTGACCTTAACTGTCACTGATAACAACGGTGCAACTGCAAGCGACACCATCACTGTTACCATCACTCCATAAGTGAATAACTTTGTTGGAATATAAAGAGGGGCCCGAAAGGGCCTCTTTCTTGTGACGCATAAAAATATCAGCTAGTCGACCTTACGCCCAAGCAATTACCTTGGGATTGCATCCATCAAATTTATTCCAACAGTAAAAACCTCGGATTTATCATGAGTATTACATCCGTTTGTGCCCGAAAACCATTTCAGCTTAGCTTAATAGCCGCTTGTATCATCAGTGCGAACTCCATGGCTTTCGCCCAAACCGATAATGAAACATCCAGTAAAAACATTAAAACAACCGTAAGCAGTGATATCGAAACTGTTTTGGTAATTGCTGATCAAAATCGTACTCAAAAAATTGCCTCTGAAACTCAACACTTTCTGAGTAGCGACCAAGTAGATTCTATACGTGGCATTACCAGTGGTGACCTGATTGCACGTTTACCGTCAGCCAATATCACCACCAACTCCCGTGGTGAAACCCTCGTTAATGTACGAAGTGCCGGCGAACGTCAGCTTTCCGTATTTTTTAACGGTGCCTTGGTTAATGTTCCTTGGGACAATCGATACGATCTCGATTTATTTCCCGCCAATCTTATCGACAGCGTAGCGACCGCAACAGGAACGCTATCGCCTCAATACGGCGTAAATGCACTCAGTGCTGTTTCTATTCAGCCAAAAACACAATTAAAAAATTCAAATAATTTCCAAGTGGATGGCCAATTTGGCTCTGAAAATCAACGCGGCGTTGATGTTGTTGGCTCCATTCGACGTGGCGACCACGACTTTATTCTAGGCATTGGCAATTACGAGCGTGACGGTCTGTCTTTATCCAGCGATGAGAGTTTGGAATTCCATCAGCGCGACGATGATCAAAGAACCAATACCGACTACGAACGCGACAACGCATTTTTCCATTATGGATACGAACAAGACACGTGGAACGTATCAACATCCATAATTTATTCCAATATCGAACGTGGCATCGCACCTGAAAGTGATCGCCCGGCGGATGACGTACGCTTTTGGCGTTACCCAAAAGCCGATACCTTTATGGCCGTTGTGAGTGGTTCGGCGTTAATAAATGCCAACAGCGAAATTACCGCAACCACATGGATGCAAAATTACCAACAAACCATCAACAGCTACACCGACGAAACTTATTCATTGATTAACGCCGTACAAGAAGACGACGACAATACCTTTGGTGCCCGCGTTATTTATAGCTACCATTTAAATAAAGCGTTGGTTAATGTGTCTGGTAATTACGTTCATTCTGAGCATCAACAAAAAGACACCGATTTCGACGAACTGGGCATTGCCATTGCCGACAGCGTTAGCGACCAAAACTACAGCCAAGATCTCATCAGTGCAGGGCTTGATTTTAAAACCGACCTTACCAACCAATTAACCTTAGAACTTGGTGCAGGCATTGACAGTGTTAATTATATTGATACCGGTGAATTACCCGGAATTGATAGCTTCAACGAACCCGTGTTGCGTGCGGGCTTAAACTGGCAAGCCACAGACGAGCTAACGCTACGTTTAGCGGTCGGTGAAAAATCCCGAGTGCCAACCATGCGTGAATTATTTGGCACAGCGCTAAATCGCTTTTTAATTAATCCCGATTTAGAGCCCGAAAAAGTTTTCTCAACCGAACTTGGTTTCGATTGGTTTACCGGCCCACACTTTTTATCGGTGACCTTATTCGACCAACAACTTGACGACACCATCGATCAACAACGCGTTGGTCGGTTGCGTCAGCGCATCAATCTAAAAGGCTCGCAAGTAACCGGCATTGAAGTAAACAGCTCTTGGGCATTAACAGAGCAATTAAATATTATTGCTCAAGCAACACTTTCCGACGCACGCCGCAAAGTTAGCTCAAGCGACGAGCCAGATGTGTTATCTGAACGACCAGAAAACCTTGGCAGACTCAAACTCGACTACGCGTTTTTACCAAACAGCAATCTATACCTAGAAGCCGACTATCGCGGCAAAAGCTACTCACCTGACCCTGATGGCGACCTCCAAGAACTCGACGACGCGACCCTATACAATATTGGTGTTGATTGGGTTCCAGAAACCCTAAGCAACTATACTGATAACCAACTGACCCTATTTATGCGTGCCGAAAACATCACCGACGAATACTACCTACCGCAGTCGGGTTTACCCGCCGCAGGTATGAGCTACCGCTTAGGGTTTAGATATTCGCTGTAAACAAAACGCTAAAATAAATCAATAAAAAAGCCCGACATTGTTCGGGCTTTTTTATATTTAAAATATGCTGTTTTGTGTTGGAGCTTATGACGATAATTTGCATCCTAAAAAATTAAAGGAAGCTCTGATTAAATTAGAGCTTCCAGCGACACATGGATGTGTTGCCAATTTCAAGAACGGTAAGTGATTGAAATAGTGAAGAAATTGGAAATCGCATTTTCAATTTCTATTCTCTGATTAAATCAGGGATGAGTTAATCAGAGATTCCTAAAAGTTCTCGCAATAAATTATGGCCTCAGTAACCGCTTTTGCGCTTTCTTTTGAATAACCTCCACCACCCAGAATCACAGTGGGAATTCTTAAATTTTTTAATGTTTGCAGTGTTAAGTATTCACGATTGCAAATATCTTGCACTGTTAATTTCAGCTTGCCGAGTTTATCGCTAGTTAACGTGTCTGTACCGGCTATTACGTATGCAAGACGGTACTCGTTAGTTATTTTCTCTAGTGATTTTTTAAAGACGTCTAAATATCGATCGCCTTGAGTGCCAGACTTTAAAGGTACGGAAATATTTACACGGTCACGAGTAAACTTAGAAGTAGGATAAATATCGGAATTATAAACATCTAAAATGGTAACATTACTGTTATCCATAAATGTATAAGCATTACCATTGCCGTGATGAGCATCTGTGTCAATAATTAGAACTTTATCGTATGCGGATAATAATTTGTTTTTAATTAATTGGTCATAAACAATTCCTACGTCGTTATAAATACAGAAGCCTTCCATATTTTGATGCATGGCATGATGGTAACCACCCGATAAATTCCAATAAATACCACCTTCTTGTAAAGCTTGTTCAGATCCCAATTGTGTTCCAGCAACTCCCCAGCGCATGGGTATTAGAATTTTTTTATCGATAAAATCAAAAGATAAAAAAGGAATCCTCGGAATCTCTAACGCTTTTAATATTCCGTTTTTATTTCTAACTCGATGCTGCATAATACTTGATAAAAACTCATCAATTACCACCATCTCCATTGGTTGCTTGGGCGATATTATATTGATTTTTTCGTGATGTTTTATAGCCTCGAAAATATTACGAAATTTAGCGCCTTCAAAAGGATGAAGGTACTTCAAAACGCCGAGATCAAAATTGTAATGGTCATCGTATATTACATTCATGAGTTATTTCATCATTCGGTAGCCAGTTCACGAGCATATCGCAGTATATCACCCGGTGTCCAAATTCCTCTCCCTAAAAATCTTCCTAGTTTTGAATAATCTTTCGCTGTTGGTGCAAAGCTCGGTTCTTTACCGCTTGCGGCTTTTAGGCATTCGGCAACAACACTGGAACAGTTATATTTTGCCAATTGATAACGTGGAGTATTTGAAATCAAGTTTGCTACAAACTCTGAAAGCTTACGCTCATCAATTTTTCGTATGATTACAGTGATAGGTTGCCTATTGCCTTCGAATTCAATATCTTCTTCTAGAGCGTTTATAAATGCACCTGGATGACTTCTCTTAATTTTTAAATCTTTCTTTCCAGCCGCATCTTCTGGCCAAAAACTAATATAGTTATTGCCAAAAGATAGTGATGTGTGTCCAACCATATTATCGTGCGGAAGCCAAATATGAACTCTTAGCATAATCCAACTCCAGAAAATAAACTTACGTATGATTTAATAAAAGTTAGCAGGACGGTTATTTTGTAAATTAATTTTATAAGATCAGTGAAGGTGCGCTCAGAATAGAACATTTGAATTAATTTTACATTTAATAATGCATAAGATGTAATTAGTGAAATCAATGATTGACAATTATCGGTCAATATCTAAATCTAGATGTGGGAATATTAAGTGCATCAGTCTCGTTAACTACAACCCAGAAGAAATAGCTGTAATGGCTTCAATTCAGATTCCAAACTGGGGGGAGGGTATAATTACTGATGAGTGAATTGTTGAGATCCTTTGGAGGCAGGTTGGTAGAGCAGATGGCGCAGTAATTTCCCGGGCAGTGGTGCTATTAGCTGGAATGACACATACCCAGACTACACCAACAGCTAAGTTCCTAGAGTTAACACCGAGTCAGAAATTGGGGATATAGATAGGTTATTGTTCATAAGGTAAATAGCAGAAGCTATAGATTACCTTTAATTCAAAGAGTTTATTGTGTTCCAATAAATTAAGATTAATAGATTTCTGTACTATGTAGACAACTGCAAATTGAACACTTTGATAATTGGTAAATAAAATATGGCTGAAATAGCGATTAAAAAAATCAAGTTATGGGATATGGTTGGAGTTGGGTTGATTTTTCTCCAAAAAAGTGGCGTGATTTATACTAATCAAGTTGCTGGTACGGCGTGCTTACACCCGCAAGCAGAAGGAATATTTGCACCAATCGAATACGATATTCCACTGGCTCATCCTGAGGATACCTTAGAGTCAAAGTTAGTATATTTACTTTGTAATTATAATTCTCTGCCTTCAAAGAAGGCAGAGAATTAGATGAGTTATTCTCCAGTAGATGGGAAACTGAATATTTAACCGTCGATAGAAGTAAGTTGGTAATGTCTTGTGAGTCTTGGGTTTATGTTTTAGTAAACGCAGGAAAATGTGATTTGTTTTCTGGTGATGCTATTCATTCTGCGATATTAACTTGGTCAAATAGTGATTGAGTTTTATTGCTGACTGATTTTTAGTTTATTTATCCTGTAATAAATATACCTAATTCGATAGCTTTTATTCACTCTGATAGCACGTATATACAACCATAGATATCATCGGCTTAGTTAGTGCTGGTTTCATATCCTCAAAAAAAGTGAAGTTATAACTGAATACATTATTTATAGAAAATAATTGTAAGTTAGCACGAACAAAATCAATACATCATACGAGTCAATCTTGGGTCAATATGCTTTTATGTGCTGCTCAAATTGACATGATTTCGAGGAATGGAGAAATGATGCCGTACTGGTGTGATACAGCAATGGTTGCGAGTATTTAACTGATTCCATCATACCTAAATTTTTTAAAACTCTATAGTTTCAAGCTAGGTATTGCATCCTTCGAATTCTTTATCGAAAGTTAAAAAACGGCCTTAATGTTATGATTACGATATTAATTCGGTAATTACAATTTGAATTATGAAGATTCTAATTAATATTCCACAAACTTGGCGTGTAGCTCCGAGTTATACAGAGTTTTCTATTAAAATAGATCAAAGAGATAGTGTTTTCGAGGTCCAATTTGGTGCTACCGAAAAAAGAGGAAATAGGTTTGCAGAGCTTGAGAAGAAATTATCGTTTCAAGATGTTTATTATTTCCAACAAGTACAATTTGATAACAAAATTTTAAACTATTATTTGGAAAATAATTTTGATTTTAGTGAGGTTTATGATTTTTCGAATGGAGGGCATAACAGATTTCGCGAAGAGTGGGAGAATTCTGATCTCTGTCCTGACTCGTCTTTCTATGTTGTAGAAAATTCAGACATTATTAGTCTTACTTCCATGAGTGTTGGAGAAGCTTTACAACATTACGTTCTGTTGGGTGATGAAACGCTTATTGAGATAGTTGCTGCTGGTTATAATGTTTTACCTTGAAATCTAATTTTTCAATTGTCAATGAAAATCCCTCGATTTCACATTAAATTCCATCAAATATTCGCTTAGGTCTGTTAATTTTCCGGCAATAACATGTACAACGTTATTGTCGGTTTCTACAACGCCGTTAATTTGTAGCAGTTTGCTGGTTAATAAAATAGTGCGGTACTGTTCTTGTACGCGTTTCCACACCACCACGTTGGTGTTGCCGAATTCGTCTTCTAGGGTTAAGAATAAAACGCCTTTGGCGGAGCCGGGTTTTTGTCTGCCGGTTACAAGCCCGGCAATGCGAATAAATCCGCCGTGGTGAATGCTGTTTAGATCGGCGCTGGTTTTGCAGCGGTTAAAGGGGAATTGGTTGCGCAAAATGGCCATTGGATGGCGGCGTAGGCTAAGGCCGGTGGTTTGGTAGTCTTGCTGAATATTTTCGTATTCGTCGGGTTGGTTTATGTTGTTAAAAACTTCTGGTAATTCTTTTTGTTGTTCTGATTTTTGTGCATTAATTAGCGGGCGATAGGTTTCTACGCCGCTGCTTAACCAATGCGCTTGGTAGCGATTACCAGCGATGGTTTGCAAGGCATCGGCTGAGGCCAATAAATTAATTTCGCTTTTCTCCAATTTTGCTGCATGAATAACTTGCGTTAATTCAGAGTTGTTTTTACGTGCTTCTATAATTCGCTCGGCGGATTCTTCATTAAAGCCTTTTACCCGAGAAAATCCTAAACGAATCACACCTAAATGATTGTTATTTGGGTTTTGCTCTAAGGTGGTTAGCCAGTGGCTTTTTAAAATATCCACCGGTAATACTTTTACCTTGTGGCGAGTGGCATCTTGCACCAGCTGCGACGGCGAATAAAAACCCATGGGTTGGCTGTTTAATAGGGCAATATAAAACGCCGCCGGATGATGACATTTAAACCAAGAGCTGAAGTAACACAGATTCGCAAAACTTGCCGAGTGTGATTCCGGAAAGCCATAACCGCCAAAACCTTTTAGCTGTTCAAACATGCGCTCGGCAAAATTTAATTCGTAACCGCGCGCTAACATGCCGTTAATGAGTTTATCTTTAAAAGTTAATAAATTGCCATTACGGCCCCAGGCGGCCATGGCGCGGCGCAGTTGATCGGCCTCGCCACCGCTAAAACCCGCGGCAACCATGGCAATTTTAATGGCTTGCTCCTGAAAAATCGGTACTCCCAAGGTGCGCTGCAAAACACTTTTAATGGCATCGCTGGGGTAGCTAATTGGTTCTATACCGTCGCGCCGCCGCAAATACGGGTGCACCATATCACCTTGAATGGGACCGGGACGAACGATGGCAATCTCAATCACCAAGTCATAAAAGATTTTTGGTTTAAGGCGCGGTAGCATGGCCATTTGCGCGCGGGATTCCACCTGAAACACCCCAATGCTGTCGGCACGGCTCAGCATGGCGTAGGTATGCGGGTCTTCTTGGGGAATATCTTGTAACGTTTGAATGGTTGGTTGGTATTTATTCACCAGTTTTAAACATTGGTGCAGGGCGGTAAGCATACCTAATGCAAGTACATCGACCTTTAATAATCCAAGGGTTTCGATATCGGTTTTATCCCACTGAATCACCGTGCGGCCTGTCATGCTGGCGTTTTCGATGGGCACCATTTCGCTGATTTTGCCCTCGCTAATCACAAAGCCGCCCACGTGTTGGGATAAATGCCGAGGGAAACCAATAATGCTGTGCACCAAACGGTAAAAATGCTGCAATAAAAAATTATCGGCATCGATTCCATATTCTGAGAAGCGAATTTTTAGATCTTCGGTTCTGTCCCACCAGGCGATATTTTTACTGAGGTGATCCAACAGGGATTCATCAAAACCCAAGGCTTTGCCAACATCGCGTACGGCGCTGCGGGCACGATAGGTAATCACCGTGGCGGTAAGAGCGGCGCGTTCGCGGCCGTATTTATCGTAAATGTATTGAATCACCTCTTCGCGGCGTTGATGTTCGAAATCTACGTCGATATCCGGCGGCTCGTCTCGTTCGCGAGAAATAAATCGCTCAAACAAAACATCAATTAGCTCTGGTGAGACTTCGGTAATTTGCAGACAATAACAAACAATCGAGTTCGCCGCCGAGCCTCGACCCTGACATAAAATATCGCGGCTGCGCGCAAAGGTGACAATATCGTTAACGGTTAAAAAATAATATTCGTAGCGCAGTTCTTCAATAAGCGTTAATTCGTAATCTAATTTGGCGGCGATTTTTCCGGGAATACCCTTGGGCCAACGAATGCTAATGCCGTTGTTCACAAGCTGGCGTAAATAATCAATAGGCGTAATGCCTTTGGGCACTAATTCTTTGGGATATTCGTATTTAAGTTCTTCTAGCGAAAAACTAAATTGTTCGCAAAAATAATCGGCTTCATTGATCAGTTCAACCGAATATCGTCCGTAAAACTCGTGTAGGTTTTTAATGTGCGATTCGCTGTTTGCTTGGGCACAATTGCCAAGACGTTGCACCGAGGTATTTAACCGAATTGCAGTCAATACATCGTGCAGTTTTTTTTGCTCTGGGCTGTGCATAAGCACGTGGTCACAAGCTAATAATGGAATATTGCATTCCAAACTCAGCTGTTGCAGTTCGTTAAAAAAGAACGCTTCACCAGCAGTGTAATTATGATTAACACCAATCCATAAACGCTCTTTAAATTGCCGTTGCAGTTTTTTACCCAGCCAAAAATTATCGAGATTAATCTCGCGAGAATAATCGTCTCGCTGCGGTAACCAAACCAGTAAACAGGTTTTTAGACGAAATTGTAGATCGTTAAATTCAAGATGATACTCGCCTTTTTCGCTGCGCCTTCGCGCCAAGGTAATTAAACCCGAAAGCTCCGCATAGGCTTGGCGAGTGGGGGCGTAGGCAATAATGTGCATACCGTTGGCAAGCTTAAATAACGAACCTATTAAGAGTTGAATCGCATCTGTTTTGGTTTGTGCGTAGGCTTTTACCACGCCTGCCAGCGAACACTCGTCGGTAATGGCGATGGTGTTATAGCCAAGTTCGGCAGCGGTAGAAATTAAATCTTCTGGGTGTGAGGCGCCGGTTAAAAAACTGAAATTACTTTGGCAAAACAGCAGGCTGGGCATTAGCTAAAAATACCCTGCACAAACCATTGTTGCGTGTGCTTGTCTTGATAAATCCAAACCCGGCGAAAATCGTTTTGTTCAGCAATAAAATAATCGCGATAAACATCGCCGGTATTCGTCCACCATTGGCTTTGAATACGCGCTGGGCCTTGTAAAATGGTTAAAGGCCCGTGCCAACAGAGTTGATCTTCACGGTGATTAATGCAAATGGGCGGTTCTAGTAACCACGTGGGTTTAGGGTCAAAAACAGTCGAGCTTAACAGTGTAGACTCACTCTGTGCTTGCTCATCATTTGAATTGTGAGCAACGCTTAATAAATCTTGTTGAAGATAAGCGTTTTTTTTTAACTGTTTTTTAGGCGTGTTTTTAGATGAGAGCTGATTAGACCCTTGCCGTTGAATACTGGAATGCTGCCAGAGATTTTGTTGCTCCGGTAAATGCTCGGTTTGTGGATTTGGTTCGACAATAGCATTTGCATCTAAACGATTATGCAATTTGGTTAATAATAATTGCCACTGGCGCTGAACCTCATTTTTATTTAAACCGTTATTGTCGTATTGAAAAATCTCGTCGCTGCTGTGTTGTAATGCCGAGCTGTGCGTCAGTTTTAATTCAATGTAATTAACTTCAAAACTTAATTGCAAATGATCAAAATGCAGTTGTGTGAGTTCTTGTAATAATTCGCCATCGGTATAAATGGGCTGGCACAATACCGCAATAGTGATGGATTGATATCGGTCCCCTAAGACCCATTCCACACCTTCACACTGTAGCTGCTGTGTTTTTAAAAAAATCAGTAATTGTTGTATTAGCTGTTTACTGTCGTGTTCTAATAATTGGGTATTTTGAATCGGAAAATCTAAATCTCGTTTTTGTTGAAAATAATGATTCTCGCTGGGGCGATGTCTTACGTTTTGGCGCAGTCCTTTCAATTGTTGAATGTAATCAACAAAACCGTTACCAAAACGTTTGCCTAATTCACTGTGCGGAATTTTAAAAACGTCTTCTAGGGTACGAATACCCATTTTCGCCATTTTTTTAAACGCACTTTGATAGCAGTCTAACTGTTGAATGCGTATGTTATTCAGTAGCGCTAAAAACTCATGAATAGACGAATGTTCGTTAATTGAAATGTGACTGTGCGTTAGCGCCCAAGCGGATTCCGGTGTAAGGCCAACGCCAAAACAAATTTGAATGTTTTTCTCAGCAAAATATTCTGCCAATTGCTGTTTGATTTTTTCAAGACCAAAAAACAGTTTTAAACTGCCGGAAATTTCCAGCAATAAACCCGGTTGTAAATAAGTGGGTTGGTCTTTATCGGTATTTTTTTCAATAAAACTTTGGCTATTAATTTTAAAAGTCTGTTTGGCTTTGTCACTATCAAGGGTTTCGTTGGTATTGCAACTGTGCAAACGAGTTTCTAACGTTGGCGTATTGTGCAGTTTTACGTAAGGCGTAAAGTCGTAACAGGCATCGGCAAATTTCTGCAAATAAAACCATTCCAGTTGCGTATTTTGTCCAAGGCTTATGTGCGTTAGGCTTTTGTCTAAACCAGTGGATGATTGTGATTGCTCGTGATTGTTAGTGAATAAAGAGTTGTCATCCTTTAATGAAGAGCTTTGAGCCGTTAATAAGGCATCGGCGGTGGATACATTCATTCCCTGACAAACACCCAACGCAAGGGCGCGGTCGTTGGCAAACAACACGCTCTTTTTACCGGCATTGTGGTTAAACACAAAGGTTGGCTTGTGGGCGAACTCTGCTTGGGAATCTTTTGGTGTGTCTGCCAAAAAAACGTCCAATGGCAAACGCGGAAAACGAATGGCTAACCACAACATAACTACTGCCCCGAATTCTGTGGAAAGTGCGTGTTAAGCGGCGTTAACGCCAATGAACCGCGATTAAAATGCAACACCTTTGCGAGCTGTTTACTGGTTTGTGCGGATGAATCTGTTGTGGTTTTGGGTTTAAGTTGATGGTGTTTGGGCGCCCAAAGGTTGGGTCTTGCCAGCACACACTGCTGTGGCCGCTGTTGCCCGCGCTGCTTAGTGATATGCACTAATAAACCTTCAACTGAGAACGCAGCCGTAATACGCAGTGGCGCCGGTGACTGAACCTGCGCCGGGCGCTGTTTGCGAAAACAAAAGCACAAAGCTTGGCTTTGGCTGGCCGCCAGTTGCAGTTTGCGCAATTCGGCGTAACGCCAGTTGAGTTTACCCTCCCACGCCACCACCGACGTACAGCAGCGCGCTTGCAAGATATCGAGCAAAGCACTGATGGCTTGAGCTTTTTTGTGATGCGATTGAATACGCACCACGCGAATGCTGTCGCACCGAATACCCAGCTGACTTAAACCCGGTGCAAACGGCATGGCCGGTGGGTTAAACAGCAGAATCAACCCGGTCTTGTGGCTTAGACTCGCCAAAGCTGGCGCTATAAGCTGCCATTCGCCGTGGCCATTGGCCTTTTGGCCTACATCAATCAATTCCGAAACCGGCCAACCGCCGTTAATCAACAACTTATCTAAAGCTTTGTGTTTGCTGCTAATGACTCGTCCTTGAGTAACTGCTGCACCACGCCAAACATCTTTGCGGCGCAGCAGTTGTTCCAGTAAATCGTTGCTACCGTTGATTGCAGATTGCTCGGAAGAAGTATCGTAAATGATTGTGCTCATACTGTATTTATATACAGTACTTTGGTCTTTGGCAAGATATGGCCACACGCTTTAGCGCAAAGTTTTGTGTACCCACCAGAAAAGCCAGTAAAAACAAGAACTTCATTATTATTGCTGATTGCTATTGAAATTTTTATGCTAATAGTTTTTGTTGGGTAAAAATGTGCAAAAAAGAAGGGTTTTTGAGCGAACAAACATTTCTTAATGGCGTAAAACACCCATAAAGGCATCTAAGAGGCGATCATTTTTACCAATACGGCCGTTTTCTTAACGATGAGATTCCGGTCATTTAAGAAAGAGAGCATTCATTTATGAGAAACTTGATGGTAAATCGACCTGTTATGGGCTTGTTGTTGGCGGCAAGCCTTGCATCACCCGTGTGGGCGGCACCCATAGCGCAAGCGCAAACTGAGCTAAAAGGCTCGCCAGAAGAACTGCGTAACTTTTTGCATCCCCGAGAAAACATCATCAGCCTATCGGCCAGTGCCGAAGAAACCGCGTATTCTGACGAGGCGACCCTGAGTTTAGTCGTAACCACCGAAGAAAAAGCCTTGGCGCAATCCATCGAAAAGAACGCAGCTTTGCGTGATTCTATTCGAGCTACCTTGTTAAAAAGCGGCATTAAGGTTGAAGACATCAACAATTCTAAGTTTTCCAGCTCGCCGCAATACGGCTGGTTTGGCAAAAAGCCGAGCAGCTTTGAGGTGGTAAACCGCGTTGCCATTAAAATCACCACCGAAGAACAACTTAAAACCGTCGCCAAGCTTGCCGATGAACATGAAGAAATTATCTTGGGCGGCACCGAGTTTAAACACTCCGCCAAAGAAGAGTTTGAGAAAAAGGTAAAAGAAGAAGCCTTAAATAAAATTCTGGCCGAACAAAAGGTCTACGAAAGCAAGCTCGGCGTAAAACTCACACCGGTTGCCTTTTACGATCAACCCATTCAATTTGCTGCCACCCGTGGCGCGTTTGAGATAGAAGAGGTTGTGGTGCAACGTCGACAAAAAAGTAACGATAGTTATGCTGCTGAAGCGTTTGCGAGTTCACCTGTTAGCCAACAGGCCAGCAGTTTTGACGAGGTAACCTACCGCGCCAATATTCGTGTTGAGTTTAAAGTTGAGTCGGCTCGATAATTTTGGGCAATGGTTGTTGCAAATCGAGCCGTGGCATAATGGTGTTCTTGATAAGACACTTCATAAACGTTAGGAACCTCTGATTAACTCATCCATGATTTAATCAGAAGACATAATCAGCCCTGTTGATGTTTGGTGAAAGCTCAACGGGGCTTTTTGCAACAATAACCATAAAGAATTCAATATGTTACCAGCAGACTCTCATTCTACCTCACAACGAACAGCCGCTTTGATTGGTATCGCTCGTCGAGCAGAAAAGCGCGCAGCCATGGAAACGCTGCCAGAAAGCTGGATTACTCAACAATCCGGTGTGCAAGGTGATTCCCGAGGCAAACCCAGTCGTCGCCAAGTTACGGTGCTTAGCAAGCAAGCTTGGGAAGCAGCTTGTGCAGAAGTCAGCAGCGAAACACAACCTTGGACGATTCGTCGCGCTAACTTGCTGATTGATGGTTTTGATTTTAGTGAACAATACGTTGGTAAAAAAATTACCATTGGTGAGTTGGTACTAGAAGTTATGATTGAAACCGATCCGTGTTTTCGAATGGATGAACAACTCGATGGCCTACAAGCAGCGTTAAAACCCGATTGGCGTGGGGGCGTTTGCTGTAAGGTTATTAACGACGGATTTGTTCGCCTAGGTGATACAGTTGAAATAAATTAATGTTGCACAAAAAACTTTGTGTTTAATGCTTGAAGTTTTTTATTTCACGCCCATATTGATTCGCCACAAAATTAAATTATTGCGTGGCGATTTAGATTTTTGAACAGCATTAACAAAATCCTAAAACTGTAGGAACCTCTGATTAACTCATTCATGATTTAATCAGAGGATAGAAATTGACAATGCGATTTCCAATTTCTTCACAATTTCAATCACTTACCGGTCTTGAAATTGACGACACATCCGTGTGCCGCGAAAAACTCTAGGTTAAGCAGAGTTTCCTAAACCTGCTTTTTTATTTTTAGCTAATTTTATTCCTGCCTAATACAAAGCACACTACAACCAATTTAGCCTTTGTTGTTTGCGACGGTTAAAAAAATTATTTTTTTACCCTTGAAGTTTTCCAACACGAACTCATATTTATAGTAAGACGCAGAGAAGATACTCTTTAAAGAAAGTTTTCTGAAAGGGATTCTTTTCTAAAGGAAACTGTTTTTAAAAGGAAAGTTTTCAAAAGAAGTTGTTTTCAAAAGTGTCTTACCCAATGTAATGCTAAATGCTTTTTCGCAATGTTAATTTAATCGTTAATTAACTTGGATTTTAATTTTTTTGAAAAGAAATTTTAAAAACCTTAAAAAAGAAACTTGAAATCCCGAAAATCATCCTCAAATTATTTATTAAGAGATCGACTCTAAGAGTGTTCTCGAAATTAAATCGTATTGCTTCCAAGGAGAATATGTAATGAAATCTATCGACTTAAGCCCACTTTACCGTAACAGCGTTGGTTTTGATCATCTTGCGTCTTTATTAAATAACGCGATGCGTACCGACAGTGTTAATGTGAGTTATCCACCCTACAATATTGAAGTGCTCGGCGAAAATAAATACGCCATTACCTTATCGGTTGCAGGCTTTGCACAAGACGAACTCGACATTAATGTCGATCGAGGAATTTTAACGGTGCGCGGTAAAAAAGCGTCATCAGAAGAAAGACGATTCTTGCATCAAGGTATTGCAAATCGATCTTTCGAAAGAAAATTTAATTTGGCCGATCACGTAGAAGTAAAAGAAGCCGATTTATCTAACGGTTTGCTAACCATTAACTTGCTGCGTGAAATTCCAGAAGCCATGAAACCAAGAAGTATTGCGATTAATGGTGTCCAACCCGCCATTGAAAACAAGCGTCAAGATACTCGTGACGATGCAGTTAACGACCAAATCGACGTTGCCCAGACCAGTGCTGCATAATAAAACGCGGTCAATAGGGTTGTAGTAGCTGACGACGAGTCATCAGACAAGAGATTCGTCCGATGCGAGACCTAAAAATAAACTGAAGAAAATGAAAGATTCGCGAATAAAAAAACCGGCTTATGCCGGTTTTTTTATGGATTCTATAGCGTGCTTCTTAACTGAATTTCTGGGTTTTCCTGTAATTAGAATCTGCAAAAAAGCGGGCAGATAAGCAATGATCTGGTGACTTAAAATTGCAATAACAAACCAAGCAGGAGTTACAATAAAAAAGTAGACGATGTAAGGAAATTCGAGATCTTTACCAAAAAAGAGCTGCCAAGCGCCCCAGGTTAAAATAAAGAAGACGTTGTGCGCTAAAAAGATAAAGTAGGTGGATTTATCGAGTTTACCAATCCAATGGTTAAAGCGTGTTTGTGTCAACAAATAGGCTGCATAGATTGCCACAGCACTTACGGCAAAACGTTTAATGGTTTGATAACCGGGAACATCAAAAATATCGACGCCGTTAAAGGCTAGCCAATATTCTCTAACAAGCACCGCAACACTGAGAGCAAGTGTTAACCATTTGATGTTGTGAATAGGTTTAAAATCATTAAAGCGATAGCAATAAACAATGCCTAAACCAAAAAATACCAAAATAATGCCCCGCGTTACGACGGGTTGAAAGGTGATTGTGTTATCAATTAACAGCAATAAAACAACCAATAACCAAGAAATGCGTTTGGCTAACCAAATTAAAATGGGTGATAGAAAGGCACAAGCGAAAATATCGTGAAGGAAATTTAGGCTTTCGGACGATGATCCATTAAAGAAGCCCAAGAGTCTTAAAAATACAATCTGAAATGCATCCAATCCTTCTAGATCGTCAATGACCTGAATAGATACACCCGTTGGCGCTAGAATACCAAAGCCAATAACGATAATGGCGCCGTTCCAAAATACCATAGGAACGATCAGTGATTTAAGTCGATTAACGACAACATTAAGCCATTTTTGATAGTTGGAGTTGTCATTGTTGGCGTAATTGTGAACAATTAAAAAGCCGCTGATAAAACTCAAGGCCGTAACACTGGCGCGACCAAGAATATCGGCTAGGAATACATTAATGGCCTGAAGATAGCTTGGCATGCTATCAACAGCACCCAAACCCGGTGGGATGTGCACAATGCACATAAAAAAAATACAAATAAAACGACAATATTTTATTTGTAGAGAAGTTTGGTCATCTATTTTTCGAATTTCCATGCCTTCCTCAACAGCTGCATGTTATTTGCTTCCTTGAAAACCTTGCAACGGCGTCAATTCACAGTGCAGTCATCATAACACCATAGTAATTCAGTGATCAAAAGACGGGAAACCGGCACGACTTACAGTTGCTGAGTAATTAAACAGATGGTCATCCAAGTGATTAAATAATAGCGATCAATAAACGAGTAAATTAAATAGTGTTGCTTGTGCTTGAATAATTTGCAGTGCTAAAGATGTTGCACGAAAGACTCAGAAAAATCGTAAATAAGTTGTCGGTTCTCTAGGGTTAATGGATTAATTATCTCTTCTGGTGGCTGTATTGAATACACTGTTGATGGCTGTACTCAACCTAATGAAAGAATAATCCATTGGTCTAGACATGGTTTGAGCGCCAATCGGCGTATCTTGGCGAAGTAACCAAATAGCGCGCCTGTATCATTACCGGCAGAGACGAATCTTGTTGGTATTTGAGGCACCGATTGTTCGACTCATTGTCGTCAATTACGGGCCGTTAATTTATAGCGAAAACAATGGATTTAGGTGATTTATATACGAAAATATTTGGCTACCCAAACAATGATTCGGTAAAGCATAAAATTTATCATCAAAGAAACGCCAATTAACACGGGGTTTTCTGTATGAAAATCAGTGATTTTGGTATCGAGTATTTAATCAGCTGCCGACGTTAGCGATAGATCGCGTATCGCTGGTGTAATTAGGTTAATTAACGTTTGAGTGATTTTCTGGTAAATCTTGATCACACTGGAAATTGCGATTAAATACGCTTTACTCATACAAGGTTTGTTGGGTTTGGCATGAGTTATATTATGGATTCTACATATAAAGAAAGCGATCTTGTTAGATGCGGTCGATGCCGAGACGAATCGGGTTTAGATTTTGATTTTACAATGGCATTTCAACCGATTGTTAACTTACGTAATAAAGAAATTTTTGGCTACGAAGCTCTAGTGCGCGGCTTAAATAATGAATCGGCCTATTCCATTATCTCTCAAGTAAACGAACATAATCGCTACGCCTTCGATCAGCAGTGTCGCATAAAGGCTATTAGCCTAGCGTCACAGCTGAAATTGCAATCCATATTGAGCATCAACTTTCTGCCAAAAGCGATTTATCAGCCCGATCGTTGTATTCGAACCACACTAGAAGCTGCGAAGAAATATAAATTCCCTATCGAAAATATTTTGTTTGAGTTCACCGAGGTTGAAAAAATAGAAGACGCCGAACATGTTAGACGTGTGGTCGAGTATTATAACTCTCTAGGATTCAAAACCGCAGTTGATGATTTTGGTGCGGGTTATTCCGGTTTAGGGCAATTGGCAAACTTTCAAACCGATTTCATTAAAATCGATATGGGACTGATTCGATCAGTACAAAAGGACAAAGTCAGACAAATTATTTTAAAAAATTGCATTCATATGATGAATGAATTAAATATTTCAATTTTGGCCGAAGGTGTTGAGACCGAAGGCGAACTTAATTGGTTAGCCGAAGCCGGTATTGTGCTGATGCAAGGTTATTTATTTGCCAAGCCCGGATTTGAAGAATTACCGTCGGTTATTTTCTAGAGCGGGAATCGAAAAGAGATTTCTAGAGTTTTTGATCTAAAGGTAAGCTCCTAAAAAGTTATTATTGAAGAGCATGTTTGAAGAATAAATGTGCTTATTCGCCCCTCTAAAATTCCATTTTGAATACTCTTTAAAAACAGATTTGTAGATAAATTTCAGTGATCTGCAAATCTGCGCTTTTTTATAATCTGTATTTGTGGTGGTTGCCTTCGGTTTTTATTTAATGCTTAGATTTTAAAGAATGAACTTAAGTATTAGTTTCTAACAAATGTATCCCATTTTGACGCTCAAAAATCAGTGAATATCAATACATGAGGTTATAGCTCAATTTTTTTGGATTTATAAAAAATTAATTTTAAATTTCGCTATTTTATACGTTGCGAACACAAGTACTCTAAACGTCGTTAGTTGGAATGTAGGAACCTCTGAGTAACCCCAAAATTACTCAGCGTGATCTCACCCCACGGGACCTGCCAGTTTTTTCCTGCTCTGTGTTGTGCTTTTTCGATTTAATCTGTTAGACCTCCAAAAGCGCGCCTTAATCAGAAAAAACCCTTGGCCCGAGTGATCTTGGGGTTACTCAGAGGTTCCTATATATTCAACTCAAAGAATTCTTTCTTTAATATTTCGTTGACGAATAACAAAGGGGATAGTCATGCGGAAGATACTAAAATCGACAGCTAAAATTACCGTAGGAGCCGCGGTATTACTTGCTGTGCAAAGCAATATGGCATTTGCCGATCAGGCAAGTGCGCCGGGTCAGCTGAAGAAATTGGGCAGTGCCTTAATGCAGGTCTCTGCAAACTCAGCGAAAACCAGTGGCAAGGCCATGGGTTTGATGGGTCCTAAAGACAACGAAATGGTCTTAGCGGAAGTAACCGCTGACGGTTATGTTTTAGTCGATGCTGTTGCCTCGGGTGAGACTGCAAAATTAGTCGCCATGTTAGAAAAAGTAGGCGCTCGCAATATTTCTAGCTACGGTCGAGTTGTATCGGCGCAAGTGCCGGCCAGCAGCCTTGGTGACATGGCGTTAAGCGATACTCTTGCCTTTGCAAAACCCGCGTTTATGGAAACTAATGTTGGTGTGGTTACTCAACAGGGTGACCGTTCAATGGGTACCGATATCAATCGTGCACTTGCTGGTTTAAGTGGCGAAGGCTTTACCGTTGGTGTGCTTTCAGACAGCTTCGACTGTAACCCCGGTTCTTTGGCGGGCGGTTTATACACTACGCCGGACGAAGACGTTGCTAATGGTGATCTACCTGCAACCTTCCGTAACCTAGAACCAATCGGCGATCCTTCTGGCTGTACCGATGAAGGTCGTGCAATGGCGCAATTGATTGTTGATGCCGTTCCTGGCGTAAACATCCTTTTCCACACCGCGTTTAATGGCCAAGCAAGCTTTGCAGAAGGTATTGTTGAGCTAGCACGTGCCGGTGCTGACGTTATTGTTGATGACGTAATTTACTTCACCGAGCCAATGTTCCAAGACGGTATCATCGCGCAAGCCGCAGACGAAGTTGCACGTTTGGGTGTGCCATATTACTCATCCAACGGTAACCGTGCCCGCGATGCCTTCGAGACCGAATACCGCGCAACCACCGCAACCATCGATGGCGTTGAAGGCGTATGGCACGACTTCGATCCAGGTGAAGGTGTTGATTTACTTAAAACCATCACTTTTGGCGGCGCTTTACAAACTAACATGACCTTCCAATGGGATAGCCCAAGTCTTTCTGCTGGCGGTGTTGGTGCTCAAAACGACGTTGACGTCGTTATGTTCGACGAAAATGGCGTACGTGTTCCCGACTGTTTTGTTTTCCAAGCAGAAAACGGTTTCTTCCCGCCATTGTGTCAATTCCAGTTTACCGACGGTGGCGGCAACCCAATTGATGGCGGAGCCGGTGGCGACGCGATCGAATTCGTTTCTCTGGTAGACTTTGTTGGCGGTTCTACCGTGCAGCTTGGTTTCTTGGCTGAAACCGGTGATGCACCTGGATTCGTAAAATACGTACTTACCGGCGGTGCTATCGTTGAGTCTGAGTACCCAGTTGATGCGGCTTCAGGTTTTGGTCACAACAACGCAGCCGGTGCTGAAGGTGTCGCTGCGGCAGCGTTCTTCTTCACCGAAGAGTTTATTGGCGATGCCAACACCAATACGCTACGTGCGGGTGCCGGTGAGCCTGAGTGTGTTCCTGCGTGTTTGAACGATTTCTCATCAGCAGGTGGTACACCCATCTTCTTCGATGTTGCTGGTAACCGTTTACCTGCGCCAGAAATCCGCTTTAAGCCAGGTTTAACCGCGCCAGACGGTGCTAACACCTCGTTCTTCTTCTCTGATACCAGCCGTGACGACGACGACAGCGATGGCGAATTCGTTACCGGTGAAGCAGAAGAATTCCCGAACTTCTTTGGTACCTCAGCGGCAGCACCGAGTGCTTCTGCGGTAGCGGTACAAATGTTAGCAGCGGTAACTGCGCCAATTTTGACCACTCGTCCTGATGGCGAAGTTGTTTACAACATGTGTCGTCCATTGTTTGGTGAGCGTAAATACGGTGTTAGCTTCCGTGTGCGTGAAGAGAAGGTTGATCAACGTTTAGAGCAAGGTTTCTTGTTAGGCCGTTGTGATCGTCCTGATCCACAAGACATTTACCATGTAATGCGTGAAACCGCTGATGACATGACCATTCGTGCCTCACTGGGTACTGGCGCTACCGTTCAAGTCTTTGACGAAGTTGGTCCAGAAGGCTTCGACTTTGACTCAGGTTTTGGTTTTGTAAATGCTCCAGCTGCGGTAAAAGCCATCAAAAAGAAACAACACTACGGTCACTTCCCGTACTTCAAAAAGTTTTATTAATTAAAACTGCTGAACCCCAGTGACACGAAAACCGGTGGTAGAAATACCACCGGTTTTTTTATGCCCAAATTTCTAGTCGGTGATGGTTTTTAATACGACTGACCGATTTTGTTGTTTGTTTGGCGAATTTTGCCAGAATCCAAACCCTTTGCAGGGCACTATCCATAGGTGCTTTGCGAAAAACCACCGATTTTTTTTCAATGTGAAAACAATTGTCACTAAAACTGGTGACTTTTGTCATTGGATAAAAAAGGCGTTTAGCCGAAGCTTATTTCCACAAAGAACCCAATGCTGATAATGCCGATCAAGTATTTAAAAATCGGCGCTGAGCAATTCATAACAATAAAAATGACACACGAGGATGTTGGTTATGCCCGAATACAAAGCGCCGCTGCGCGATATGGACTTTGTACTCAACGAAGTACTTAAAGCAGAACAACATTACCAAAGCCTGCCAGGTTACGAAGACGCAACGCCGGATATGGTTTCGGCGATTATGGAAGAAGGTGCAAAATTCGCTGAGAAAGTCTTGTCACCGCTAAACCAAATCGGCGATCAACAAGGCTGTACTTGGGCGGATGGTAAAGTCACAACCCCAGCAGGTTTTAAAGAAGCGTATCAACAATTTGTTGAAGGCGGCTGGCCATCACTTGCGCACGAAGTTGAATACGGCGGCCAAGGTCTGCCGGAATCCTTAGGCTTGGTTATTAATGAAATGGTTGGCACTGCCAACTGGTCTTGGAGTATGTATCCAGGCCTAAGCCACGGCGCCATGAACACGTTGGATGCCCACGGTACCGAAGAGCAAAAGCAAACCTACCTAACCAAACTGGTAGAAGGTTCTTGGACCGGCACCATGTGTTTGACCGAGCCGCACTGCGGTACCGACTTGGGTATGCTCAGAACCAAAGCCGAGCCACAAGCCGACGGCAGCTACAAAATCAGCGGCACCAAAATCTTTATTTCAGCCGGCGAACACGACATGGCTGAAAACATTGTGCACATTGTACTGGCACGTCTGCCCGATGCGCCCGCCGGTACCAAAGGTATTTCTCTATTTATTGTGCCTAAGCATTTGCCAGAATCCTTGAGTGAATCCAACGGTGTAAGCTGTGGTTCTATCGAGCACAAGATGGGTATTCACGGCAATGCAACCTGTGTAATGAATTTTGACGATGCCACAGGCTTTTTGATTGGCCCGCCAAACAAAGGCTTGAACTGCATGTTCACCTTTATGAATACCGCGCGTCTAGGCACGGCATTACAGGGTTTGGCTCACGCCGAATGGGGTTTCCAAAACTCGTTGGTTTACGCCAAAGATCGCTTACAAATGCGCGCCTTAAATGGCCCGGCCGAGCCCGATAAGCCTGCCGATCCGATTATTGTTCACCCAGAAGTGCGCAAAATGTTGCTGACCCAAAAAGCCTTCGCCGAAGGTGGTCGAGCCATGATTTATTACTGCGCCCAGCTTGTGGATAAAGTCAAAGTTTGTGACGGTGAAGAAAAAGAATACGCCGACGGTCTGTTAGCCTTCTTAACGCCTATCGCCAAAGCATTCTTAACCGAAGTGGGTTTCGAATCCGCCAACCATGGTTTACAAATCTTTGGTGGCCATGGCTATATCGCAGAATGGGGCATGGAGCAGAACGTTCGCGACAGTCGTATCTCTATGTTGTACGAAGGCACCACGCAAATCCAAGCACTGGATTTGTTAGGTCGTAAAGTACTGATGACCCAAGGCGAAGCGCTAAAACGTTTTACCAAGATTGTTCACAAATTCTGCCAAGCCGAAGCCGACACCCAAGCCATGGCGAAATTTGTTAAACCGCTGGTTGAAATTAACAAAGAGTGGGGCGACATCACCATGCAAATTGGTATGAAAGCCATGCAAAACCGCGACGAAGTCGGTGCTGCCAGCGTTGATTACTTAATGTACTCGGGTTATGCCGTATTGGGTTACTTGTGGGCTTTAATGGCCAAAGAAGCCCAAGAAAAAATTGCCGCAGGTACCAATGAAGAAGATTTCTACCGAGCTAAAATTAAAACGGCAGAGTTCTACTTCGCGCGCATTTTGCCACGCACTCGTTCACTGGTGGCAACCATGACCTCCGGTTGCGAGAGTCTTATGGATTTAGACGCCGAGCACTTTGTTTTTTAATGAAAACTAAGAGAACGATCAAACAACAAATACTGAGTTCTCCTCCGGCTCGTGCGTTAATACAGGGCGCCGTAAAACTCGGCTTTGCACTGATTAGCGCATCGGCCAAATCAAGGCGTAAGCCCCGGCAAGAACTCAGAGAGAAAGATAATAAACAGGTACCAGTAATGACCGATTTAAACGCATTGTTTGCAGAAATGAAAAACCGCTTCAATCCAAGTGCAGCTGCAAACATGGAAGCAGTATTCCAATACGACATCACCGATGGCACACCGTGGTTTGTAACCATCGAAAACGGCGACTGTGCTTTTGCCGAAGGTGAGTCTGACGATCCAACCGTAACCTTGTCTATGGATTCAGTCACCTTAAACGAAGTCATGACCGGTGAAACCGATGGTATGCAAGCGTTCATGACTGGCAGAATTAAAGCATCCGGCGACATTATGTTGGCGACTAAACTCGCAGCATTATTCCCAGAGGCCTAAGCCAATTTTGCTCACGCATTTGGGCCTAGAAATGTGTGAGCAAAATCTTTATTCGCGGTTAAATATCGCTTGTGGTTAAACTAAAGCACGTAGCTTAGTTAAAAAAAGAGAATAACTTTCTTCTCGATAATAATAATTAAGAGGGGCTAACAATGGTGCAGCAACTGCCTGACGCCAAGACCATTCCCGCGGATATAAATCCTTACGGATTTAAAACGCTTCCCGATGTTTTAGATTATTGTCTAAGACATTACAGTGAACGACCAGCATTTACCAGCTTAGGTAGAACCATCGATTATGCCGAGCTTGATAAATTATCATCGGCTTTTGCGGTTTACTTACAGCAAGAAACCCGTTTAAAACCGGGTGACCGAGTAGCGATTCAATTGCCTAACTTGGTTCAGTATCCAATCGTCTTATTCGGTATTTTTAAAGCAGGATTAATTGCCGTAAATACCAACCCGTTATACACCGCTTCAGAAATGCAGCATCAATTTGTGGACAGTGGCGCTAAAGCGTTAATTATTCACAAAAGCATGGCACACAATGCTGAAAAAATTCTGACCAAAACCGCCATCGAAACGGTGTTTGTTACTCAGGTTGCTGACCTGCACAGCTTGATGAAGCGCACCGTTATTAATGCGGCGGTTAAATACCTTAAAAAATTAGAGCCAGAATATCATTTACCCAATGCCATCGATTTACGATCGGCGCTGACAAAATATTCCGGCGAAAAACCAGCACCGGTTAAAACCGATCCGGGTGATGTTGCTGTATTGCAATACACCGGTGGCACCACAGGTGTTTCTAAAGGTGCGGTGTTAACTCATGCGAATTTAATTTCCAATATGCTGCAAGCCCGTGAACGGCTTGAGGTTAAAGGCGTTAACTGGCAAGAGACGGTGATCTCGCCGTTACCCTTGTACCATATTTATGCTTTTACCGTGGCGCAGTTGGTTTCGCTCTTAGGCGGTCACAGTGTATTAATTCCAAATCCAAAAGATATTGATGGATTTGTAAAAGAAATGATGCGCTGGAAAATGACCACCTTTATTGGTTTGAATACCTTATTTGTAGCGCTGTGCAATAATGAGAAATTCAAAGACGTCGATTTTAGTCATCTTAAATTTACCGCCTCCGGCGGCATGGCGTTAAATCCGTCCACCGCAGAATTGTGGCGGCGCGTAACCGGTTGCCAAATTGTGGAAGGCTACGGCCTTACCGAAACTTCGCCTGCGGTTAGCTTTAATGTTCCCGGAAAAACCCGCTTGGGCACTATTGGCCAAGCTGTGATTCATACCGACGTGCGTCTGATCGATCCACAAGGCAACGATGTAGAACACGGAGCCGCCGGTGAATTGTGCGTTAAAGGACCGCAAGTCATGCGCGGTTACTGGCAGCGAGAAAAAGAAACAAAATCGGCGTTCACCGAAGATGGTTACTTTATTACTGGTGATATCGCCGTGCTCGACGACGAAGGATATTTACGCATTGTTGATCGCGCCAAAGACATGATTATTGTCTCTGGTTTTAATGTGTATCCTAACGAAGTTGAAGACGTTATTTGCCAGCATCCTGAAGTTATCGAATGTGCAGTCATTGGCGTACCCGATAACAACAGCGGCGAAGCGGTAAAAGCCTTTATTGTAACGAATAATTCGAGCCTATCATCGGGCGCTATTCGCACCTGGTGTAAAGATCGTTTAACACGTTACAAAGTACCAAAAATCATCGAGTTTGCCGACGAACTACCAAAAACCAACGTTGGTAAAATTATGCGTCGTAAATTGCGTGATTCTAGCTCCCACGCTGCCTAGGAGAGCCTTATGCCATTGCCAAAACCGTCGCCGAGGCGAGCCGATCACGCTCGCACGGTGACCAGCCAAGGTTATATGCGTGACGACGGCCTCTGGGACATAGACGCGCGCATGACCGACGTGAAAACCGATAACATGGATCATCCCGAGCGGGGTCTAATTCCCGCCGGTGTTGCCTACCACGACATCAGCATTCGTATCACCGTGGACGAAACACTGCTCATTAAAGATGTACACGTGAGTATGGATAGCACGCCGTTTTTTATGTGCCCAAACATCGCTCCTGCCTTTGATAAATTAAAAGACACGCGCATTGGGGGCGGCTGGTTTAGCGAAGTGCGTAAGCGAGTAGGCGGTATGCTCGGCTGTACCCACGTTAATGAGCTGCTTCCAGTTGTTGCGACAACAGCGTTCCAATGTTTATGGCCAAAAAGAATGGAGCACGAAGGCGAAAGTAGCGTCGAGAATATTTTAAATACCTGCCACACCTGGGCGGCGAAAAGCGACGTTATTAAAAATTACGCACCGAGCTATTACCAACCCGAAGACATAATTGCCAAGCAGGAATCCTAATGACAGTAACTGTTGCCACCGATCTGGTAAAAATCGAACTTAATGGTTCTGTATTAGAATTAGTCTTAAATCGTCCCGACAAAAAAAACGCCTTAACGCTCGATATGTACGAGAGTTTAACGCGCGCTTTAATTGAAGCCGGAGAGAATCCCGATATTTCTGCGGTTTTATTGTTTGGCGAAGGCCCAAGTTTTAGCTCCGGTAACGATATTGGCGAATTTATTGCCGTTGCAACCAGCGATAATAATCACGCCTTAAAAACCATTATTGGCTTTATTCAAACCCTTGTGAGTTTTCCAAAACCCATTATTGCCGCTGTACATGGTGACGCCGTCGGTATTGGCACCACCATCATGTTACATTGCGATCTCGTGTTGGTTGCCGAAAATTTACGAGCACAAATGCCTTTCGTAAAATTGGGATTAGTACCAGAGGCCGGTTCAACACTATTAGTGCCGAATTTAATTGGCCACCGCAAAGCGTTTCAATGGCTTGTAGAAGGCAGCGTAATTACCGCAACAGAAGCTGTAACCGAAGGCTTAGCAAACAGCGTTTGCAGCGATGATGAGCTAATTAATAACGCTCGCACCCGTGCACAAAACGTTGCGCGATTACCGCAAGAATCCGTAAAACTGTCTAAACAACTGCTTAAAAAAACCTACCTTAAACAGCTGCAAGACATTATCGACGAAGAAGGCGATTTATTTTATCAACGCCTTTCTTCTGCTGAAGCGAAGCAAGCGTTTATGAGTTTTATTAGCAAGGGTGCGAGATAAATAAAACGTAAATAACGTTTTTTATTGCTTAGTTGGGATAAGTGTTAAATTGTCCCAATGCCATACTTGTTGTTCGTAATTAGCCGCGTTTATTTTAACTTTTGAAAGCAAGGTTTGTGTTTCTGAGTCTATTTTAAATGCGGGATAGTTACCTAAAAATATAAAACCATTTGCTTCTGAATTTAGCCAATAATCAAAATACAAATTCGGCGTACCAAATGACGTTGATACAGCTAAGTCTAGACGGCCATCAAAATTAATGTCGCGATATTGCATAATCAAAATATCATCGTTAAAAACCGAAATCTCAGGGGAGCCGATCAGAGTATGAGTCTCGCTTTCTTGCGTTACAGAAATTGACTCTATAAGCTGTTCGTGTGAACCAACAGGATTTAAATTTAACGATAGATTTATCGAAGAATTTTCTGAATTAAATGTACAGCCATTAGCGTCACCTATTGTAAGTTCACATTTATAACCGCTTGTTGCAGCGTGATTCTCTGTGAATACATTAAGCGCGTGACATTTATTGATAGCCAACAAGAAAAATACGAGAACCCGCCCTAAATTTCTGCACATAAATAAATAATATTATTGATTATATTTTATTGGGCATCTTTTAATAAATCGTTTAGAGGAACCGGTGCAAAACCTTTTTCTTCTTCTTTTTTATAAATTTCACAAAGTCTAGCTAACTCAACTTCATACATGTACACACATTCTTCATAGTTTTCGCTATCTGTAGTGTCTGACTGAGACAACAGCTCGTAGTAACGAGTAGCATCCTCTAAAGCTTGAATGCAAACTGCTAAAGTTCGTATATCAACGTTGGGCATTTCGAGTTACTCCTATTTTTATTTTTGCATTGATGGCTAATTGATCGAGAGATTTAAGGAATTTAGTGACGGGCATATCATAGTTTGGTGATATGGAATAATGCCAACAATTCTTTTTAGGAATATGGTGATCTTTGGTAATAATTAATTCAGGAGGGATATTCGTTCCTGCGGGAATGAAGATATATTCCCAGCTTTTATGACCAAATAAGCCTTCTTTGTCGGATAAGGATGTGCCTCTACTCTCTTCAGATTTTACGAATAGAATGCCGTCGTCATTAAAATAAGTCGCAACATCTGCGAGCCTAGTTCGCCCGTTGGGTAAAATACGTTTATTCAAGTCTGGATAAAGAGGATTTGTTAGTTGCTTGTTAGATTTATTAACTGCTCGCCATAGAGTTAGAGATATGTCCGAACGGTAGATTCTTTCAATATCACCGCGGGAGATTATCATTTCTTCCAAAGTAATCATTACTTGTCTCAGCTTTAATTTAAAAATAGTCAAAACAGTACAATAATTTATATCGAAAAAAGTTAATTTAGATGTAAAACTTAATAAGTTTTAGAGACTGTTAACATATTCCCGAGTCGTGTTTTGCCAAATTTACTTGTGAAGAAAATGTCGGGAGAGGTGGTGAAGTTGCTGTCAGTTGGATATTTGTGACTCTTTTTGTCGGTCAAAAAACTCTCTAAAGCCTTTTGTTTATAAGCCTTAAAGCGTCTCTGATAGTTTTTGTTAGTCAATCAGCTGTATTTTGTCATTGTTGAAATCTGACTAAATACTAGTATTTATACACAGCCAGAGGCCCGTTTTGGGTGTGTGTTTAGAATAACAAGAACAATGAGGCAGTTATGAAAGTACTGGTCGCGATTAAGCGCGTGATTGACTATAACGTGAAGGTACGCGTCAAGGCGGATAATTCCGATGTTGATCTCGCCAATGTCAAAATGGCGATGAATCCCTTCTGTGAGATCGCTGTTGAAGAAGCCGTGCGTTTGAAAGAAAGCGGTGTGGCTTCAGAGGTAGTGGTGGTGTCTGTTGGCAGCAAATCCTGTGAAGAACAAATTCGTGCGGCGATGGCCTTAGGTGCTGATCGCGGTATTCGTATTGATGCCGAAGACGGCCCAGATTCGCTGTCGGTCGCCAAGCTTTTAGCCAAGGTAGTTGAGCAAGAACAACCGGGTTTGGTGATTTTAGGTAAACAAGCCATCGATTCGGATAACAACCAAACCGGCCAAATGTTGGCGGCGCTGTTGAATCGTCCGCAGGGCACCTTTGCCTCAGAAGTGAAGGTGGAAGGCGAGCAAGTCTTAGTAACCCGCGAAATCGACGGTGGCTTACAAACCGTTGCCTTGGATATGCCCGCCATTGTCACTACCGATTTACGACTGAACGAACCGCGTTACGCAAAACTGCCCGATATAATGAAGGCCAAGCGTAAACCTCTAGAGGTTAAAGCACCTGCTGATTACGGTGTCACCGTGGCCAGCAAACTAAGCCTTGTGAGCGTTGAATTACCAGCCACTCGCCAAGCGGGTATTAAAGTGGCGTCGGTAGATGAGTTAATCGATAAGCTTCGTAACGAAGCCAAAGTGATTTAAGGGGAGCGATGATGACAACTTTAGTAATCGCAGAACACGATAACAACGAACTTAAATCCGCAACCCTAAGCACCGTTACCGCAGCCACAGAAATCGGCGGCGATGTTCATGTGTTGGTGGCAGGCAGTCAATGCCAAGCCGTTGCCGACGCTGCTTCTCAGCTGGCCGGTGTCAGCAAAGTGTTGTTGGCCGATAACAGCACTTACGAGCATCAATTGGCCGAAAATCTAGGTCAGCTTGTGGTTAGCCTTGCCGGTGATTATTCCCACATTTTGGCCAGCGCCACCACCACCGGTAAAAACTTCTTACCACGTGTTGCGGCCTTGTTGGATGTGAACCAAATCTCTGAAGTGATCGCCGTTGTTGCGCCAGATACCTTCAAAAGACCAATCTACGCGGGCAATGCCATCGCCACCGTAAAATCTGAAGACGCCGTAAAAGTCATGACCGTACGCGCGACTGCGTTTGATCGCTGCGCCACGGGTGGCAGTGCGGAAGTGGTTTCAGTGGGCGAGAGCTGTGATGCCGGAATCTCTAAGTTTGTGGGTGAGCAATTAACCGTTAGCGAGCGTCCAGAATTAACCGCAGCCAGCATTGTGGTATCGGGCGGTCGCGGCATGGGCAGCGGCGAAAACTTTGAGCTACTGTATAAATTGGCCGACAAAATAGGCGCCGCAGTAGGTGCATCGCGCGCTGCCGTTGACGCGGGCTTTGTACCTAACGATATGCAGGTTGGTCAAACCGGCAAGATGGTTGCGCCAGATTTATACATTGCCGTGGGTCTTTCGGGCGCCATTCAGCATTTGGCGGGCATGAAAGAGTCTAAAGTTATTGTCGCTATCAACAAAGACGAAGAAGCACCGATTTTCCAAGTGGCCGATTACGGCTTGGTGGCGGATTTGTTTGAAGTTATTCCAGAGTTAGAAAGCAAGTTGTAATTGCCAAACCATGTTGTTCAGCCGTAAAAGCGTAAAAAAACCACGCTTTTATTGGCTGAGCTAAACACATACGCGCAGTTTTGCAAATTTGTGTTGCACGGGTGACGTTAACAATTCCGCTGCAACAACCAGTGTCGCAAGAGCTTCTGATAAACATCAGGGTTCCCATACTAAAAAGGGGCAAACAATGCTTTTTGAAGGCAAAACCGTTTTCGTAGACGCGTTAGAAGACGGCATTTACGAAGTGGTTATCGATCACAAAAGTGATTCGGTTAATAAATTAGATCAGGCAACACTTGCCGAGCTTGGTCAAGTAACCGAATTATTAAAGGGCCAAGACAAATTAACCGGTGTTATTTTCGCAAGCCGCAAAGACACCTTTATTGTTGGTGCCGACATTACCGAATTTATGGCGATGTTTGCCGTAGAGCAAGATGAAATCGTCGAAGGGCTCTTAAAAATCCACGATATTTTTAACGCTATCGAAGATCTACCATGTCCAACCGTTACTGCTATTAATGGTTTGTGCTTGGGAGGTGGTTTTGAATTAGCGCTATCCACCGATTTCCGAGTCATGAGTGACACGGCAAAAGTGGGTTTGCCTGAAGTTAAACTCGGTATTTATCCCGGCTGGGGCGGCACTGTACGCTTACCGCGTTTGATTGGTGTTGATAACGCCAACGAATGGATTTGCGCCGGTGATGAAAAACGTGCAGACAATGCCTTAAAAGATGGCGCCGTTGATTCGGTCGTTAGTGGTGATAAGCTTCAAGCTGCAGCCATTGATCTTATTAAAAACTGCGCCGCTGGCAAATTTGATTACCAAGCGCGTCGCACCGAAAAACAAAGCCCCATTAAGCTTAACCAAATTGAGCAAATGATGGCCTTTGAAACCGCCAAAGGTTTGGTGGGTGCAAAAGCAGGCCCGCATTATCCGGCGCCAATGGAAGCGTTAAAAAGCATCCAAAAACATGTGAACGTAACGCGCGAAAAAGCGGTTGCGATCGAAGCCAAAGGTTTTGCCAAATTGGCAAAAACCGACGTGTGCGCGGCATTGGTTGGCTTGTTCTTAAAAGATCAGCAAGTTAAACGCGTGAGCAAACAGTACGAGCGCCAAGCCGAGCCAGTTAAACAAGCGGCGGTATTGGGGGCAGGCATTATGGGCGGCGGCATTGCCTATCAATCGGCGTCTAAAGGCACGCCGATTATCATGAAAGACATCAACCAAGGCGCCATTGAATTGGGTTTGAGCGAAGCCACCAAGCTTTTGGATAAGCTAGTTTCCAGAGGCAAAATGGACAGCTTAAAAATGGCGAAAGTCTTAAACTCCATTACGCCAACGCTAAGTTACGGTGACTTCGCCGGTGTTGATTTGGTGGTAGAAGCCGTTGTTGAAAACCCAAAAGTGAAAAAGTCCGTATTGGCGGAAGTTGAACAACAACTGCAAGATGGCGCCGTGTTAACCTCTAACACCTCAACCATTTCAATCACCGATCTTGCCACTGCGCTAGAAAAACCAGAAAACTTCTGCGGTATGCACTTCTTTAACCCGGTACACAAGATGCCGTTGGTAGAGGTGATTCGCGGCGAAAAAACCTCGGAAGCGACCATCGCAAAAACCGTTGCCTACGCAAAAGCCATGGGTAAAACCCCAATCGTTGTTAACGATTGTCCTGGGTTCTTGGTAAACCGCGTATTGTTCCCGTATTTTGGTGGTTTTAGCCAATTGATTAGCGACGGCGCGAATTTCCAACAAGTCGATAAAGTCATGGAAAAATTCGGCTGGCCAATGGGCCCCGCCTATTTGCTTGACGTTGTCGGCATGGATACCGCGTATCACGCCGATGCGGTAATGGCGGCGGGTTTCCCCGATCGCATGCAACACGACGGCGAAAACGTGATTGATCGCTTGTATAAGCTAGAGCGTTTTGGTCAGAAAAATGGCAAAGGTTTCTACAAGTACGAAATCGATCGCAAAGGCAAACCAGCTAAGTTGGTTGATGAAGAATTGGCAAACTTACTAGATGGCGTTGTCACGCAAGCTCGTGAATTTACCGACGAAGAAATTATCGAACGCATGATGATTCCGTTGTGTATCGAAACCGTGCGCTGCTTAGAAGACAACATTGTTGCCAGTGCCGCCGAGGCCGACATGGGCTTGATCTACGGTATTGGTTTCCCTCCATTCAGAGGCGGCGCCCTGCATTATCTTGATCAGATGGGTCTCGATAGCTTTATCGCCATGACCGAAAAATATCAGGCGCTTGGTCCCTTGTATCAACCGACTGAAACCATGAAACAAATGGCTGCCGACGGCAAAAAATATCACGGTTAGGAGAACAGACATGACGTTAAATCCAAATGATGCCGTGATTATCGACGGCGTTCGTACCCCAATGGGTAAATCCAAAAACGGTTCTTTCAGAAATGTGCGTGCAGAAGCTCTGTCTGCGGCCGTTATGAAAGGTTTGCTAGCTCGCCATCCTTCGGTAAACGTAAACGATATCGAAGACATTATGTGGGGCTGTGTTAACCAAACCAAAGAACAAGGTTTTAACATTGGCCGTAATGCCGCCGTACTCGCGGGCATTCCACACACGGTTTCGGCGCAAACCATCAACAGATTGTGCGGCTCATCCATGGCGGCACTGCACGCCTGTGCACAAGCCATCATGACCGGTAACGGCGATGTATTTATTGCCGGCGGTGTTGAGCACATGGGTCATATTTCGATTATGCACGGCGTTGACATCAACCCAGAAATCTCAAAATACGCGGCTAAAGCGGCGATGATGATGGGTTTAACCGCAGAAATGCTCGGTAAAATGAACGGTATTTCTCGCGAGATGCAAGATGAGTTTGGCGCTCGTTCTCATCAATTGGCCTATCAAGCACAATTAAACGGTCTTTGGGATAACGAAATTATTCCCGTAGAAGGTCACGACGATAACGGCTTTAAAAGCTTGTTAGAGCACGACGAAGTTATTCGACCCGAAACCACCGTAGAATCATTGAGCGGACTAAAGCCCGTATTTATTCCTAAAGTGGGTACCGTAACTGCGGGTACTTCCTCTGCGTTCTCCGACGGTGCATCGGCAATGCTAATTACCTCGGCAGCAAAAGCCCAAGAGCTAGGCCTAAAACCGCGCGCGCGTATTGTCAGCATGGCCGTTGCCGGTTGTGATCCATCCATCATGGGTTACGGGCCGGTACCTGCCACGCAAAAAGCGCTAAAACGTGCGGGCTTAAAAATCGACGATATTGATTACGTTGAATTAAACGAAGCCTTCGCGGCGCAAGGCTTATCGGTACTCAAAGGCCTTAAACTCATCGATAAAATGGAAGAAAAAGTGAACCTAAAAGGCGGCGCCATCGCTCTAGGTCACCCATTAGGTTGCTCTGGTACACGCATCACCACAACCTTGTTAAATACCCTTGATCAACAAGACGGCACCCTTGGTTTAGCGACCATGTGTATCGGCATGGGACAAGGTATTTCTACCGTGATTGAACGTTTGAATTAATCGTTCTCTTCAATCACGAACTCCAGTTAAATCGCTATTGATTTAACTGGAGTTTTTATTTTATGTACAGAATTAAGACTTTTCTCTTGCGTAACAAAATTTCTAATGTATTAAATACGCGATAAGTAAGTTTAGTAACCACGTTTACTTTTTGCAGATTTGGTATTGGACTGAATTTTTGTTAAATCGGCTTTTTTTAATCTACTTTTTGCCTCTTCTACAGATTTCGCTACATTTGGGGTTTCTACCAATTTAGTCATCCTCATCTCCATATTTTTGCTGGCGTTTAAGCTCTAACTCATCAAATTTGCCGCTAATAAGCGACTTTGGTTCTTTATCTTTAGATTTACTGTGATTAGCGTCGATTTTTACTTTTGCCTTTTTGAGTCGATCTATAGCAGATTTAATCTCGTCCGGTTCCGTGCTCATAACAAATCTCCAACTCTCGATGATTTAGATACATTTACACAAAAAAACGATGATTCTGGATTCAATAAAATATCGGAGCTATAGATTTAGGCGTCAAAAAAGGTGAAGTAGATAACTTTTTCTATTAATGAGAATAAAATCTCTATTTCACAAACTTAGGTGAGATTTTTACCAATCATCTAATCTCGCAGGCAAATAAATGCAAGACTAACAGAAAGTCAACCCTGCCTTTTAACTTAAAGTGACGGTAAAATAGCTGAAATCAAAGTTTAGGGAGAGAACACACAATGATCGTAAAAGTACTACGTAACGCCACCGGTGCGGTGGTAGTTGGGCTGGATTTACTTACCCGTTGGAGCCGAGTTAAGCGCTCAACAGAAGGTCAAAACCAAGTAAACAACGCCACCAAAAACATGAAGCTCTATCACTTTTTGGGCTGCCCGTTTTGCGTAAAAACACGCCGCGCTATGTACAAATTAAACCTACCCATAGAAACCCGCAGCGTAACTAATGGATCACCATATCGCGAATCATTACTCAATGGCGGCGGAAAAATCCAAGTGCCGTGTTTACACATACAACACGAAGACGGCAAAGAAGAATGGATGTATGAATCAAAAAGTATTATTGCTTACTTGAATAATCAGTTTGCAGATATTAGATAAATATCTCCATGATAAAAATTGAAATTTCACCGCGTTAGTGCTTTTTCCTCGAATATATAGATTTAATAATTAAGAAAAGCATTATTACATAATGAAATTTGACTAAATGTGAATTTTAACAAAGATAAAGCTCTTTTTGATGCTCAAAAGCGTCTTGATGCGCGTCTTAAAGAAATTAATAAAAGGCATGAAAAAGGCATAGAGAACAGTACGGAGGAGCCTGATAGAATTCAATCGGGAAAATCGCTAGATGAATTAGAAATTCGCCGTATTCAAAGGGAGCAGGAAGATGAAAACTAAAACAGTCTCAAGTTATGATATTCGAAAAGCTCTTGATGCTGCAATGAAACATGTTGATGCCAAAGAAGAAAGAATACGTAACAACACTGTTTCTGCGATTACAAAACGTAAAGTAATTCGCAACGGTAAATCCCTCTAAGGGCTTAAATGCTCTCTTCCCGACATACTTCAGATACCTCTGATTAAAGCGCGATTTAGTCAGAGGATAAAGATTTAAAATTTCTTCAAAATCTAAGTTGCTTATCGTTTTTGAAATTGATAACACATTCTTACATGGCTAACAGTCGCTATTAATCAGAGGTTATTTATAAATAAAAAAGCTGGTTTTTGTTTGACGGTCTTGAGTTTTATTTAAAAATACCGAATGGAGTTTTTGATTAAGGTTTTTTGATTAAAAGTTTTTAAGAAATAAGGATTTGGGCCGGAGTGAATCATCTCTTTATGATGTTGTGAAAGATAAAAAGCGTATTTTAATTTGCCTTTCTGTATGGTTTTTTTTCGTAATTATTAGTCTGACAGTTTGTTGATAATAATCATTTTAAGGTTGTATTTGTTAAACCTTTTGATTTTTACGGCAGTAGGCTTTTTAAGGCATCGGCGCTTGCTACGTTGCAGGCAAAGGGTACGTTGTAAAGAATGGCCAGTCTTAATAAGGCTTTTACGTCCACGTCGTGGGGATGCGGTGATAAAGGATCGATAAAGAATACCATTGCGTCTAAACGGGCTTCACAAATGGCCGCGCCGAGTTGTTGATCGCCGCCAAGGGGACCGCTTTTTAAGCGTGTTACGTTAAGTTGCGGACATTTTTCTTGAATTAAACCGCCGGTAGTTCCTGTTGAAAGAATCGAAAGGTCTTTTAATTGGTGTTGATTTTTTTCAACCCAGCTTACTAGCTCGGTTTTTTTTTCGTCGTGGGCTACAAAGCCGATGGTTTTAATGGTCATGTTTTGGCTGCTCTTTTATTTATTTTATGTTTGCAACGGAATTTCGAAGAATTATCTTGTACGGGCATAACCCCGAGATTTTTTCTGGTGCTTGTTTTCGTATTGTTGCAATTAATGCATCGGCGCAGTTTCTTGCAATTTCTCGGGCCGGTAGTCTAACGGTGGTCAGTGGTGGCCAAAGGCGTTCGGCGGTGGGGCTGTCGTCAAAGCCAACGATGGATAAATCCTTCGGTAGGGTTAATCCTTGGGATAATGCGTATTGCATAGCGCCTGCGGCCATGGCGTCGTTGCAGGCGAATATGGCGGTGGGTGGATTGGGTAGTGCGAGCCATTGCTCGCAGCTGTCTTTACCGGATTGAAAATCAAACAGGCCGCGATGGCGGTAGGTATCGGGGCACGAAAATCCCGCCTCGGCCATAGCGTCTTCATAACCTTGCAAGCGCAAATAGGCGGCACCGTGGCTTGGATCGCCGCTGATAATGGCGATTTTTTCATGACCAAATTCAATTAGATGTCTGACTAATTCCCGAGCTGCGGCGCGCTCATCGATTCCGGTAAAGGGTGCGTTTGATGCGCTAGGGTCGCCCGGTTGCAAGCGGGCGAATGGCAACTGTTGTTGATCTAATGCCTGAATTAACGCTTGCGTGTCGCACATTGGCGGGGTTAACAAAATGCCATCGACCTTGCGTGATTCATACAATGCGAGCAACTCGCGAGTTAAGTGTGGATCGGTGTGATCACAGGGATGAATAATTAATTCAAAACCCCATTTTTTGCAGGCCTCTAAAGCGCCAGATTGAGCATCAAATATGTAACTTGGGCTTGCGTTGGAATACACCAGTGCAATGTTAAACGTCAGGTTTCCAGCGAGACTTCTTGCGAAGTTGCTCGGCTGATAATTTAGCGCTTTGGCCGCCGTAAGGACTTTGTTAACGGTGCTGGCACGGACGTTAGGTTCTTGGTTAATGACTCTCGAAACTGTTTTGATCGAGACCTCAGCTAAGCGTGCAACGTCGTTAATGGTGGCTTTTTTTGATTCGGTTTCCATAAATGATAAATTTTCTAGGGTGGTTTAGGGCCTGTTAACAGCGTTAGCGTAAGTGCTCAGCCCAAAGCGTTGCGCCTTGATCAGTAGTTTCCGGTGTAACAGAAACGGCTTGATGCGTGTTAACCGAGTCTAGAAAGTACTGCGCATTGACAGCGCTGTCAATTGAGAATAGGATGACAACGCTGTCATTACCATTGTGTGAAGATTAAATCGTTGCACAACGTGATTTATGAAGAATAACAATAGAACAATGAATCGCTGCGCCAGGCAGACTCAAGCGGAAAACATTATGAGAAGTGAAGCCGATATTGTCGTATTCGGAGGTTTAGGAGATTTATCACTACGCAAGTTAATCCCCTCGCTGTACCGCAGTGTGGTTGCCAATCAGCTGTCGTCAAACAGTCGAATTATTTTGGTTTCCCGAGAAGACGTCAGCCAACAACAGTGTCTTGAGCGAGCTGAAGCATCCCTGCGTGCGCACTTAAATGATGAGGAATTTGAGTCGAGTCACTGGAGCACGTTTTCTCAGCGGTTGTCATACTGTTTTCTCGATCTCGCGATCTGCGATGAGCGTTGGGATTCACTCAAAGCGCTCATTGGCGATGACGAAAGCCGCACACGAGTATTTTATTTTGCCATTCCACCGGGCTTATACGGTGACGTCTGTGCGCATCTATCCAGTTGTCAGCTGCTCAATAAAAATACCCGAGTGGTGGTCGAAAAACCCTTGGGTTACGACCGAGAATCCGCCGACTCGATTAATTCTCGAATCGCCGAGTTTTTACCGGAAGAATCCATCTATCGAATCGACCATTATCTTGGTAAAGAAACCGTACAAAATCTCATGGCGTTGCGCTTTGGCAACGTTTTATTCGAGCCGCTGTGGGATTGTAAACGCATCGATAACGTGCAAATTACCATTGCCGAAACCGTGGGTTTAGAAGGCCGAGTCTCTTTTTACGATCGTGCCGGCGCCCTTCGAGATATGGTGCAAAATCATTTGTTGCAGATGATGTGTCTGCTGACAATGGAGCCGCCCACCAAGCTCAATGCCGATAATATTCGTGCAGAAAAATTAAAAGTATTGAAATCGCTGCGCGCCATCGATGCATCCAACGTCGCCGAAGACACGGTTCGCGGCCAGTACGGGCCGGGTGTGGTTGGCGGTAAAGTGGTGCCTGGCTATCAGGATGAACTCGGTGGAGCCAGCAGCACCGAGACCTTTGTCGCTATTCGCGCCCATATTGATAACTGGCGCTGGGCGGGGGTACCGTTTTATTTGCGCACTGGCAAACGTTTGGCCGAGCGCTTTGCCGAAATCGTCATTAACTACAAACCTGTTACTCACTGCGTGTTTGAACCCGAAGCAGGGCCGCTGCAACCGAATCGGCTGGTGATTCGTTTACAGCCCGATGAACGCATTCAACTCACCTTAATGTCGAAAGAATTGAATCGCCAAGGGATTCGATTAAAACCGGCAACCCTTAATCTCAACTTTGCCGACACCTTTAAATACACCAAAAGTGATGGTTATCAGCGTTTGATTCTCGACGCTGTGCGCGGTGATCCCGCGTTATTCACGCATCGCGATGAGGTTGATCAAGCCTGGGCTTGGATCGACCCCATTATTGCCGCTTGGCAGAGCGAGCAGATTGACCCAGTGCAATACGCCGCGGGCAGTTGGGGACCAGACAAAAGTGTTGGTTGGTTTGGTGATCATTAACGGCGGGGTGCAAGACCATGGTTGAAGAGCACTTTTTCGATGATCGCGACGAACTCATTCAAACCTTAGCGGCGCGCTGCGAAGCCCAATTAATTCACGCCATCGATCAACGCGGTAAGGCGTCGTTATTGGTCTCCGGTGGCTCCACACCGGCTCCGCTTTATCGAGAGCTTTCTCACCGCATGCTCGACTGGTCGCGTGTTGGTGTGGGTTTGGTGGATGAGCGCTGGGTAAATGCCGATCACAGTGCCAGTAATGAACGTTTTATCCGTGAGCACCTATTATTTAATAAAGCCCGTGACGCTGCTTTTTATCCCATGAAACAAAACGGCAGCAGTGCGCAGGCTGCGGCGGCCGACGTCGCCGAGTTGTATCAATCTAAGCTGAGTTGGCCTGCGGATTTGGTGATTTTAGGCATGGGAGCCGATGGTCATACCGCATCGTTATTTCCAAGAGCGGAGGGCTTGGAGCAGGGGTTAAATCCTGATAATCCGAGCGTTTGTTGCGCGATTAACGCGATCCGTTCGCCAGTGACCGGCGAGTATACCGAGCGGCTCAGTTTGACCTATGCAACCCTTTGCCGAGCCAAAGAGCTAGTGTTATTGATAACCGGCTCAGAAAAATTAGCGGTGTACCAAGCGGCGAAAACATGGCAAAACACCATTGACGATTGCCCGATAGCGGCGCTGTTGACAGATGCCAAAGTGACGGTTTCTGTCTTTTGGGCGCCTTGATAGAGGAATTCTTATGTTGCATGAATTGGTTAGCGAAGTAACGGAACGATTAAAAGAGCGCAGTGTTCGCACTCGCACAATCTATTTAGACCGAATTGAAAAATCAGCGGGAGAAGGCCCAAGCCGCAAACGATTATCCTGCGGTAATCTCGCCCACGGTTTTGCCGCGTGCAACCCGTCCGATAAAGACGGATTAACCGGAGAGCAAAAGCCAAACGTGGGCATTGTGACCGCCTATAACGACATGTTGTCGGCCCATCAGCCCTACGAAGATATGCCAAAGTTGATTCGCCAAGCCGTGCGTGATGCCGGTGGTGTCGCTCAAGTTGCCGGTGGTGTACCAGCCATGTGCGACGGCGTTACCCAGGGTCAAAGTGGCATGGAGTTGTCGCTGTTCAGTCGCGATGTGATTGCTATGTCCACTGCCGTGGCTTTGTCTCATGATATGTTTGATGCGGTTTTGTGTTTGGGTATTTGCGACAAGATCGTGCCGGGTTTGCTGATGGGCGCGCTGTCGTTTGGCCATTTGCCGTGTATTTTTGTGCCCAGCGGGCCCATGACCACAGGCGCTTCTAACGACGAAAAACACCAAGTTCGCCAGCTCTACGCCGAGGGCAAGGTTGGTCGCGAAGAACTGCTGAAGATGGAATCAAAATCCTACCACGGGCCGGGTACCTGTACCTTTTATGGTACGGCGAACTCCAATCAAATGCTGGTAGAGATTATGGGCTTGCATTTGCCCGGTTCCTCGTTTGTAAATCCTAATACGCCGTTGCGCGAGGCGTTAACAATAGCTGCCGCTCAGCAGGTGTTAAAGCTGACGGCACTCGGTGATGATTATCGTCCCATCGGTAAAGTCATAGACGAGCGCGCCATCATCAACGGCGTTGTTGGTTTGTTAGCAACCGGTGGCTCAACCAATCACACCATGCACCTAGTGGCCATTGCCAAGGCCGCTGGCATTCAATTGCAGTGGGACGATTTTTCTGAGCTATCGAAAGTGATTCCGCTCTTGGCTCGCGTTTATCCAAACGGATCTGCGGATATCAATCACTTCCAGGCCGCAGGCGGCATGGGTTATTTAATGGCGAGCTTGATGGATGCGGGTTTGCTGCACACGGATATTCTGTCTGTGGCTGAAACCCCGGGGCTTCAAAGCTATCGTACCGAGCCGTTTTTGGTGGGGGATAAAGTCGAATGGCGCCCAGCACCCGAAGTTTCGTTGGATTCGGATGTATTACGCCCAGCCAGTGAGCCGTTTTCCGAAGACGGCGGCCTAAAATTGCTGACCGGCAATATCGGTCGCGCGATCATCAAAACCTCTGCCGTAAAACCAGAGCACTGGGTTATTGAAGCGCCTGCCATTGTGTTTGACGACCAAAACGAACTGGAGGCCGCGTTTAGAACCGGTGCTCTGGACAAAGATTTTGTCGCCGTCATTCGCTTTCAAGGTCCCAGAGCGAATGGTATGCCCGAGTTGCACAAACTCACGCCGGTGTTGAGTTCTTTGCAATCGCGCGGTTTTAAGGTGGCGTTGGTTACCGATGGCCGTATGTCTGGTGCATCTGGAAAAGTCCCCGCTGCCATACAGGTGACTCCAGAATGTGTTGCCGGTGGTTTGCTCAGTAAAGTACACAACGGCGATGTCATTCGCCTAGATGCCAAGAATTGCACCTTAGAGTTGCTTGTGGACGAGACCGTATTGGCCAATCGCATTACCGTCATGCCCGATTTGAGCGCTCGCCAGAGTGGTACCGGACGAGAATTGTTCGGTTTGTTCAGAGCCAACGCCACAGACGCCGATCAAGGTGCCAGTGTGCTGCAACTGAGCGAGTACTGATGTGAACGCTGGAATCTCTGCTGCAATCTTAGTGGCCGATATTGGCGGCACCAACGCTCGGTTTGGTGTTGCCTGCGAAGACCCGGATTCCGGTGTAATCATCGTCAAACACCAACGCCAGTTTCTCTGTAGCGAATTTGACAGTGCCACCGAGGTTTTTGAGCATTACCGCCGAGAGTTAGACGCCGATTGGCCGACATTGGCGTGTGTGGGTGTTGCAGGCCCTGTGGTTTCTGATGTGGTGAAATTCATCAACCTCGATTGGCAAATCGATTACTCAACCCTTAAAACTCAGTTTGCCTTCGACGAATTGCTGTTGGTGAATGATTTTGTCACCCAAGCCTACGCTGCCGTTCATTTGCCAGATGCGCAAATACAGTGTTTTCGTGCTGGAAAGCCCAAGTTGAGCACCCCAAGGTTGATTGTCGGCCCCGGCACCGGTTTGGGCGTTGCCGCACTAAAACCGCTGGGTAATGGCCGTTGGCTGGCAATTCCCGGTGAAGCCGGGCATGTCAGTTTTGCACCGTCCAATGAGCTTGAGCGTGAAATCCACCGTGTACTCAGTAATGAGTTGAGCTTTGTGGCAGTAGAAGATTTGATTTCGGGGCCGGGCCTTCAGAGGCTCTATCAGGCGCTGGCAAAAATCCGAGGTGAAACCGTGCGTTTACGCAGCGCGCCAGAGATCACCGCCGAGGCTTGCGAGCACCCTCAAGGTATTGCTTTTGAGACGGTGAATGTCTTTTTGAGTGCTCTGGGCGGTGCCGCCGGAAACGCTGCATTGACGCTTGGCGCCTTCGCGGGTGTTTATTTTGCCGGTGGTATTTTGCCGCAAATTCAATCGCTGATTGCCAACAGTGGTTTGATCTCAGCGTTTGAAAACAAAGGCCCATTACAACCGCTTTTATCGGAAACCCCGCTGCATCTGATCACCGGACAAACCCCGGCGTTGGTTGGTGCCGCACACTTACTTATCGACCAAATAGGTCTTACAAATACTTACTCCCGCTAACAGGAGACAAACAGTGAAAGCCTCACTCGAAGAAATTATGTCTGCATCTCCGGTCATTCCGGTCATTGTGATTGACGAGATATCTCAAGCATTACCGCTGGCCGAAGCACTCGTTGCCGGTGGTTTGAAGGTATTGGAGATCACCTTGCGCAGTGACTGTGCCATGGCCGCGATTGAGCTGATCGCCGAAAAAGTGCCAGACGCATACGTCGGAGCCGGTACCGTGACCACGCCCGAACAGGTCACCGATGTTGTTAAAGCTGGCGCCTGTTTTATGGTGAGTCCAGGTTCCACCGAAAAACTGCTTGATGCCGCTGAGGCGTCACCCATCGAAATTTTACCGGGCGTTGCTACCGCCAGCGAAGCCATGCGCTTGAGAGAGCGTGGCATCACGCGCATGAAGTTTTTTCCCGCCGAGGCCGCCGGTGGTGTAGCCATGTTGAAATCGTTGGCAGGGCCTCTGCCGGATTTAAGGTTCTGCCCAACCGGTGGCATCACCCCGGAACTTGCCCCTAAATATTTGGCTTTGGCCAACGTTGCCTGTGTTGGCGGCTCTTGGATGGTGCCGAAAGATTTGGTCGCTGCGGGGGATTGGCAAGCCATCACCGAGTTGGCTAAAGAAGCCTCGAAATTAGCCCCTTAAGTATTCGAAAAATCACAGAGGCGTTTAGCGCCTCGTTTGTAATCAAAAAATATCCGTTAAAAGCGCCCCTAAAAAATGCCCTGGGGCAGATAGCTTAATGAGGCTCTGCGTTTTCAAACAATGCCGAAAGCTCGTGACGCTCAAACGACCAGCTTTAAGCGCTGAACCTGTTGCTCGCGCGGGGTTTTGGCTCGGTTTGAGGCGGGCATACAAAAATAATAACGATAAAAATTAATTCAAATGTGTTGAGGTGAACAATGTCTACACGTGTTGCAATCAATGGCTTTGGCCGTATTGGCCGAAATATTCTGCGTGCCTGCTACGAAGGTAACTACAAAAGTAACTACAAAGGTAACGACAACGATCAGATCGAAATCGTTGCCATTAACGACCTCGGCGATGCCAGCATTAACGCGCATCTGACCCAGTACGATAGTGTTCACGGTCGCTTTGCCGGAGACGTATCGGTAGAGGGCGATAGCCTGTTGGTCAACGGAGATCGAATCCGCTGTGTACAGGAGCGCTCCCCAAAAGACTTGCCTTGGAAAGAACTCGACGTCGATGTGGTGTTGGAGTGCACCGGATTATTTACCGATCGTGCAGCGGCTGCCGGACACATTGAGGCGGGTGCGAAAAAAGTCATTGTCTCGGCGCCGGGCAAAAACATGGATGCCACCGTGGTTTACGGTATTAATCACAAAGCGTTAAACCGCGATCATCAGATTATTTCCAACGCTTCTTGTACCACCAATTGCTTGGCGCCACTGGCGTCGGTACTCAATCGAGCCATCGGTATTGAACGCGGATTGATGACCACCATTCACAGCTACACCAACGATCAGAAGCTCAGTGATGTTTATCACACCGACTTGTACCGTGCACGCAGCGCTACGCAATCAATGATTCCCACCAAAACCGGCGCTGCTCAAGCGATTGGTTTGGTCTTGCCTGAATTGGCCGGCCGCTTAGATGGTCTGGCGGTGCGAGTACCGACCATCAATGTCAGTTTGGTGGATTTCACCTTTGATGCAGCAAGAGCAACCAGCGTTGATGAAATCAACAGCCTGATGGCTGAGGCCGCGCAGGGTGAACTTGGGTGTGTGCTCAATTACAGCGAAGCGCCCTTGGTCTCCATTGATTACAACCACAGCCTCGCGTCTTGTAATTTCGATGCTAGCCATACACGGGTGCAAGGTAATTTGGTGAAAGTACTCGCGTGGTACGACAACGAGTGGGGTTTTGCCAATCGCATGCTCGATAACACGCTGGCGTTAGCCAGTACGTTTTAAATTGGTCGGCATTGCACAGGTGAGTTCGAACATGTTACGTAGAACCAAAATTGTAACCACGTTGGGTCCCGCAACGGATTCAGAACCGGTATTGCGCGCACTTATTCAGGCGGGCGCCGATACGGTACGGCTGAATTTTTCCCACGGTAATCCGGAAGACCATCGCAACCGCGCATGCTTAGTTCGCAAGCTGGCCGCTGAATGCAAACGCTCAGTGGCGATTTTAGGGGATTTGCAAGGACCTAAAATTCGCATTGCGCGCTTTAAAGACGGGCCTATTGAGTTGGCTGAGGGTGATTGTTTCGCGTTGGATGCCTCACTGGGACGCGACGACGGTGATATCACGCAAGTGGGTATTGATTACCCTGAGCTGCCCAACGACTGCAAGGCTGACGATCTTCTTTTACTCGATGACGGACGCGTGGTTTTACGTGTTGAGCGTATCGCTGGCACTCGCCTCGAATGCATTGTGGTCAACGGCGGCCCCCTATCAAACAACAAGGGTATCAATCGCCAGGGCGGCGGCCTAAGCGCGCCGGCGCTGACCGAGAAAGACAGGGCCGATATCAAGCTCGCCGCTGAGATTGGCGTCGATTACGTAGCGGTATCGTTTCCCCGCAGTGGTGAAGATATGAACCAAGCTCGACAGCTGCTAACCGCAGCGGGTTCTAAGGCGCACTTGGTGGCGAAAATCGAACGTGCCGAAGCGGTTGCCGATGCCGAAACCCTCGACGGTATTATCCTCGCGTCTGACGCGGTGATGGTGGCGCGTGGTGATCTTGGTGTCGAAATCGGTGACGCCGCATTAGTGGGGGTGCAAAAGCGCATTATCAGTCGCTCGCGTCAACTTAATCGCGCGGTGATTACCGCCACCCAAATGATGGAATCCATGATCAACAGCCCGCTGCCGACCCGTGCCGAAGTAATGGATGTCGCCAACGCCGTGCTCGACGGCACCGATGCGGTGATGTGTTCGGCGGAAACCGCCGCGGGCAAGTATCCGGTCAAAACCGTGGAGGCCATGGCGCGCGTGATTTTGGGGGCGGAGCGTGAGCGTAGCATTCAGCGCTCGGCGCACAGAATCCATCAAGAATTTTCCCACGCCGGTGAGTCTATTGCCATGGCGGCGATGTATACCGCCAATCATCTCAAGAATGTAAGAGCCATTGTTTGTCTGACGGAATCTGGCAATACGCCGCTGTTGATGTCTAGAATCAGTTCAGGGCTGCCGATTTTTGCCTGTTCCAATCGGGCCGATACCTTAAGTCGTGTGGCCTTGTACCGAGGTGTGTACAGCTTGTGGTACGACGATGATAACGGTCAACACACTACGGGCGAGTCGGTGGTGGAATTGCTGAAATCCCAAGGTATTGTTGCCCGCGGAGATTTTGTCTTGGTTTCTCAAGGTGATCAGGCCCATGTACAAGGCGGTACCAACACCTTAAAAATCCTGGCGGTGTCTTAACTCGCCACCTATAGAAAACAGCGTCGATTGACAGCGCTGTTGATGCTCACTATTTTTAGGCTCAAACCATGTCTATGCCAACGTTTATGCACAACGACGATCTGCAGGCGCTGCAAGAGGTATTGGCGTCACAGTCGTTGGTCAGCTTGTTTGTCGAAGACGCCCAGCGCGTGGAACGATTTTCCTGCGTGGCGTCGGGGCTGTATTTGGATTATTCGAAAAACCGCGTCAACGAGCGTGTGATGGGATTGTTGCTGGCAACCGTTCGAGAAAAAGGGCTGCCGGAGAAGATTCAAGCCTTGTTTTCGGGCGAGCTTGTCAATTACACCGAAAAACGCCCAGCGCTACACACCGCATTGCGCGGCGCGGTGCAAACGCCCGTCGACAAGCAAGCGCTCATCATGGCTGCGCAGGCCCAGATGGCGGCATTTGTGGACTCAGTCCACAGTGGGCGCTGGCTTGGGGCAACGGGTAAAACCATCACGGATGTTATTAACATCGGTATCGGCGGCTCGGATTTAGGCCCATTAATGGTCACCCAAGCATTAAGAGCCTATCGCCATAAAGGCATCCGCTGTCAGTTTGTCTCGAATGTGGATGCCGCCGATTTGCTTGCCAAGCTAGAAGTCGCTAATCCCGAATCGACCTTATTTGTGGTGGCGTCAAAAACCTTCACCACTCTAGAAACACTCACAAACGCCACGACCGCGCGCAGTTGGCTTATCGATGCCATGGGTGACAATGCCGATATCTCTAAACACTTTGTCGCCACCACATCCAACGTTGCCAATGCGGTAGCGTTCGGTATTTGTGAAGACAATGTCTTTCCCATGTGGGATTGGGTTGGTGGTCGTTATTCGTTGTGGTCGTCCATTGGTTTACCCATCGCCCTGGGCGTGGGCATGGATCACTTCAAAGCCCTCCTGGCCGGCGCCCGAGATATGGACACGCACTTTGCCAGCCAGCCTTTTGAAAGCAACATGCCGGTCATTCTTGCGGTGCTTGGTGTTTGGTACGCCAATTACTGGGAGGCCGAGAGCCATGCGGTGATTCCCTACGCCCACGATTTGCGCACCTTTCCTAAGTATCTCCAGCAATTGGATATGGAAAGTAACGGCAAATCGGCGAGCCGTGATGGGCTTGTCAAATACACCACCGGGCCGATTATTTGGGGCGAAGCCGGTACCAATGGCCAGCACAGTTTTCATCAACTGCTACACCAAGGTACTCGGCTAGTACCCGTCGATTTTATTGCGCCGATGAAGGCTAATCATGAGCATGGCGCGCATCAAATTCATTTATTTGCTAACTGTTTAAGCCAAAGTTACGCCTTGATGGTGGGCAAAACCGGAGAGCAAGCCAAGCAAGAGTTTTTAGACATTGGTTATAGCGAAGAAGAATCCGAGCGGCTCGCCGATCACAAGGTCATGGAAGGAAATCGCCCGACCAACACGATTTTGATGAATCAGCTGACGCCAAAAAACCTCGGGGCGTTAATCGCCTTGTACGAACACAAGGTGTTTGTGCAAAGTGTTCTGTGGGACATCAATCCCTTTGATCAATGGGGCGTTGAGTTGGGTAAAAAAATCAGCACCTTAATTTCAGCGGTCATGACGGATCTTGGTGATGCCGGAGACTTTGATGCCTCTACCCAAAACTTGATTCGGCGCTTCCAAGCGGTTCAGGGAGACAATGACCACGAGAGTAACACGTGATGTTAAACACTCGTCTCCCGCTCACAGCAACCGAGCAATGGCGAACAACAGCACTACAACCGACAACATTAAAACCAACGACACGACAACCGCAAGAGGTGCAACAGTGATAGGTATTATCGGCGAAGCATTGATGGATATGATGCTTGAAACCAATGGCACATTGTATCCGATGGTTGGCGGATCGCCGTTTAATGTGGTTCGTGCCCTTGGTCGATTGCGAGCACCGAGTTGTTATCTTTCACCGTTATCGCGCGACGCTTTTGGTGATCAACTAACAGCGGCATTGCTGCTTGAAGGTGTGCTCCTTAACGATGATTTTCGCTCGGATAGGCCGACGTCGCTAGCGGTGGTGAGTAAGAACGACCAAGGCCAGCCGAGCTACAGTTTATACCGCGACGGTGTTGCCGATCGCGATTTTACCGCCCAAGCGCTACTGGCAAATCTGCCGCAAGGTGTGCAGGTGATTCACACCGGTTCTTTGGCGATCGTGCCCGAAGAGGCGGAGAAAATTCGCGACATTTTAACCGTCGCGCGCGGACGCGGTATTTTGATCAGCATCGATATCAACATGCGTCCCGGCGTAGTTGCCGATACCGCCGGATACATCGCAGCGGTGAAATCGCTACTGCCTTTGTCTGACTTGGTGAAAGCCAGCGATGAAGATCTGATGTTGTTGGGATTAGACGGCTGTCCTGAACAACAATGCGAACAATTACTGAGTCTCATGAACGGTGGCCTCGCGATCATCACGTTGGGATCAGAGGGCGCCATTGCGTTGAATTCGGCAGGTTTGGTTCGTTGTGCGGGTCTCAACGTCAGCAACGTTGTTGATACCGTTGGTGCCGGTGATTGTTTTCAGGCGGGGCTTTTGGCGTCGCTGTTTGCAAGTGGCTGCTTAACCTCAGAGCTTCTGCCAAAAACCTCTTTAGACGTATTAGCGAAAGCCTTGCGTCAAGGATGCACAGCAGCAGCGATAAACATCACTCGCAAAGGTTGCCAACCACCGAGTAAAACAGAACTCGATGCATTACTTGAACAGCAAATATAACAACTCTGTAGAGTGTCAATGATTGGGCTTTTTACCGGCTTTGATCGCTTGCTGTGCACACGCTGGAAGGGCGGTGCTTTGTTGCAACTTCGCCCCCTTTTCTGTATACACCGTCAGTAACAGCAGTTCCACAGTCGGTTTTACAGCAGGATATGTCGTCGAAAACTAAGTCTCCCCAACTCACGCAAATGACCGATATCGCTCGGTTAGCCGGTGTGTCTGTGTCTACCGTTTCACGGGCGTTATCAGGCAGTGAGCTGGTCAACGAGAAAACCCGGGATTTGGTTAACCGAATCGCCCAAGAACACAATTATCGGGTCAATACCCGCGCGCGAAACTTCCGCAAAAAAGATTGCCTGACGTTTGCATTTCTGCTCCCTGCCGCCCATCGCGGTGATTGGAGTCTGTCCGATCCGTTCTTTATGGAAATTATGTCGTCGGTGGCCGAAGCCGTAGATAGTCGCGGGCACCAATTGTTGTTGGCCAGCACTCGGGCGATTTCGGGGGATTGGCTGAAAGACTTTGTGCAGTCTCATACTACCGACGGCGTGATTTTAATCGGCCAAGGTGGACAGCATGTTCATATCAACGACATTGCCAAGAGCTTTCCATTTATCTCGGTTTGGGGTGCTAAGATTTCCGACGATCAAAGCTACTCAACCGTGGGTACCGATAACGAAGAGGGCGGCTTTAGAGCAACCAGTCATCTGTTGAATATTGGTCGCCGCCGCATCGCCTTTTTGGGCTATTCCAATCAGCCGGAAATCAAATTGCGCGACCAAGGTTATCGTCGCGCCCTGCGTGAATTCGGTTTAGATGTGTCACCTGGATTAGAGCGTATCGCACTGGCAGGTAAAGACGTGGGTTATCAAACCACACGCGAATTGATTCGCTCGGGAGTTGAGTTCGATGCCATCTTTGCGGTGAGTGATGTGTATGCCATTGCCGCGTTACAGGCGCTGCAAGAAGAAGGACTTCGCGTGCCGGAGGATGTGGCGATTGTTGGTTACGACGACATCGCTATGGCGTCTTTGTACAATCCATCGTTAACGACCATCCGCCAAAACCATATCGATGCCGGGCCTTTGCTGGTGGATAACGTGTTATCCGCTATGGCGGGTGAAAAGCCCAAGCACATTGAAATGGTGCCTGAGCTGGTTGTTCGCGCCTCTAGCGTTCCGTCTGCGAAAAAATAACGTTAAAAATCCGTCTCCCTACTCAACCAAGATCAAGCTGCCATCGGGGTTTTGCTCAATTCGTTTGGGTGAGCAAATACCGCTGACAAAGTTTCCGTTGCTGTCGAGATTTCTAAACGCCATAAAGTACCAGTGTTTATCTGGGCCTTGAATAACTTTACCGGCATAAAGACTGCCAATGGTGTCTGCACCCAGAAAGCCGCTGCCCTCAACGGAAAAAGGGCCGAGAGGACTCGTCCCCGGAAAGTACTTCAATCCGGTTTGTGGATTCGAGTCATCAGCCGAAGCGTGGTACCTAACAGACACAGAACAAAATAAGTAATAACGCCCACCAATCAGCGCCACTTGTGGCACTTCCATCTCACCAAAAAGACCCGGTGCAAAAATCGGTGGTCCGGCTTCCCAGTGAATTAAATCTCGCGACGACGCATAACCAATAGCGCCACGTCCGGCGGGTTCGCCCTTATTGACTCGACAGGTAATCAACATGTGGTACAGATGTTCGTGTTCATCTTTGAATACCCAAGGATCACGCCAAGACTCGTCGTGCCAGAGATCAAGATTAATGCAGTCGTACCAGTGCGTATCGACACCGATCAACGGGTTGGCGGGGTGTTTTTGCCAAGTGATTAGATCGTGCGAAGTTGCCAAGCACACGCGCTGAATCAGGCCGTTTTCCGACTGTCTTCCACCGGTGTAAAAGAGATACCAAAGATCCCCTTCTTTAATAACAGAGCCAGTCCAAGTGGTTTTGGTATCACCCGGCTCCTCCGTGTTCTCGTCCATAGGAGAAGGTGCAATAGCGTCGGGCAGAACCTGCCATTGGTTTAAATCTTGAGATATTGCGTGGCCGATACTGACATGCCAATGCCGATCATCAGGATGAAGTTTTCTATCTGATTGCAGATAAAACATATGGTAATCGTCGCCATCGACGGCAAACCAGAAATCCCAAACCCATTTATCGGTAAGATCAAAAGCCATGAAAGTATCCCTATAGATCGTAAGAGAATAGAAGTGAAACCGACGCGCTCGTTATTATTTAAATGTAAGTAGGGCGCCGTTAATGGCTCTAAGATAGATGGTCATGCAAACGATTGCAAAATTTTTTTGCAATCGTTTGCAATTTGTTCTGCATTACTGTGTAATGCACCACATAACAATAAAACGAGGGGTAGATAACACCCCCTAAATCGGAGGCTTCAAGTGTCTACTTCCAACCCGATTCCCGCCGCCAATGGAACTCTCATTCGTTGGTTGACCTATCTGATGTTCATGATGTTTGGCATGACCACAGACGCAGTTGGCGAAATCATCCCTGTCATTATTGAAGAATTTAACTTAAGTCTTACGGCCGCAAGCTCGTTCCATTACGCATCCATGGCAGCCATTGGTTTAAGTGGTTTATTACTCGGATTTTTAGCAGATCGCATCGGCAGAAAAGCCACCATAATTATAGGATTGGCCGTATTTGCGATAGCCTGTTGGCTATTTATGGTGGCGTCATCGTTTTATTCTTTCGTGGCTTTATTAGTATTTTGTGGCGTGGCTATTGGGATTTTTAAAACCGGCGCCTTGGCCATGGTTGGTGATATCTCCAGTTCAACTCGGGCACATTCCTCAAACATGAACATGGTAGAAGGCTTTTTTGGCGTTGGCGCTATTGTTGGCCCGGCGGTCGTTGCCTATCTATTGCAAAATGGCATGTCGTGGAAATATCTGTATTTAGTGGCTGGTGTTATTTGTTCAGCATTAATTATTGCCGCAGCTCTTGCGCGTTATCCGCAAACCATCAAAACCTGTTCAGAACCGGTGAGCTTTAAACAAACCCTACCCATGATGAAAAACCCTTACGCATTAGGTTTTTCGTTCGCGATTTTTTTATACGTGGCAACAGAAGTAGCAATTTATGTGTGGATGCCAACGCTTTTTCGCGGCTATGACGGCGAATACGGATGGATGGCGACCTACGCATTAACCGCATTTTTTATTGTGCGCGCTGCGGGTCGTTTTTTGGGGGCGTGGGTATTGCGATATTTTGATTGGACTCACGTAATGGCACTTTTCAGCGGTTGCATATTCGCGTGTTATTTGGGTGCCATGGTACTGGGTGTTGATTTTGCAATTTTCCTATTACCGTTATCCGGCGTATTTATGTCGATGATGTATCCAACGTTAAATTCCAAAGGCATCAGTTGTTTTCCAAAATCACAACACGGAACGGTTGCCGGTGTGATTTTATTTTTTACCGCATTATCTGCCGCTGTTTCGCCGTTATTAATGGGCGCAGTAAGTGACTGGTTTGGGCATGTTCGCTACGGTTTTTATTTTGCAGCGTTCATGGCTGGTCTATTATTTCTTGGTATGGTTTTAAATTTAATTCGCAACCCTGCTGCGAAACAATTAAACGCTCAAACGCTACAACAATTCAGCAGTTAAATTCGGTCTAAGAATAATAAAAGAAATCTACTCCAAAATTGCAATCGATTGTAATCCTCATTTCGATGCAAAAGTGAATCAACTGTGCCGGTGGTTGTTCGCTATCAAATAACTCAGGTCATTCAATAAACCGGTATGAGAGGAACTAATAATGATAAATAAAATTAACCGATTGAATACCCGAAAAACTCTATTGGCGTGTGCGGTTGCCTCGTTCTCAAGCGGTGCGTTTGCACAAGTTCTTGAAGAGGTTGTGGTTACCGCAGCACCAAAGGGAAAAAGTCAAATTGAGGCCAGTGTTTCGGTAAGTGCTTTAGGCACCGAAGAAATTGGAAAATTTGCGCCGCGTTCTACCGCAGAAATTTTTCGAGCGCTGCCGGGTATTCGTGCGGAATCCTCTGGGGGCGGTGGTAACGCCAATATCACCGTTCGCGGTTTACCCTTAGCAACCGGCGGTTCCAAATTCTTGCAAATTCACGAAGACGGATTACCGGTATTAGAATTTGGTGATATTAATTTTGGTAATGCCGATAATTTCTTGCGCTTTGATCAATCGGTTGCGCGTATTGAATCCGTTCGCGGCGGTTCAGCATCTACCTTCGCCAGTAATTCTCCCGGTGGCGTCATTAACTTAATCAGTAAAACCGGCGACGAAGAAGGCGGCTCTTTTGGTGTTACCTCCGGGCTTGATTACGATGAGTTCCGAACCGATTTTTCCTACGGATCTCCCATCAACGATACTACCTATTTTCATGTTGCCGGATTTTTTCATGATGGCGAAGGTGTGCGTGATACCGGATTCAACGGCGAAAACGGCGGACAAATTAAAATTAACATCACTAAAGAATTAGAGAATGGTTTTTTACGGGTTCATTTCAAAAACCTAGATGACAAGGTAACGACCTATTTACCGGCGCCGGTGCGCGTTAATGGTGGTGGTAGTTATGGCAGTGTTGCTAATTTTGATGCTCGTTCAGAAACCTTGCACTCACCCAGTACCACCAATATTTCTACTTTTGATTCGTTTGGTAATCCGCAAAATCGAGATTTAACCGACGGTATTGAATCGAAGGTAACGTCAATTGGTTTTGAATTCGAACAAGAAATTGATGAAGGCTTAGTCTTAAACAATAAATTCAGAACCTCTGATATTAGTGGTGGATTTATTTCGCCGTTTACCGACACACTCGGAAATCTAGGTCCGCAAGCCGCATCGGGAATAGCGACCAATTTATGTAATTCGGCGTTAGACGGTGACGGTAATCCGTTTGACTGCTCCTCAACATCGGTCACTATCGCCGAAACCGGTGAGAGTTACGATGGTCTAGCATTTACTAATTTATTGTTTGATGCGCGCATTCACGATTTAGGCAATACCATTAATGATCTTAATCTAACAAAAAGCTTCGATAACGGTGTAACCCTAACGTTTGGTTACTATTATTCTAAACAAAATATCGAAACCAGTTGGGCCAGCTGGCAAGCATTTATTCAAACCGTCGATGGCAGTAATTCCCAATATTTAAATATTGAAGACGCCGCCGGTAATGCACTGGTTGATAATGGTTTATTATCGCCAAGCTTTTTATCGTTTGAATGGGATTTACAATACACCACTACCGCACCTTATATTAACGTCGGCTTTGAAGTTGGCGAAAAATGGTTGTTCGATATAAGTGCGCGTTACAATCAAGTACAAGCCAACGGCGAATTAATTTCCAGCTGCTGCGGTGGCAATACCGATTTCGATCTTAACGGTGACGGTATCATCAGTGGCAATACCGAAGATGCTTCTTCAACCAATGCATTTGGCTTTGGTGGCGGTGTTATTAATTTAAATCGTGCGGGAGCAAATATTCAGCGCGTTAATTACGATACCGACGAAGTATCTTTCTCATTGGGTGGTACTTACCTGTTAACGAACTACTCCACCGTTTTTGCGCGTTACAGTGAAGGTGTTCGTGCGGTAGCCGATCGCTTATTGCAAATTCCGGGTGCTTTAAATACCAATGGATCATTGGCAAGCACTACCGATGGATTTGATACCGTTAAGCAATTAGAAATCGGATACAAATATTTGGGTGAATGGTACGACTTAAATGCAACTTTCTTCGATTCAAATACCGAAGATACACAAGCAGAAGTTACCAGCGGCGCGACCTTTATTCGTGAATACGATGCCACCGGTATTGAACTGGAAGGTAATTTAAACTTTGAAGGTGGCTTTAAACTGTCGGGTAACCTAACGTGGACCGATGCCGAAATTGTCTCTGATCGACTCAATCCAGAAATTGAAGGCAACACGCCACGACGACAAGCCGATTTTATTTGGACAATAACGCCTGAATATTCCACCGACTCCTTCGGCGTTGGCGCGACACTTCAAGGTTCAACCGACTATTACGTGCAAGACAACAATGATCTTGAACAAGAAGCCTATACCATTGTTAATTTATTCGCTAATTGGCACATCAACGATTCGTTTACCGCAACCGTGACCATGAACAATGCCTTCAATGAATTCGTAATTACCGAATCCGAAGAAGGCAGCGCAGAAGTTGGCGATATTATCAGAGCACGTGCACTTAACGGCCGCTCCACCGTATTAGCAATTAATTACCGTTTCTAGTCTCTAACTTCACGGTTTTCCAACAGCTCTCAGTGTTATTAGTCTTCACTTGGGGGTTGTTGGCTTTTTTTAGCATCTCTTCTTGATTCTTTTGTTGTTATCTCGTCATTATTGAATTTAAAAATAGGCTTTATTGGAAACTCAACTAGCGTATTTTTGATTTAATCAGTAGAACGTATTGGAATGTTGATTAGGTCATTTTCTCGGTAAAGTTTTTAGGAAACTCTGATTAACCTAGAGTTTCTCGCGACACAAGGATGTGTCGCCAATTTCAAGAACGGTAAGTGATTGAAGTTGTGAAGAAATTGGAAATCACATTTTCAATTTCTGCTCTCTGATTAAATCAAGGATGAGTTAATCAGAGGTTCCTTTAGTTTCTGTCATTGACTGTTGAAGTAACCGGTCGTTGTCGCTCGGTGAATTTCGCAATCCTTCTATAACACCAGCGTAGTCGGTATCCGATTTATTTTGGCTGTGTTTAAAATTTCCAACCATTTCTGAAGCGGTGATTTCAATTCCAACCACGGCTTGCAGCATTTTTTTAATATAATCTTTAGGTGCATCATTGACGGACCAAGGTTGTGTCTGTGAATGTGCCTCGTGAAAATCAGACAGCTGCTGAATATGGTTTAACAGCCATTGTTGATCATGAATAAATCGTATGGTGCCTTTAACGTGTACCGCAGAGTAGTTCCAAGTAGGTACCGCTTTTCCTGTTGCTAATTTTGACGGATAAAAATTCGGGCTGATATAACCATTAGGGCCGTGAAATACCACTAATACAGATTGATTATCTTGGCTGTTGCCGACCAAGCTGTTGTTGTGCGCAACGTGACCTTCGAGTTTTATCGTTAGATTACCGTTTTGATCTTTAATAGTTTGAACCAAAAACGGAATGTGGTTGGCATCTAACCCTGAATCATTATTAACAATGAGTGTTCCCAACGAATATTGTCGAATAAATTCAATTAATAATTGGCTGTCGGTTATTTTAAATTTAGATGGAATGTTCATGTCTTTTAAAATTTATGTGCCTTCAAATCCCGTTGTTTAAAATAAGTAATTAACCGGCAAGGGCAATGCTGGCTAATTTAAAAGTCATTAAGAGGGTCATAATTGACAGAAAAATAAATAAAATACCGTTAATCATAAAAACAGCGCGAATACATTTTATTTTAATTTTCTGCCACAGTGAGTTTTTTACCTCAATTTCTGGCGGCAAGTTTTTAAACTGACCTATTAGCGTCAGTACCAAACAACTCCACAATAATCCCAACAGTGAAAAAGTTAATACCTGGTCATCGGCCAGATTACTTATACCTAATATGCTGGCAATCAATAACACAAAAAAGCCAATGCCCGATATTACAAAGACGGGCTGAAGCTTATTAAGAACTTGCGCAAGTTTAACGAGTTTCTCAATCATTACTGGAGTTGGCCGTTAACAGTGAATGTTTAATAGTTTTTAAAATAGCAGCTTCTTAACTAGAAAAAAATATACAAGTGTTAGCTAACTTATAATTACTAATGATTCTTCTAGACTTAAAGAACTTCTGATTAACTCATCCTTGATTTAATCAGAGCACAGAAATTGAAAACGCGATTTCCAATTTCTGCACAATTTCAATCACTTACAGTTTTTGAAGTTGACGACACATCCTTGTGCCGCTGGAAAATCTGAGTTAATCAGAGTTTCCCTAAGACGAGTTGTAGGCTTGTTCGGGAACTAAGCCGGTTACCACAAGCAGTATTCGAGTTGTCTCAGATGAGAATTTAAGAATGAGTATTCGTAATCAAATATGGTCGATTGGCGCGGTGATGTTGCTGAGTGCGGCTTTTGTTATTTATGGCTTGGCGGTATTTTTGGTCAAACCACAGTTGTATGAAGAAGAGGCGCAGGCGGCTCAGGTTCGAGTTGAGTTGATCGCCACTGACATCAACATTGCGCTCAAAGAAACGGCAACATTAACCAACAGTCTCGCCACTATTACCGAGTCGAACGCAACGAACAGAACATTATTAATTGATCTGCTTAAGGGCGTGATCGACAACTACGGCGCACTTGAAATCGCCGGTGGTGGCGTTTGGCCTGAACCGGGCAAGCTTATTCCGTCTACTCAGCGAGCGTCTCTATTTTGGGCCAGAAATCAAAATGGCAAACTCGATTTATTAAACGACTATAACGATCCAAGTGGTAGTGGTTATCATCAAGAGTCATGGTACACGGTTGGTAAAAGCCTAAAGAGTGGGCAGTGCGCTTGGTCAGAGGCTTATTCAGATCCCGTATCAGGCACGCCCATGGTGACCTGCACGGTTGCGATTAAGCCCAATGGCGAGTTTTGGGGTGTTGCTACCATCGATTTGATGCTCAATGGTTTGCGTGAATTGCTCACTCGTCAGCAAGAGGCTTCTCGTGGTTATCCCTACGTTATCGATCAAAAAGGGTTAATTGTTGCCGCGCCGAAGTTACGCGAGCAAAGTTTAGCGATGCAATCGTTAGAAGAAGTCGCACGAGCAGATGCAAGCTTATTACCTTTGGCAAAAGCTGTGCGTGATGGTCAATCAAAATTAGATTTGCCCAGTAACGTGTTAAAAGAAGGTAAATCGTTATTGGTGCAAACGGATTTATTTAACGGTAAGTGGAAAGTTGGTTTATTAACGCCGCATTCGGTTGCTCTAGCTACATCCAATAAAATTATTACCAATTTATATTTAACGCTAATTCCGTTAATTGCCATTTTTGTGGCGGTACTTATTTTCTCTGGTAAAGGTATTCTTGAGCGATTAGAAGAAACGACTACGCAAATTCGTACGCTTATTAACGGACAAATTAATCGCCGTTTACCGGTAAATTCCGATAACGAAATCGGTCAATTACGAAAAACCGTTAACGATTACGCGGATTATTTTGGCAGTATTTTAAACAGTATCGCTAACGAAGCTGAAGGTGTGCACCGCGGCTCGAATACACTCAATGAATTGAGTGTTGCTTTGAATACACGCGCTACTGCACAACTTAAAGAAAATAATGTCTTGTCCGAATTTATTGATGACATGGCAACGAGTTCACGTAATGTTGCCAGTGATACCACACAAGCCGCAACCACCGCAGAAGAATCCGCAGAAATTGTTCGCCAGGGCCAACAAGTTGTAGCGTCAAGTAACGAGGCGATCAATCGTTTGGCCGACGCCTTGGGCAATACTGCCAAGGTCATTGAGCGCCTTGCTGCAGATTCTCATCAAGTGGGCGAAGTACTGGCGGTCATTAAAGCCATTTCAGAGCAAACCAATCTATTAGCACTTAACGCTGCCATTGAAGCCGCAAGAGCCGGTGAACAGGGCAGGGGATTTGCCGTTGTCGCTGATGAGGTAAGAACGCTGGCGGGGCGAACTCAAACCTCGGCACAAGAAATTGAAAAAATGATTTCACAGCTGCAAGAAGCGGCGCAATCGGGTGTTGCAGTGATTCAAAGCAGTGGTGATTTATCGGCAAAAGCGCTGGAAAGTGCTGAAGAAACCCGAAAAAACTTCGAAAATATCGTGTCGGCTTTCGATAACATTCGCGCTCGTGCTAACAGTATCGCCGATGCCGTTGAAGAGCAAAGTCAGGTAACCGAAGCTATCAATAAAAAAATGGAATTGATTCGATCAATCTCTAACGAAAATGCTCAAGCCGCCAACGATTTAACCGACATGAGTCGAAATTACACCGAGGTTGCCGATCGGTTACGAAATATCAGTCGCCAAACCTAATCTCTATTCGTACTTGAGCTTAATTTATCAAGCGCCTAAAAAGCTTCAATTAGGCGCTTTTTTATTTATCTAACCACAAAGTATTTATTGCGATTGCCTGCGCTGCCAAAATTCATTGTCTTGCCAGCGCTTTTCTAAACCGTAGTACCACCGCGATTCTTGCAAGTACCGCTGTATTCCCGAATCTGCTCTAACAGCGTATTTTTCTGCCGGAGCTAAGTCTTGATTGTTTAACCAGCCGATAATAGCGGGTACCGCTGCAAGAGCATCACCCAGTGCGTTTGAAATACCAGACGATGTTAAAGGATCAAATGACGCCAGCGCATCGCCTATGGCAATCCAACCGGGACCGGCCGCTTGGGTTAAAAACCCTGCCTGCGCTGCGTAGGTTTGCGTGCTTACATTGTTTACTGTATCGACAGAAAAATACTCTTTTATTAACTCGGTTTTTTGTAACTCTTTAAGTAATCGAGCAGGGTCTTGCCATTGATGCTTACGAATTTGATCGGCATCGGTCATTAACGTAATTAATCCCTCGCCGGTGGGCAGTTGACTGGCATACCACCACCCGTCTGAAAAAGATTCCACGAGGGTTCGCCCTTTTAACGACTGCACGTTTTGGGTTTTAAACGCGATAGCCGTAAGGGTATCCAATTGCTTGCGCTGGGCATTTAATTTACGCGCTATAAGTGACCGTCTGCCACTGGCGTCAACCAGGTATTTACCTTTTAGCGTGTATTGATGATCGTTTTGAGTTAGGTTTAAACACCATAAGTTGCCGTCGTGAATAAACCTATTTAATGTTGTTTCTAACAATAAATGTGCGCCGAGCTTTTGAGCGTGATCAGCTAGGTCTTGATCAAAACAGTCGCGATTTAAATGCCAGGCTTGCCCACGCCCGTGCAATAAAAAATCGGTATGATTTTTTTGCTCGGCCCAATAGGAAATATTGCCGTGGTAGGGTGCATGTCCGCGATTTTTTAAATTAATTTCAAAACCCAAGCGTCTTAATTTTGCGGTCACATCGGGCGCGGCCGATTCGCCTATTTTAAAACGTTGTGGCTTGGGTTTATCGATAATCGCAACACGTTCGACCCCCTGGTTAAGCAACGCCAAGGCTGTGGCGCAACCCGCAGGGCCTGCGCCACAAATAATTACGTCGAACTCAGTCATTGGGTGAAAACGGTCTTGGTAGGGTGCGCGCAACTTCTACAAAACGCTGCTCTTGCTCAATTTCTTTTTCCATAATAAATCCCAATTGCGACCAGTATTGAACCATGTAAATGTCGTCAGAAAAGGCGATAAAATCATTGCGCTTTTGATCAAAGTCGGTGCCTACCCAAGCCACCTGATGTTTGGTATCAAGCGAGGGCGTGGGTACGCTGGTTAAGGCAGTATTTTCAAGACTTCGTGAATTCATTAACTGCGCCTGTGCTGGATCTAAATAAATAAATTCCGGTCTTTGCGCGGGCCACCACCACAGTACGCGCTCGCCAACGGGTTGTGATGAGCATTCATTAAAATCGGCTTGCCAAGGAATAGCCATATAGCGAGTTAAATCGCCGGGCTCCATTGCCGAAGGGTTAAAGTTGAGTTGCAGTGGTCCCTGGGTCGCCGGTGCTGCATTAATTCGAAATGGATCATCGGGCCAATAAATTGATCGGTTGCGAGAAATCCAAGTTAATTCAATGCCCGGAGAAAACGCACCGCCTACGCAGTTTTCTAACACGTTACGCGTTAAATCGAGTGGACCTTGATCGGTTACGGGTTCATTCACAAAATAACCCGCGGCCCATTGTTCTAAAAAGAAAAATTGCGTATCGGTTAAGCGTAAATAAGTTGAGGTCAACGTGCCTTCAATTAAGCAATTATCACCGGCTAAATACGGCATCATGGTCGCACCGCGTGGCGAAATTAGGGTGTTTTCCTCGGCTGGTGGTCTTAATATGTCAAAGATCCAATTACGCAAACCGTAAAAAGTATCGTCTTCGGCAGACGCGGGTACCTGACCGAGCTTGGCCATATCAAAGGTATGAGGTTTGGGTGGAATTGCAGCAACCCACGTGTAGGTGGTGCCGCGTTCTAATAGCGGTAGAATTTCTCTTTGGAAACTTGGCAGATAGCCGTTGGGCCCTTTTTGCCACAGACCCTGGTTGTTAATTTCTGGAAATTCACCGGCGCGCACGGCGCTATCGAAAATGGTATCCCATAAGGTTACGAGATTCGCGATTTCTGGCGCATAGGATGGCGGTGCAACCGACACCCAAGCCGAATCAACGGTGGTATCGTTATCGTAGCCATCTTGCCACTCAATCACCGCCGTTACCGGGCCATCGCCGGTATCGTCCCACCAACCGTCGTTGTTCGCGTATTGTTTGATAACAGGATTAGGGTCTTCGCTGCCAGCAATTCCAAGCCCGCCGAGAACCAGTAGCCGACCGTCTGCATCGGTGCGTAATTCGCCCAAGGTATCGATCATTTCTTCGGTAGGATACAACAAACCGTCTGGGAAATTCGCACCTTGATAACCGCTCGGTACAGAATTTCTATCCATCGCGACAGGCCCAATATTACTGCCCGAAATTTGCCGTGGGCCGGGATCGATAATTAATTTAAGACGATCGTCGCCGGTAATGTGCGCATTTCTTAGAGGATGATTGCTGGCGTAACCGTGTTCGCCTTCGTTGGTTGCAAACTCGTACCAGCTGGATTTTTTATTGGCCATGTGTACCGTCCAGGTAATGGATTTTACACCGGGCGTACTTAAGGTAATTTCTTGGCCGTCGTTGGCAAAAATTTTAAAGCGAGCGGCTTGGCGACACATACGACCTTGATCATCGCGAAAGTCATTTTCAGTAAAGGTGCTGCCATCTGGATTTATGGGTAACCCGCGGTAGGTTTCTGGGCCGATATAAAATTTTTCTGTTGCATTTCCAACGCGAGCAATACCGATTGGCGGATAAATTTTGTAGTCAGACATTATAAATTCCTTCTCGCTAAAGCGCTTATAGGTCTAGCTTTTCGGTAATGGATAAGATTTCTTGGCAACCGGCCAAGGCTGATTTAAGGTGCAAACGAATTTGATCTTCTTGTTGACCGTTGGCTAATTGATCCATGGTTTCTTGAAGATTGAGAGCAACTTGTTTTTGTTTAATCGATTCGTCGTTCACATAAATCCAAGCCGGAGCTGCGGTTGGTCCAACGGATGAATTACCGCCATTAAAGGCTGGTGTTTGCATCAATGAGCGCGCTAAATCGGGAAGTACACGATGCATAATGGATAGCACTACACCAAAGTAAGGATCGGCCTCGCTAGCGTTAAAGGATTTTTCGAAAGCTCGCAGCATGATGCTGTATTGTTGATCGAATGTAGTGGCTAGCTGAATTGCGGTTGGGTTGGTGTAATCGCTGGTTACTGGGTTAGAAATAACGGGGTAAGTATCGGGAAATGCCGTCGGTTCTAAAGACACTTTGCGGAATTTAGCAAAATGACTGAGCTCGTAGGGCGTTCCTAAAATTGGGCCATAGGTTCCATCGGTTCGGTGCCCATAATGATTGTAAGTACCTGTAGCTTCAAAGGGCACTAAAGGTGCTTCGGCAGGAACGGTGCCTTCGCCTTGTTTAACAATTTCATTAACCGCCGTCATAAAAGATTCTTTGTCGATAACCGGTTGCACGTCACCGCCAAATTTACCGATGTAAATATCGGTACGTTGTCGCCCAGGACCGGTATTCGTAAAAGGATTTTCAGGATAAGCCGTTACCGCATCCACAAACGCTGCATACAACTGCGCAATACTGTCGTAATTATTACCTTGAGGCGGAGCGCCAAATTCGGCAGGACTTTCTATTCCTGCAAATACATCGCCAAATACAGACGGCGACGCTCTAAATAAACCAATATGTGGTGTGGAATTTGGATTGGCTTGCGGCAGATAACCCGGATAAACAGGCACCGCGGAATCGGTAAATTTAGGCAGTGCGCCCAAAGCAACAATAATATTTGCTGCTTGATTAACATGAAACATTTCCTCAATGGCAACGCTTCGCAACGCTTGATACGCGTAGCTGTCGGTATTTGCGATGGAGTACAGCGCCGATAAATAAACAGGAATCGTAGAAAATTCGACCTGTAAAGCCAGTTGCGCCGTTTGTTGTAAATCCGTAATTGTTGGAGCGTTGGATAATCTTGAAAAGAGTCCTTCAGTCATTTCGTCGCCTCTTGATTCGACATGGATAACCCTCTTTTTTATTGCAATTAAAATCGAGCAATTAACGAAGGAAGAAAATATGCGTATTTAAATAAATGAATTACTAATAAACGTAGAATTTATGGTGATAAAATTAAAATCCCTGAATCAGTTTTTCTTTTGATTAAATTCGGGCGAATTAAGCAAAAGTTTTTAAAATTTAATTGTAGCCAGTAAAGTGGTGTATAAATTACGTGTGTCGATAAATTTTAAAATTTATATTTCTGACCAATAATCTGCTAATAACAAAAAGGCTTTGCAAATAAGTAATGAAAACTCCGGTTAACTCAGAGTTTCTGCGACACAATAATATGTCGCTAATTTCTGTCCTCAGATTAATTATTGGTTTAAATGAATATGTTAACTGAACAGTACATTGGTACGGTTGTGATACAAGGTTAATTTTGTTGATAGTTTAGCCATATTAAACCCCGAAAAATTCTGAGTTAAGCAGAGGTTTCTATCAACAAAAACTCAAATGAATCAAACGTAATCGTGAAAAACTAATGTAATTATTGTTATCAATTTTTAATTGGTTTTATGGCTAGGCTTTTTTAAGCTGCTGTTTCGGGAAACTCTAATGGCTAAGAATTTTATTAAATAGTGTCGAAATTAACAGGTTGCTGAAAAAGGCTTTGTTTGACTTTTAGTAGATATTTCTTTCTGTTTTCAAAAGATTTTCCGATAGAAAAAAAAGAAATTTTATGAAGGGAATAAAAAAGAAAAGATTAATCGGTAAATTGTCGCTACAGAAGCTCTAAAAATCTTGTTAATCTCGTCATGCCTCGCGGTAAATGTCGTTAATCATGGGCATCAAGAAGATTTAATTTATGTGGTTGTGACCTTAAAAATAATTTCTAAGATTATTGTAGGAGTCTCTGACTAACTCATTGCTGAGCTAATCAGAGAACGGAAATCGACAATACGATTACCAATTTTTTGCCAATTTCAATTACTTACCGTTCTTGAAATTGTTGATACATCCCTGTGTCGCGGAAAACTCTAGGTTAACCGGAGTTTCGCATATGTTGTTATGCGTTATTGGTAATTTTTTCTGGGTGTAATAATCGAGCAATTGCCGGTAATAAAATAAGCGCACCAAGCATGTTCCAGATAAACATAAAGGTTAACAAAATGCCCATGTCGGCTTGGAATTTAATGGGCGAGAATACCCACAAGACCACGCCAATTGCCAATGTTAAACCTGTAAAGGCAACGGATTTACCCGTGCTTTGTAGGGTTTCTAAATACGCGTGCGCCAATGAGTGACCTTGTTTTAAATAAGTCTGCATTTTTGAATAGATGTAAATACCGTAATCGACACCAATACCCACACCCAAAGCAATAACTGGCAAGGTCGCAACCTTAACACCAATACCCAGTTGAGCCATTAATGCTTGGCAGAGAATAGAGGTAATTGCCAACGGTGCGATAATACAAATAACCGTGCGAATGGAGCGGAAGGTTAATAAGCATAAAATACTTACTACCGAATATACCCAAATCAGCATTTCGTATTGGGCTTTTTCGATAACCTCATTGGTTGCCGCTTCAAAACCGGCTTTACCGGCGGCCATTAAAATATCAATACCGTCGGTTTTATTGTTGTCGATAAATCCTTCAATGGCAGCGGTAATATCTTTTAGGGTTTCGGCCTTGTGATCATCCAAGAAGATAATCACCGGTAATAACGAGCAGCTGCTGTTCATTAATCCAGACGGCACGTAAGCCAGCGAGGCATTAATAACAAATTGGTTTCGGCTCACCGATTGCCACTTTAAATTTCGCTCATTAAGACCGCTGGTAACCCGCTCAGATACATCGGCTAGCGAAATACTCGATTGCACACCGGGTATGCCTTCTAAATAAAATTGAAAGCGATCCACCAGCGACAGCGTATTAAAGCTTGAGCATTGATCGCTTTGTGTAGCCACCATAACCACAAATACATCGCTTGAGGTCGAATAGTTATCGCCAATAAATGCGTTGTCTTGGTTGTAGCGCGAATGTATTCGCAATTCGGGTGCGCCCTCATCAAGGTCACCAATTTTTATATCTTTGCCTAAATACAAGCCGCCCACTAAAAATACCAACGCGGTAATAACGGCAATGCCAGCACCTTTGGGCGTGGCAAAAACAGACAATAGCTGCCAGCGAGTTTTTTGTTTGGCGATGGCTTTTTGCGCGCGTTTAATAGCAGTATTACCCACACCAAAAAAGCTCAGTAGCAACGGCAACAGCATTAAATTGGTTAAGACAATAACGGCAACACCAATAGATGCCGTTACTGCAAGATCTTTAATGACCTGAATTTCAATCACCATTAGGGTGATAAAACCAATACCGTCGGAAATAAGCGCGGTTAAGCCGGGAATATAAATGGTTTTGAAGGCATGTTTTGCCGCTTCAATTTTGTCGTCGCCATTGGCCGAAGCAAGCGTCACGGTATTTACAATTTGCACACCGTGACTTACGGCAATAGCAAACACCAAAAACGGCACCAGCATAGAGTAGGGATCAAGCCCGTAACCCAAAATGTTCAAAATACCTAACTGCCAAATTACGGCAATCAGCGAGCAAATCAGCGGAAAAATAGTGCCGGCAATACTGCGCGAATAAATAAACAGCAACACCAAGGTGATGACAATGGCGATGGCAAAAAATATCGCAACCTCTACGGCGCCAGCAATTAAATCACCAATGATTTTTGCAAAACCGGTGATGTGAATATCAATAGCATTAGAGCTGTATTTATCGCGCACCAAGGTTTCTAATTGTTCAGAAAATACTTGGTAATCGAGTTTTTCGCCGGTATCAGGATTTTTATCAAACAGGGGTACCTGAATCATGGCCGAGCGAAAATTATTCGCCACCAAAATACCAACCTGACCAGAGCGTAAAATATTGGTGCGGATGTCTTCTAAACTTTGTTCAGAACCGTCGTAGCTGTCGGGAATAACTGGCCCGCCCACAAAGCCCTCTTCGGTAACTTCTGTCCAGCGTACGTTAGGTGTCCAAATGGATTTTAATGACGAGCGATCAACACCGGGAATAAAAAATAATTCATCGGTCACTTGCTTTAAAATTTCTTGGAATTCGGCGGTAAAAATATCGCCATCTTTTGCGGCAACAACAACATTGATGCTGTTGCCCAATCCCGATAAATCATCGCGATAACGTAAATAATTCTCAACATAGGGATGCGACGACGGAATCATTTTTACAAAACTGGCATCTGGGCGAATTTGTGTTGCCTGCCAGCCAAGTACGAGAGTAATAATTGCAAATAAGGCTAAAACAAATTTGCGATAATTAAATAAAAGATATTCTGCGAGCTTTTCGCTGGCTTGAAACGGCCACAACAGCGCTGCCGACAAAGACTTCATTATAATTCCCCAGCAGCAATTTGATTTTTAGTGAGAGCAATACGTTCAACACCGGCCTCGCCGGTGACAATCAAATAATCACCGGCAAGTGATACCGATGAAAACGAGCGCAATTCACGGTTACCCACTTGGTGAAAATCGTCACCGTCTTGTTTTAAAACCACACCGCCTTGGCCGACCAGAATTAATTCATTATTGGCTACCGTCGCATCACTGATGGTTGCTTCTGTGGGTAGGTCGATGGTTTGCCACTCTTGGTTGTTTTCATCAAAACGAAAGGCGTTACCGCGTAAACCAAAAATATACAGAGAATCGGTTTCTGCGGCGGCAAAGAATGAGCCTTGGTAGGGCGAGTCTAGCTCGTACCAGTTTGCTCCGTCGTCGTCGCTTGCCAATAACAAACCGGCTTCACCAAGAAGTACTAAACGCCCGGAAGTTTGTTGATAAATACGATTCAGATGCAAGCCGTCTGGGTTTGGCAGGCTAAAGCCGCGATGTTGCCAGTTTTCACCACCGTTTTGGGTCTCAAGCATCATGCCGTAGGCGCCAATTAAGAAGCCGTGCTGGGGGGTAATGAACAATAAATCCAGCACCGGTGAGCTTGGCCCTTCTTCAAGCGCAAGCTCTGCATCTTCAAGCTTATAACCCAACTCTTCGCGCACAAAGTCGTCGGTTTCGGCTGTGATGGCGTGTTCTAAGGATTCGATATTCAACGCAAGAATGTCTGCTCCCGTGAGCACGGTACGCCAAGAAGTACCGCCATCGACGGATTTTAAGACTACGCCGTCATGCCCGGCTGCCCATGCCGTGCTGTCGTCGGAGAATTTCACCGTGGTGAGTAACACGCTTGAAGGCACAGGTGCTTGTTGCCAGCTGTCTCCAGCGTTGTTTGAGGTAAGAATGACTCCCTGTTCACCCACGGCGATACGCCGCTCATTTTGTGCCGCCTGAGCCAGTAACAGCGCCTGTTCAACCTTGGCGTGTTCTATTGCAGGTTGCTGAATGCGGTCGGCGAGTAATTGTGGTGATTGGATGAGAATAACTGTCGTACAAAAAAGCTGTACGAGTTTGGATTTCGGTAACATTGAATAACCTTTAATTATTGTTATTGGCATCGATTTACCGGTGCTTAAATTGGATCGTAAATTCAAGATAAACCAGAAAAAACATCAATTTAGACAACGGTTTTATGACTCAAAGCTTGCGATATTAGATGTCGTTACGCCAATAACAAAACATACCAGTTTTGCTGACAAAATATTTCAGTCGGTTGAAAAGCCCAACAGTGTAAGGGAAAACAGTTTTGGAGAATTCCTGTAAATTTCCTTCATATCGATGCAAATCAAAAAAACGATTTGGCAATATCGACGAAACAACCTTAAAAACACGTAACCGCGTACTACAGGTTTGAGATTGGTATGTTGGAAATCCGCCGAGTACGGAGTTTTAAAGAATCGCTAGTGATGTGCGGTGCTGTAGGTATAAAAATGCCAAACACGCTGCTGGGCATCAAGGGAGTTATAGAGCGCTTGAGCTAGGCTATTATCCGGCGCCGTTACCCACTGTAATCGTGTCGCGCCGTGTTTGGCCGCGTATTGTCGAGCGTGTTCGATTAGGGCTCGGCCAACGCCCTTGCTGCGAGATTCTGCAAGCGTGTACAAATCATTAAGCACGCCAACCTTTGCCGCAATGGTGGAAGAAAAGGTCAGATAAACCGTGGCAAAACCTAAAACCCGATTGGTTTCGTTATCGCGGTATAAAAACTGGCAGCCCGCCGGATTAGCCTCACCAAACTGAGCAAAAAACTCGGCGTTTTTCGCGTCAGAAATATCCGCAATTTTATAAAACTCTTGGTATTGGCGAATTAAGGGTAAGACTTCGGGTAGGGTTTGGGCAGATACGGCTTCGATCATAACAATAATTTCCATTCAGACTTAAAACGTTGTTAAGAGCAAAGAGTTACGAACAAACTGTTGAGAACAAATTGCCGCCAACAACAATACTGATAGAACCCAATATACCGTTATGAGCCGTATTTTTCGATGCAAAATCAAGACATTACGACAAAGCTCCGGTTTATTCACATCTCGATGGAATGAACCGGAGCATTTAGTGGCTAGATATCTGCGCAAAGGCGGGTGTGAGTTTATAGCTGGCTCGCCAAAACGGTTCCTTGATGAATAGCGCGCTTGGCATCGAGCTCAGAGGCAACATCAGCGCCGCCAATGAGGTGAACATTGGTACCGTTGAGCTGTTCGACCAAATCTCGATTCGGCTCTTGTCCAGCGCATATCACCACGTTATCCACAGGTAATAACTGCGCTTCGCCATTCACAGTAATGTGTAAACCCTGATCATCGATTTTTAAATAATCGCAATTGCTCAGCATGACCACACCTTTTTGTGCGAGATCGGCGCGATGCACCCAGCCGGTGGTTTTGCCAAGATTTGCGCCCACCTTGCTGCGTTTGCGTTGCAGCAAATAAACCTGCCGAGCAGCGGCGCTGGCTTCGGGTTGCATGCCTTCAATACCGCCGCGCGCGGTTAATGACATATCCACACCCCAGCGCTTCATAAACACGTTTACGTCGGTACTGGGTGATTTGCCGGAGTGAATCAGGTATTCGCTGATATCAAAACCAATACCGCCAGCGCCAATAACCGCAACGGTTTTGCCCACCTCGGCGCCGTTCATAACGTCTAAATAACTCAGCACTTTTACGTTATTGATGCCTTCGATGTCGGGCATTCTTGGGTGAATTCCTGTGGCTAACACAATCTCATCAAAGTCTTGGTGTTGCAAAAATTCGGCATCCACCCGAGTGTTTAGCTGCACATTAACGCCGGTCAGCTCTAGCTGCTTATTAAAATAGCGCAGGGTTTCGTAGAACTCCTCTTTACCGGGAATACGCTTGGCAATATTAAACTGGCCGCCGATTTCGCTGCCTGCATCAAATAAGGTGACCTTGTGACCGCGTTTGGCGGCGGTGGTCGAAAACGCCAAACCCGCGGGGCCTGCGCCAACAACCGCAATATTCTTGATGGCTGTGGCGGGTGTGATCAGAAGTTCGGTTTCGTGACCGGCTCTTGGGTTAACCAAACAGCTGGTGAGCTTGCCCGCGAAAATATGATCCAAACAAGCTTGGTTACAGCCAATGCAGGTATTGATTTCGTCGCGACGATTTTGCTGAGCCTTAATCACAAACTCTGGGTCTGCCAAGAAGGGTCGCGCCATTGACACCATATCGGCATCGCCGCGCGCCAAAATGTCTTCGGCTACTTCCGGCATATTAATGCGATTACAGGTAATCACCGGCACCGATAAATGCTCGCGAACCTTAGCCGTAACCCACGTAAATGCCGCGCGTGGTACCTTTGTTGAAATGGTTGGAATCCGCGCCTCGTGCCAGCCGATTCCGGTATTGATAAGCGTTGCTCCGGCGGCCTCAATGGCTTTGGCAAGGGCGATAATTTCGTCGAGATTGCTGCCGCCATCGACCAAATCGAGCATAGACAGGCGGTAAATAATAATAAATTGCTCGCCGACCTGTTCGCGAACCCGTCGCACAGACTCAACGGCAAAACGAATGCGATTTTCAAAGCTGCCGCCCCATTGGTCATCGCGTTGGTTGGTGCGTGCAGCAATAAACTGGTTGATCAAATAACCTTCCGAGCCCATCACCTCTACGCCGTCGTAACCCGCCTCTTTGGCCAAAGCTGCACAGCGAACAAAGTCACTCAGTTGCTGCTCAATCTCATCGTGAGTTAAGGCTTTAGGCGTGAATGGGTTGATTGGCGCTTGCAGAGCAGAAGGTGCAACCTGTTTAGGGTTATAGGCGTAGCGACCGGTGTGCAGAATCTGCATACAGATTTTGCCGCCTTCGCCGTGAACGGCTTGGGTAATAATCTTGTGGTTAGCAACGTCTTGATCACTTGCCATCAGTGCCGCGTGAGCATGCACGGCGCCCTCGGCATTGGGACCAATGCCACCGGTAACAATCAGTGCAACACCGCCTTGAGCGCGTAAACGATAAAACTCCGCCAGCCGCTGAAAGCCGTCTTTAGCTTCTTCTAAGCCCAAGTGCATCGAGCCCATCAGCACGCGATTTTTTAATGTGGTGAAGCCTAAATCTAAGGGCTCAAATAAATGCGGATATCGCTCAGACATGGTGGCAGGTTCCTCTTTGCAGGGCAGAACGGTGAATAAATTGTTTTATTGTTATGTGTGCGAGTCGAAGATGAATCTATCTAGACGGTGTCAAGATAGATTTCAATTTTGACGCTGTCAAGATGTGCTGATAAATTCCCGCCATGACCACTAAACCCTACCATCACGGCGATCTACGCCAAACGCTGCTACTCACCGCTACGGACATCATTGCCGAAGGCGGCATAGAGAGCCTATCGATTCGTAAACTGGCCGAACGCGCCGAGGTTTCACGAACCGCACCCTATCATCACTTTAAAGACAAAAATGCACTTTTGTGCGCGATTGCCGAGCAAGGATTTTTAAATCAAAACCAATTGGTAGAACAAGCCGTTCTAGAAACCCAAGCACTATCGCCGCAACAAGCGTTTGAGCATTACGTGCTGGTGTACATCAACTTCGCCGAACAGAACCAGCAAACCTACGATTTAATGTACGGCCGCGACATATGGAAAACCGGCAACGCCAGCGAATCGCTACAAAAAATTGCCTACAACAGTTTTCAAGTATGGTTAAAGTGGATTGAACAACTGCAAAACCAAAAACTGTTCGACCAAAAACTACCAACCCTAAGAATCGCCCAAGCCACCTGGGCATCACTACACGGCTTATGCCGATTATTTATCGACGGCATATACGTTAACCGTGAAGACTTCGAAGCCATCGCCAAAACCACCGTGCAACTATTAATAAATCAACATCGTTAAAAACTATTTTCAATTGTTATAAATTTAAAAGCTTCAGATTAACTCTTAAGTGATTTAATTTGAGGAATAAATTGAAAATACAACGCCTCATAATTTTCATAAAAATCTGATTTGAAATTAACAGAAAATTTCTTGTATCGCTAAAGGTTTAGAGTTAACAAAAATTGTTTTTGAGTTTTTCTGATAAAATTTTTACAACCATAAATTATTAAAAATAAAAGCTTTTTATAAAAGCAAAAAATGTTTGAAAAGTCGGATGTTTTATAAAAATAAAAACGTTAAATAACTAACTACTCGTTTAGTGCAAAACGACACAAAAATCTATAAAAATGAATAATGCGCCAAGTTGCAGCAAACATTGACCTTGTAGGATTTTCGGGATAGCGTTCAGAAAAATTATCTGAGATAGATATCGCCATGACGGAAAATTCAGGAAAAACGTCGTTAAGATATCTATTAGGTTGTTACATTTTCCCTAAGTCCCGCAGTGGGCCAGCAATGCATTCTGAATTAATAAATTCGGGTAGCATGCTTTTTTTGAATTTATGGGTATATTAGAATTAAGACTTGGAAAGACTTTGAATATGAGGGCGAAACATACAAGCTCGATCATCTTGTGTCATTTGAGCATATATTTGTTCAGCCTGCGAGAAATAGCACCGAATCTGAGATTGAGTATAAATTCATAGTCGAATTCAGTTTGCATTGTTTCACTAGAGGGCTTGATAAGCGTCATGGGGAAACTTTGGCTGGTGTGGATGTATCATTACACTACTCTGATTCAAGAGAGACAAGGATATTTGACTTTCAGAGGCATGAACTGTCTGAAAAGCTGCCTGATATAGCGAAATCAATTAACAAGCAGGCCTGTTTTCATACTGGAAAGGGGAATTTCTTCACCTTTGAGCTTTTAGATGCTGATGACAAAGTTCAGCATTATGAGGTGTATTTTAGAGTCTCACGAGCAAGAAAGAAGGGATGGTTGCGGCTATTCGTTGAAAGCGCTTACATTCAAGATAAGCCCAAAAAGAAGCCTCAAAGGATTCACTTCTTTGTAATTGCAAACAATACTCTTAAAAATAAGCCTATTAAGACTCTAAAATGAAAAACCCGGCCAAGGGCCGGGCTTTCTTAACTGGGCTCGCTTTATAACCGCTCTTTGGCTGGTACCAACGGTGTTGGTGGAGGGGCGCATGGTCGAAACCATCCCGTTCATACGCTCATTTATCGTTAGAGTTTACCAAGTCCCAGCTCATGCCGCAAGCCCCCTGTTGCGTATATAACTTGTTATGGTGAGTGATATCGCTATAAGTTGATTCTATAAGATAAGTATAATGTTAGAAGTTTATGACTAATGCATCTGTAGTTTAATCAAATAGTAGATGTTAACTATCTGGTTTCCAGTTTTTTAAAATTCTCATCACTAACCGCTATTGAAATTGAAGTTGGCGGCACAAATTTGTGGTGCTAAAAATTTAGAATTAATTTGTGTCGGTTGTAGAGTTTTTCTAAATAAATTGATTTGAAAAATTTAAAAAATACCTGAAAATTTCGAGTAAAAACTAGCGATTTATTTGTGTGTTTCAAGGAGAAATAAATCATGTGTCAAATTTTCGTAGATATTAATGTTGTGAAGCTTTAGGGATGATTTCCTGAAGTGTTTTATCAAGATATATGTCTTGGAGAGTTGATTAAAATCTCTTAATTTTCCACTGAGCAGAGTTATGAAAAATATAATAGAAAAAATTATTGACGATTTGGTCCCGAAAAATATTAATCGAACTTGGTTTGTTGAGTACTTATTTAAATACAAATTTGGCAATAAACTGCCGAGAGGAAAGAGTTTTAGTAAGTTAAGAGCAGTTGAGAGTCTTCATGAGTGGGGAATTTTTTTAGAGCAAGTAAATTGGGATGTTGAAACGCTTAACTTCAAACACAGAATATCCCCATTTCTTCTGAATCAAAAAGCACTGTTAACTCTTGCCAACATAAATAACCAATGTACATTTAGTGTTGGATCAATATTGGACGTAATAAAAATGCTAGAAGGAGGTAATCGTAATAGTTCTGTTGGCCTAGTTAAGCATAATATTAATTTCTCGAATAAAGGTTTGTTTAAAGGCTACAAACATCATCACATACCCTTATTACCGAATGCCTATTTTTCAATGCTTGCAAAACGAGATAGTAATGGAAAAATGATTAATCTAGAAAGTGTAATTTCCAATTTCGACCGGACTATGGGGGCTTTAGATATTTCCTTAGTGAATGCAGAAATTAAATCCCGTGGTGCAAGTAAAGGTGGTCGTATGACAGGGCATTGGTTGATTACTAAAACATTTGATGGTGAGAAATGCTATTTAGGAGTATTTCCACATAGTAATGGCACAAGTGATGATAAGTGGATAAAAAGTCAACTTGCTGAGTCTGAACGGGTATTTTTACTAATGAAAAAACCATGAATATCAAAAAAATTAAATTGATCGATTTTGTTGTAAATCAGGCTAAGCTAACGCTAGTTATTTAACTTATGAAGCAGTTGTTCTTCTTTATTGGCAAAGTATTATTAGGTCTCTTTTTAGTTGTGGTTATAACTGCGGGCATCGGTTTGTGGCATGTATATCCTATTCGGTCGTTTTGTAATAATCTAAGTTCGGGTACTGAACTAACTCAAGCATACAAAACTGCCTTTAATAAAAAGTTCTTTTTTACACGAAACGAAGAAAATACCGGCAGTGTATTCATCGTCAATCATGCCTCACCATTTTTTAGAGTTGGTTGTGAAATTGAATTTAAAGATGGCGTTATAGAGCGTAGGCAATTTTTGGCTTATGACTGATTTTAGAGAAAATACTTTAAATAAATAGTGCTAGTACAGATCTGCAATTTAATTATTTTTGAAAATAGTTCTTTTGGTCGGAATTAATTCTGGTCGATTTTTTAATTTAGTGAAATGAGTTTGATGGGCAGCGAGTATTAGCGCCAATATTTTACTAGTGCGCTTACTCAAGAGCGATCTTCCTAAATAAAAAAGCCATTCTATTAAGAATGGCTTTTTTTGTTACTGAATTTAGATAAGTTTAGCTTATCGACCCTGACGGCGAATGGCTTGTGGGGTGAAGTCGCTAAATTTGAAGGTTTGGGTAAAGTCGTAGCCGGGGCCTTCTTCGTTGGTTAGGCTGCCCGCTAGGTATCGGCCAGATTGAAGGTCGTAAAGCATTTCGCCGGTGAGTAACGGCACATCGACATCGCGGAATTGGAAGTGATGGGCTTCACCCACACGCCATAGTTCGCCGCGGCCATCGTAGTGATCGACAATGGCAACCTGCCAGCTGTCTTCATCAATAAAGAATACGCGTTTGGCGTAAATGTGGCGCTCGCCTTCTTTTAGGGTTGCTTCAACTTTCCACACGCGGTGTAACTCGTAGCGTGTGTGGTCTGGGTTGATATGGCCCGGCTTTAATACGTCGTCGTACTTAAGCTCGCGGCTGGCAAGTTTGTAGCTGTTGTAGGGAATGTACAGCTCTTGTTTACCGACCAGTTTCCAGTCGTAGCGATCGGGTGCGCCGTTGTAAAGGTCGGAGTTATCCGAGGTACGCTGGCCGTCACTGGCGGTTCCCGGTGCGTCGTAGGCAACTTGCGGTGCGCGACGAACACGGCGTTGGCCAGAGTTGTAGGTCCAAGCTTGGCGCGGTTGAATGATCTGATTTAGGGTCTCGTGTACTAACAAGATGTTACCGGTTAGGCGGGCCGGAGCGGTTACTTCCTGAACAAAATACAGCAAGATATTATCTTTATCTTCGGCACCTTCGGTGTCATTAAGGTACTGCGGGCGACTCAGTTTTTCGGTGATTTTTACCGCCGTGTAAGCGCCGTTCGATTTAACCGGTACCTGTGCAAACGAACGTTCTAGCGCGCCGCCACGGTAGCGAGTTAAGTGGTTCCAAATAACTTCTAGGCCGTTTTCTGGAATGGGAAATGGTACCGCTTCTACGTAATTAACAACGCCGTTACCGTCTTCGCTGAGCGTTGTGTTGGTCGCGTTAGCTTTGGCGGCGTCATAGACTTTTTGCGGCAGTTTTGAGGTGCGATGACTTGGGTATACCGGCAGCTTGTAGGTGTCGGGATATTTTTTAAACATCGCTAATTGGCCGGGCGATAAATTATCTTTGTATTGCTCGGCATTATTCGCGTCAATGATAAACAGTGGTTTCTCACTGGCAAATGGATCGGTATAGCGATCGGCAGAGGTCTCTAAACCACCGGTCCACGCGGGAATGGTTCCGGCGGCGTTACCGGCTTTCTCGGCGCCCACGGGTGTTAATGTGGTGCCAAGTTTTGCGGCGTTTTCTGCGGTTGTTGCGGCTTGCACAAGCGTGGATGCTAAAAATAAAGCAGCACCCAAGGCTATTTTTTTCGTTGTTATCATAAATTTTTCTCCATCTCTAAATGCTCGATTTTGAAATTTCTTAAACCAAAAATGGTTTAGAAAGAAACCGACGCACTCAGAGAAATAAAGTCGCGATCTTCCAGTGCGTTGAAATCGCCGCCGGAATAATTGGTGTACGACATTTGAACCAAATATTTATTCAAATATTCTGCGCTTAAACTCAAGCCCAGTACTTTTTCGTCTTCATTAAACGAAGCACCCGGTTGAACCCCGTAACCTTCAAGACCATGACTGAAACTGATTTGCGGTGTTAGCGTTGCACCAAACAAGGCATTTGGATATTCCAAGTTAGCGCGTACTACATAGCCGTAAGTATCTTCGGTGACAAAACCATCGGTTTCGCCAGCGGCGTAACCAAACACACCGTTGCGACCGTATTTAAGTGCATCGGCGCTTTCATCTAGATCGTTGATGTGTGTCCACGCAACTTCACCCACCAAGGTTAAACGGCTGGCGCCGAGTACCTGATCAAAGAATTTTACGAAGCTGGTTTGTACCTGAGTGACATCGAACAAGTTATAACCTTGTACAACATTGCCAGCGCCACTTTGCGCAACTAGGCTATCGGCTGCAGCATTACCCGAACCGCCAGCGTATTGTTGCAAAATGGCCGCAACCAAAAGCGGGCCGTTGATTTGCAGTGGTACGTCGCGCTTGTAACTGATCTCACCCGACCAAGCCAAATCACCCACGTTGGTGTTAAAGCTCAAACCGTACAGTTCGATGTCTTCGGTGTAACTGGTGAAGTAGGTGGTATCAACCAGAGTACCAATAGAGTTGATGGTTGCGGCGCGAGCTTGTTCTGGTGTTGGTGCAAATGGGTTGCCACCCAAAGCGATAATGGTACCGGCGAACGTATTCAAAAACGTAGCCGCATCGGTATTGGTATTCACCGCACTAATTACCGGTACGCGAGAATGATAGTTGGCGTAATAGAAACCGAATTCGGTGTCGTTTAAATTCTCGGCAAAATACCGGAACGAAACACCAAATTGACCACTGTCGCCGGGTTCACGACGGCCATTGCCGGTGCTGCGTCGAATCACCGGATCGTAACCCAACGCAAATGCGGTAAAGCCTTGATTGAAATATTGCTGATCGGTTAGCGGTAGGGTAATACGAATACCATCACAGCCTTCGGCAACGAAATCGTTATTCGAGAAGTAGGTACCGCAACCGTCAATGGCGGTTTCTTCCCACTGGATTTGGTAAAAACCTTCAACGCTTAAATTGTCGGTTAAACCAAACGACGCAAATGCCATATTTAAAGGCAATAAGCCTTCTTTAATTTCCGCACCGGGTCGGCGGAAGGCATTTACATCAACAGGGTTAATTGAGTTAAGACCGCCTTGAATAAAGGTGCTTTCACCCCAGTTGATAACTTGGCGACCTACTCTTAAATCGAGCGGGCGGTTGCTAACTTCGTAAGAACCATACCAGTAGGCGTCGAGTAATTCAAAACCCGAAAAACGCGAGAAACGATTGAAGTGGCCGTCGTTAAGTTCTTCATTGGGTGTGTAGCCATTTGCCGCATGGCCGTGCTCGCGAGAGCCGTTTTCAAGCTCGTTGTCGTACCAATATTTGGCGCGAACAAAAACGCCGACATTTTGGTAACTGAACTCTAGGTCGTGAACACCTTTGACAATTTCGGAGAAAGTTTCGCCTTTTTCGAAATTTTGAGTGCCGTCGTCATAGCTGCCGGAGCCAACTCCGGTGCCGCCATTTACCGCAGAAATCAATTGCGAATCAGGATCATCCAGTCGCCAGCTTGCACCGACCGAAATTTGTGAATCGAAGCGAGCTTCGATATTTCCGATATTAAATTCAAGCGCATTGGACTGCTGTGCATATAAAGCGCTGCCAATTAATACTGGTAGAAGTCGGCGGGCAAGTGCCGGAGTGCGGATTTTGCTGCATTGCAAAAGTCCATTTTTTATTGCCATATCGTTCACCTAAATTTTTATTGTTTTTGAAGGTGTTGACCGACCGGAACAGAAAGTAAGTCAATTTATCAAAAAACGCTGATTTTATAGACTTTTAAGGCGTATACTCAGGTCTTTCAATAACATCTATGATGTTTAGCCTGTGTACAAGTCTCAATGACATATGTCGCCAAGGTTACTAACAAAATAGCTCTTATATGTATTCAAAACCAGCATTGCAAGAAAAAAATAAAAAACGCGAGCTATCACAATAAAAAAGTCTAGAAATTAATTTAATTATGCCGTACTTCTATATAGCAGCAAATCTGTTGATTAAAAGGTGAAAAATTCATGGAACGCAAAATTACTGTGCCCGCGGGTTATGTTCGCCAATTACTGCAGCAAGTCCGGGATCAGGGGTTTAATGTTGATGAATTATTAAATTATGTTGGCATCGATTTAAAAGAAATTGACAGTAAAAAGGAATTTCCCGCTGAAAAATTAGGGCGTTTATATCAAAGTATTTATTACATTGCCCAAGATGAATTTTTTGGTATGGCAAACGTCGGTAAAGTGCCTAATGGCACATTTCGTATGATGTGTCATTGCATTATTCACTGCGAAACATTAGCAAAAGCCATTTATCGAGCCAGTGATTTTCACGAAATTTGTCGTGGTGCAAAGGTAAAACCGTTGCTAACGCGTAAAGGTCGATACGCAAAAGTCAGTTTTACCACCACCGAAGGGTCTGAATACCCCATCGAAGAAATTTTTCACAACGAAAATCCCATAAAAATACGCACATCGTTATCTATGTGGCATCACTTTCTGTGTTGGCTCATTGGTAAACGCTTAGAATTAAAAGCGGCTTATTTTTCGTTTTCAGAACCCGAAGACGTCAGCCAATATAAAACCTTATTTCAGTCGGAAGTAAAGTTCGATCAACACGACAATGCCTTTGTATTTCCGGCCAGTTATCTAGATTATCCCGTGGTGCAAACGCCCGAGAGTTTGCGCTCGTTCCTAAAAACCGCGCCTTATCAATTGATTGTAATGGTTGATGACGATGCCAGCTTAAAATCTCAAGTTATAGCGCTCATTGGTAAGGATTTTAGTCAAACGCTGCCCAGCGCCGAAGGGGTTGCCAAACGTTTGCACATGTCGGTATCGACTTTACGCAGACGTTTGCTCGAAGAAGGTGAGTCTTACCAGCAAATTAAAGACGAATGTCGTAAGGTTGCGGCGCTGAATTATATGAACTCACCGCAGCTTTCCATCAACGATGTGGCTAGCCTAATGGGTTTCGATGAGTCGTCGGCGTTTTTTCGGTCTTTCAAAAAATGGACGGGTATGACACCCGGTGAATACCGTCGCAGTGAAAACTATTGCCAGCATTTACCAGAGCGTAAACATTAACTAGACGCCTTATAAAATAAGGGTTAGAGTTTTTTGTGATGCTTTTTGTTAGCTAAACCGATGACTTTTGTTATTGTGTCTATTGCTAGGCTCTACCAATATTAAAAGCCTATAACTCTAATATCCAAAATAATAACCATCGTGCATGCCTGCCGTTTATGGAGCTGAACCATGAGTGATTACCGTTACCCGTATCAAGACGGAATCTTTGTACTGAATGAATTAATTGGTCTTGAAGACATTTGTAAGCAAGCAGGCCTTGAAGACGTGGCCGAAGGTTTGGCCGAAGCGATTCTAGATGAAGCTGCAAAGATGGGCAGCGAAGTACTTGCGCCATTAAATGGCTTTGGTGATAAAAATCCGCCGCAATTAAAAGATCAAAAAGTGATTGAGACCGAAGGTTTCTCACAAGCTTACCAGCAATTTTGCGAGGCTGGCTGGCCATCGGTGGGCGCCGAAGAAGAGTTTGGCGGCCAAGGTTTACCCGCAACAATCGCCGTTGCCGCCAATGAAATTTGGCAGTCGGCTAACCTCTCTTGGGCGCTGTGCCCTTTATTAACCCAAGGCTCTATTGAGGCAATCTCTGCTCACGGCAGTGCGCAATTAAAAACAACCTATTTGCCAAGACTGATCAGCGGTGAATGGACTGGCACCATGAATCTTACCGAGCCAGATGCAGGTACCGATTTAGCGGCATTAAAAACTCGTGCCGTGCGTGAGGGCGATCATTACCGAATTACCGGCCAAAAAATATTCATTACCTGGGGTGATCATCAAATGACCGAGAACATCGTGCATTTGGTGCTGGCGCGCTTGCCCGATGCACCGGCGGGTGTAAAAGGCATTTCGCTGTTTGTGGTGCCCAAATTCTTGCTCGATGAAAACGGCAATACTACCGATCAACGCAACGATGTGTTTGCGGTCTCGTTGGAACACAAACTGGGTATTCACGCCAGCCCAACCTGCGTGATGAGCTTTGGTGACAACGGCGGCGCCATTGGCTATTTGGTTGGTGAAGAAAACCAAGGTCTAGCCTGCATGTTCACCATGATGAACGATGCTCGCCAAGGTGTTGGTTTGCAAGGTTTGGCGATTTCTGAACGCGCTTATCAGCACGCGCTTACCTACGCGAAAGAACGTGTGCAGGGCACTCAGCGTGATGGTTCGCGGGTAACCATTATCAATCATCCCGATGTGCGTCGCATGTTGCTGCAAATGAAATCGGCCACCGAAGCCATGCGTGCACTTGCTTATGTGGCGAAAGCCGAAGCTGACAAAGACAATTTTACCGACGATGCCGAAGCCAAGCGTCGTCATCGTGGCAGAACCGATTTGTACACGCCTATTGTTAAGGGTTGGATCACCGAATTGGCTCAAGAGGTTACTTATCTTGCCGTGCAAATTCACGGTGGAATGGGTTTTATCGAAGAAACCGGTGTTGCACAGCATTACCGTGACGCGCGAATTTTAACCATTTACGAAGGCACCACCGGGATTCAAGCGTTAGATTTGGTGGGTCGTAAAACTCTGGCCGACGATGGTAAAGCTCTTAACGATCTATTGATCGAAATGGATGCGGATTTTATGGAAATCACTGATCCAGAATTGTTCGATATCGTGTCTGCAAATCGCAATGCGCTTACTTGTGCGATGACCGCGAAAAACTGGGTGACCGATCAAGGCTCACAAAATATGGCCGACGCCGGTGCCGCAAGCGTTAGTTTTATGATGCTAATGGGTTACATGTGCGGTGGTTGGCTGATGGCAAAATCCGCGAACATCGCCCTAAAACAATTGGCTGATAATCCTGAGAACGCTGATTTCTTAAAAACCAAAATCCAAACGGCACGTGGCTTCTGTGAGCAACTCTTGCCGCGTGTAGATGGCTTGGTGAAGTCGGTTTGCGCCGGTGGTGATACCGCTATGTCATTGTCGGAAGACCAGTTTTAGGAGAGTGTCATGAGCGAAATCGAACGCGAATCCATGGAGTTTGATGTTGTTATTGTTGGCGCAGGGCCCAGTGGTTTAGCGGCAGCGTGTCGACTTATGCAGCAAGCGCAAGATAACGACCAAGAAATAACCGTTTGCGTGGTAGAAAAAGGTTCTGAAGTTGGTGCGCATATTTTATCGGGTGCGGTGGTTGAGCCACGCGCTCTGGATGAGTTGTTTCCTAATTGGAAAGAGCTGGGCGCGCCCTTAAATGTACCCGTTAAAGAAGATCAAATTTATCTACTGAAAAACGAACAAAGCGCTAAATTACTGCCCAATGCATTAGTGCCGAAAACCATGCACAACCACGGCAATTATATTGTAAGCCTTGGTAATTTGTGCCGCTGGTTGGCCGAGCAAGCAGAAAGCTTAGGCGTAGAAATATTCCCAGGGTTTAGTGCCGCCAGTGTTCTTTACAGCGATGACGGTAGTGTTGCCGGTATTGTTACCGGCGATATGGGTATCGACAGTGAAGGCAATCAGAAAGATGGCTACATGCCGGGCATGGAATTGCGCGCGAAATACACGATATTTTCAGAAGGTTGTCGCGGTCATCTGGGTAAAGAATTAATTCAAAAATTCAACCTAGATGAAAAAGCCGATGCTCAACACTATGGTATTGGTATCAAAGAATTGTGGGATATTGATCCAGCAAAACATCAGCTCGGTTTGGTTGTGCACGGATCGGGTTGGCCATTAAGCCAGGGCACCAGCGGTGGTTTCTTTTTGTATCACGGCGAAGACAACCAAGTGGTTGTAGGCTTAATTATCGACTTAAATTATGAAAATCCGTATCTAAGTCCGTTTGATGAATTCCAACGTTTAAAACATCATCCCGTACTTAAGCAATATTTAGACGGTGGCAAACGTGTTTCTTATGGCGCGCGAGCCATTACCAAAGGCGGATTTAATTCCTTGCCGAAAATGACCTTTCCGGGTGGAATTATTTCGGGCTGTAATGCGGGCACCTTAAATTTCGCAAAAATTAAAGGTACGCACACGGCCATGAAATCGGGAATGCTTGCGGCAGAGGCAATTTTTGATGCCTTGCAAAACCCAGAATCAGCCGAAAAAGAATTAACGAGCTTTCACGATAAATTCAAAAACTCTTGGTTGTACGACGAGTTATTCAGTGCGCGCAATTTTGGCCCAGCAATGCATAAGTTTGGTCCAATTGTGGGTGGCGCCTTTAATTTTATCGACCAAAATTTATTTGGTGGCAAAATTCCGGTAACCTTGCGCGATACTAAAGAAGATTACGAGCAACTAAAACCTGCGAACGAAAGTGTAAAAATTCATTATCCAAAACCCGATGGCGTAATTAGTTTTGATAAATTAACGTCGGTATTTTTATCGAATACCAACCACGAAGAAAATCAGCCCTGTCATTTACAACTACAAAATGACCACATTCCGATAAATGTGAATTTACCCAAATATGCAGAACCCGCGCAGCGCTATTGCCCGGCAGGTGTATACGAAGTGGTTGACGACGAATCGGGTAATCCGCGTTTGCAAATTAATGCGCAAAACTGCCTACACTGCAAAACCTGCGATATTAAAGATCCGTCACAAAATATTCGCTGGGTTGTACCAGAAGGCTCTGGTGGGCCTAATTATCCGAATATGTAAAATATCTAGTTGGTATTTTGACAGAGTAACTTTAGTAATATATGTTCAAGCTGAACCGTTAATTTGAACTTTTCTAAGGTGATTAATAATGAAAAAGGAAGTTAATTACTATATAGATCAAAGTGTTGCAGATAGAGAGTTGGATAAGGTCATAGCGGAACTGAATTCAATTCGTGCGAATGTCGCAGAAAGTGTTGATGTAAGAGCCGAAAAGGAACGAGAATTTATCGCCAAACAAACCACTCGGCTAACAGCTATGTTTGATTTGGAAGAAAAGCTATTAAAATATAGACTTGATAACTCCGGATCTGATCAAGACATAGTTAAACTTAAAAGACAGGAGGCATTGAAAAAAAATAACTCCACTATGTTGGCTAAGTTTATGTATTCTATTGGTAAGGTTCGTCCTCCGTCTGGCGAGTGGGAAGCTCATCATATCATTTGCAGCAAGCATGCCTCTCATCTACGATCAAAATTAAGGTTGTTTAAGAACGGGATGGGTATTAATGATCCAAGTAACGGATGTTGGCTTCCTGTGGATCATAAATCTGCGAAGTGTTCCTTATATCCTTCAGCAGTTGGCCATAAATATTTGCATACAAAAAAGTATGCGGAGCATGTATTGGAGACTGTTGGTCCTGCAAGGAATAAAAGCGCGATGTCACAGTCTCTTAAAAAGTTAGAGAAGCAATTGTTATCAGCGAGAGATAACGAAATTATAGCTAATTTACTGACTAAAAAAGGAAAAAAGGATTTGCTGTCTTGAGATATAAAAATGACATCTATTTATAAAATAAAAATCGATTTAGATAATTTCATGTATTTTATATTTGATGAAGAGTCTTTATTTTCCGAAATGGAAGATTTCGATCCGGATAATATAGGACTTCCTCTCGAATTCGAATGGGTGGCTCCAAATTCAAATTTTTTGAAGAGTGACTCCGGTTCTACTGTATTGCCTCAAGTTTGTTGTTGGGGATTGAATGATCTTGTGATTGAATCAGATGCCTTTGCTATTCTGAGTGATGTGTTGTCAAAAGATATATGTGAAACATATCCTCTAAAAGGTGAAGCAAAAGATTATTTGTATATTAATCCGATAAAACGCTACGGAAATGAAGCTATAAATTTAGATAAAACTACTTACGAATATTTTGATGATGGCTCTGTTGATTGCATAAAAAACTTAGTTTTTAAAACAGATCATGGGATCACATCGCCTATATTTACTCTCGAAATTGATGGTGGCATCTATCTATATTGCATAGAAAATTTTAAAGAAAAAGTCGAAAAAAATGGAATTTCTGGATTGTTATTTGATGCTATAGACGTTTCAGATTAAATTATTTTTTTCGATAAAACAAATAATTTAATACCGAAATAAACAAACCTAAAACAGTGGCAGTGGTGGTAGTTAATAGGGTAATGACTACGGAGTTATCCAACGAGAACGGAATAATATCTATGCCGTTTGCGATCACCATTAAAATAACCACGGCAAGCCAAATAACGCTTAGGCGATAAATTTTATTGGCGTATTTAATTCGCTCTTGATGCTCGTCGCGCTCGTGCTTAATTTTCTGCGCGTGGTGTTGGTGTTCTAGATCTTCTTTGTGCTGGCGAGTGTACGGATCTGGCTCCGCTGAGCTCGCCAGCGGAGGAATGTCTTTAAGATTGTTAAAACTGACAGGCAATCGAGAACCGGGTTTTGAGTCGTCGTTAAACAGAGACATTCTGCGCCTTAGGCTAAGTAGCCGATCTAAATGCCTGCAGGCAGAACATCCTTAAGTTGATTAGCAAAGTACCGCTTAATCATGTTTTCTTCTATATCAATACCCTTAGGCATACGGCTAACATCGCCGTAACGTTCCATGGTTTCTGTCCATGGTGTGCCGGGTTCGTGGGTTTGATTCGATAACTGTACACCGGTGTAGCGGCTGTATTGTTTCCATATCCAGTGCACAAGATCGTTAAGATCGGAATTGCGCATGCTGGTTAAGTCAACGCGCTGTATATTGCCGTCTTCGTCACTTAAATCACCAATAATATTGGTGTTACCAAAGTGCTTAGACGCGTGGTAAATGCTTGGTACCACAGGGCCGTAACGCCATGCCTCAACGGTTTCGTCGATTAATGGCTCGCCTCGTAATGCTAAGTACCAACCGTGAGCAAAATACACCAGCTTTAACAGCTTCATGGGTGTTAGGTGAGGAGCACCTTCTTTGCGGCCGACCTCAAGGAAGGCATTAGCAATTGCTATCGAAGGATAACTCAAGATAGACCTCCTATTGATTAGAGAACGGTTAACAAGATTGGAAAATGGCTTTGATTCTAGCATAACAATTTTTTGAATCACATAGGTACAAACTAGGTATTAACGTGCAAATATCAGGCATTCAAAAAATAAAAAAGTATGCTTAGGTTTTTAATAAAAAACCTGTCAAGTATTACGTCATCTTGGCAAAACTTCGTTATTTAAAGGGTAAAACCGTTAACTTAACAACAAAACTTAATGCCTTTTTTAAGCTTTAGATCTCAGTTTTTATTAACCAGTTCACACCACTCTAATTTTTAATGCTGGCTTACAATTTCTTAACACGTTTTAAACGTTGAGTCATATATTTATGCGCTTTTTATACAGGAAGTGTATTGCGCAGCCATGGTGCAAATTCAAAGACAATGCGCTCTAAATAAACTGAAAAACAAAAAAACAGTTAAAAAATGAATAAAAATACTGGCAAACAATTCGCTTGGTCAACTGAAGAGCCCCATGAGTTAATCAGAGGTTCCTAAAAGAGATTCCTAAATAAAATAAATTTAGCGTTTTGGGTAAATAACTAATCATTGTGAAAATCCGAAATAGACGAAAAAACCTGAAAAGAAAGAACGTAAAAGGTGAATAGAACTTGATAACACTTTATAAGTTAACAAAAAAAATTAAACGAGCTTTTTCACAAATAATATTGCTAACCGTCAATGTGTTGTTTTTATGCAATCTGGCGTATGCCCAAGATGCTAGTGAGCTTACCGTGGAAGAAAGTAATCAAGGTAAAAGCTTACACATTGTACTGACAACCAATGAGTTGCTGGGAGTTGAGACCGCTAAGCGCTACGAAAATATTTTGAATCTAGACGAGCCTATATCTTGGGAGGTTTATGTACCTAAAAACTACTCCACAGAGAATCCACCGGGATTACTGGTTTATATCAGCCCAAGAAACAGCGGCGAATTACCCACAGAATGGCAAGAGTTAATGGATAATAATAATTTAATTTGGGTGGGTGCTAACGAATCAGGTAATAAAATTGATACTTTTAAGCGAATGACCTACGCTTTGTTCGCCACTAATGTGATTGATAAGCAATATTCTATCAATGCCGCACGTATTTATTTGTCGGGTTTCTCAGGTGGTGGCCGTGTAGCGAGTTTATTGGCCGCGGATTATCCACAAATATTTAAGGGCGCTATCTATAATAGCGGTGTGAATAAGTGGGGTAATATGACCAACGAGAAACTTGCGTTAATGCAATCAAATCGCTATGTATTTATTGCTGGTCGTGAAGATTTTAATTTAAACGATACTAAAAAGATTTATCGTGTGTACAAAAAAGAAGGCATTAAAAATATCGATTTAAAAATTATCAGCCGCATGGGCCATGAAATACCGAGTGCTAAAAATTATGGCGAGGCAATTAGTTTTCTGGATGGAAATTAATACTTACAATTTAATAGGTAGAACGGGTCGCCAACCAAAAAATACCCGGCAAAATCCGGGCACAGTCATATTATGCGCCGCCAGGTTCGCCGGTGAAGTCAATCAAAAGATCTTCGTCGGTAACAATGGTTTGGCAAGCAAGACGATAAGTTGGCGGAATATCACGCACTGCGGCGCGTTCTTCTTCGTTGACAGGTAATTTACCAATAGACTTAAGAACATTACGCTCCTTGTCTGTAAGAGCCATGCCTTTAACGCGAAAACCGTCTAAATGGGTAACTTTTACTAGGCAAGAGCCACATTTGCCATCACCGCACTCAAAGGGAATTTTAACGTTGTTTTCTTTGGCAACACCTAAAAGCGTGGTGCGTTTACCTGCAACCGCTTCAACTTTCATGTTGCGCGACATTATTGGGGAAGAAAAATATAAAATAGCCACGATCTAATCTCCAAAGTAGTTTTATGATCAAGCAAAAGCTTTGGAGCAACGAGTCAGCCAAATCTAAAAATCAGTAACCGTTTGTTATCTAACGCGAAAGACAAAACTAAAAAAGAGATAAATACAACAATGTAAGAAATACATCGTGATTTTGTCGGAAGCGTTAAAACCCTGTTTATTTATTCGGTGCAGTTGCCACAAAAAATACAAAAACAATTTTTTGAAATGAGAATAAGTTTTTATTTTTGCCTTCGAATAGATCAAATTTAAGAGAGAAAAATTAAAAAAACTGGTAGTAGTGCTGAAGTTTTATGAAAGAATAAATCTTCAATAAATATGGTATAGGAATCTCTGACTAACTTAGAGGTTCCAAGAGTTTCTTATCAAAAAACCGATTTAATCATTAGAGGCAAGGTTATGCAACGGCGTCAGTTTATTCGTCAATCCACAAAAATCGGTTTGGCGGTGGCAGGAGCAAACGCAGGTTTAGTTGGCTGTGCGGGCAGCATTCAAGAAAAACCCAACACTAATATCAGCAAAAATAATCCCTACGGATATTTTCCGGTAAAGGCGTCAATGGACCGAGTGATAAATACCGTAGTAGGTTTGCGTCCATTCAGAACAACAGGTTATCGTCTTGAAGCGGAACAGTTGGGTGATACGTTTATCGTACACAACTATGGTCACGGTGGTGGTGGTATTAGCTTATCGTGGGGTACATCTCGACAAGCTGCCGATATGGTACTGCAACAAAAGCCAAAATCCGTAGCAGTGCTAGGTGCCGGTGTGATGGGGTTAACCACCGCGTTAATTTTGGCGAGAAAAGGTATGTCGGTAACCGTGTATTCCGATAAATTTCTGCCCAATACCACCTCAAACATCGCCGCTGCACTTTGGTTGCCCACGAGTTATTACGACAAATCTGAGGTTAGCGATGCATTTTTAGCAGCAGATAAAAATATATCGCGTGAGGCCTTTAAAGGGTTTTTACCCTATACAAACCGACCTGATTACGGCGTTTATTGGAATCGATACCATTTGGTATTGCAAAACAAGCCCGAACAACCCGTGCAATTACCCGGTGGCAATGATCTATACCCGGAGCTTAAAGAAACCACAACAGATACTTTATTTGGAATGCCCTTTGACCGTAGCTGCCAAGGTTTAATTATCGACCCCAATTTTTATTTAGAAGAAATTAAAAACGACGCCTTAATTGCAGGTGTAAAATTTGTACCCAAAAAATTCGATAGTCAAACCGATATCTTAGCGTTGGCAGAAAAAACCGTGGTAAATTGTACCGGATTAGGTGCAAAAACCTTATTTAATGACGAAAAGTTGATGCCTCTGCAAGGGCAGTTAACGCACTTGTTGCCGCAACCAGAAATTAATTACTCTTACGTAGTACCAACAGACACGGGCTTTTTGTACATGTTTCCACGTAAGGGCGCCATAGTGTTAGGCGGAACCACAATTCGCGGTGCATACAGCACCGTACCCGATATGGAATTAGCAAAGCAAATGATTGCAGGCCATAAAAACCTAGCGGAACGTCTTGTCTCTTAAGGGAAATTTTTAAAAGAAGCTCTGATTAGCCTAGAGTTTCCAACGGCACAAGGATGTGTCGTCAATTTCAAGAGCTATTTCAATAACAGTTTCAAGAGCTGTACGTAATTGAAATAGAGAAAAACTTGGAAATCACATTGTCGATTTCTGTCGTCTAAATAAATCAGAGATTCCTAAACAAATAATTCACCGTTATATTTTTTTAAAATGCATGAGTGATTTGCACACAAAAAAGAAGGCTTAATTATTTATCGAGCGCCTTCAATATTACGGTTAAAAAAATGATTGTTTTTATTGCCGTTATATCGATACAGTTTTGCCGGGCGATTATTACCGGTTTTCATTTCTCCAGTCTCTTTCAGAATTCCTGCGTCTAATATTCTGCGCCGAAAGGATTTTTTCTCTAACGTTGTTCCCAGAATAATTTCAAAGGCTTGCTGTAATTCTGTGAGCGTGAAAGATTCTGCCAATAGATGCACCGGCAGAGAGGTATATTCAACCTTACTGCGCAGGCGATCTTTACAGGCATTAATAATATCTAAATGATCAAAAGCGAGTTCGTCTGTTTGAGTTAACTCATCAATGCCAAACCATTGAATCTGCTCAGACGCATTTTGTGTATGAAGATTTAATAAATCCGCCGACACCAACGCCATATACACCACCGTAATCGACCAGCTGCGCGGGTCTCGGCTGTTGTTACCAACCGTATAAATCTGCTCCAAATAGGGTGTTTTAACGCCGGTCTTTTCAAACAGCTTTCTATGTGCAGTATTTTCAAGAGTTGCGTCTTGCTTAACATCCACAAAGCCACCGGGTAACGCCCAAGCGCCTTTAAAAGGGTGTTTATCACGCTTCGCCAACATCACCTTTAATTGCTGCTCGTGCAGCGTAACTATCGCGATATCAACGGTGGTGATGGGAGTTTGGTACTTACTTGAATCGTACTTGTTTAAATAATCTATTTCGTCTTGATTCATCAAAGGTAGTCACTCACGCGCGAAGTCTGAGTATAGTTTATAGGAAACTCTGATTAACCTAGAGTTTCTCGCGACACAAGGATGTGTCGCCAATTTCAAGAACGGTAAGTGATTGAAATTGTGAAGAAATTGGAAATCGCATTTTCAATTTCTGTCCTCTGATTAAATCATGGATGAGTTAATCAGAGGTTCCTATAGAAAACTCCGAGTTAATCAGAGTTTCTTATATTAGATATTGTTTTTTGAGGCTTCAAAACAAAGTATTGACAGGTTAGTGTCTTTAAGCCACTATGTATTCATCGAAACGATGTTGGGATTCAACATTACGGTTTTGATAAGGTTTAACGAACTTGGAGAGACCGAGTTCTGTACACATCAATAGCAAGGAGTTTGCTGTTATGAGCGATCAATCGTTCGATTTCCTCGTATTTATAGGGCGCTTTCAGCCTTTTCATTTAGGTCACCTAGCCGTTATTCAGGCGGGCATGGCACAAGCCAAACAAATGATCATTCTTTGCGGTTCGGCACATCAACCGCCATCGGTACGCAATCCTTGGACAATTACCGAGCGTGAAGCAATGATTCGTTCGTCTTTCAATAAACTCGATAACGAACGCCTACATATTGTGCCGCTAATGGATAATGTTTATAACGACGAATCATGGGTAAGAAATGTTCAAGCTACCGTAAACGGCTTGGTCACTGCGCATCACAGCGTTCCCCATAAACAACCCAGCATTGGTTTAATTGGTCACAGCAAAGATCAAAGTTCGTATTACCTTAATCTGTTCCCACAGTGGCGTGCGGTACAGGTTGAAAACTTTAATAGCATTAGCGCGACGCCCATTCGCGCACGAATATTTTCAGACTCTGGCGAAGACTACATTGCAGCAAATACAGCACAAGAGTTACCTAAACCAGTTAAAGAGCAATTAAAAGCATTTTGTGCAACCGATACTTATCGCGAATTAAAAGAAGAACAACACTTTGTGAATAAATACAAAAGTGCTTGGGCTAACGCACCTTATCAACCAACCTTTGTGACGGTTGATGCGGTAGTTGTACAAAGTGGTCATGTATTATTGGTAAAACGCAAAGCGCGCCCTGGTAAAGGTTTATTTGCCTTACCCGGTGGTTTTGTGGGCGCTAACGAAAAACTAGTCGATGCCTGTTTGCGGGAACTAAAAGAAGAAACTCGTCTTAAGGTGCCGGCACCGGTATTAAAAGGCTCCATCAAGCGTCAACAGGTTTTTGATGATCCGCATCGATCAGAAAGAGGCAGAACTATTACCCACAGTTATTACATCGAGCTAGAACCCAGCCAGCAATTACCTAAAGTAAAAGGTGGCGACGATGCCAAACATGCTCTGTGGGTGCCACTTGCAGATATTAATCCCGGTAATTTATTTGAAGACCATTATTTTATCATTCGCGAAATGATAGGCATGTAACAAATCAATAGACCAACACGATTTAACAAGTTGGGAAAGACCCAGCTTATAGATAATGACAGGAGGATTTCCGTCATGGACAGTCAAAACATTATTTTAAACGTAGATTCTTACAAAACCTCACACTATCTTCAGTACCCACCGCAAACCACATTTGTTTCTAGTTATATCGAAGCGCGCGGTGGTCAGTTTGAAAACGTATTGTTTTTTGGTTTGCAAATGTTCATTAAACAATATCTAACAAAACCCATTACACAAACAAATATTGATGAAGCCGAAGAAATATGCGCGGCACACGGCGTACCTTTTAACAAAGATGGTTGGCAATATATTTTAAAAACCTACAACGGATTTTTACCCATAGAAATAGAAGCCTTACCAGAAGGCAGCGTTGTACCAGTAAAAACCGCGTTAGCACAGGTTAAAAATACCGACCCAAATTGCGCATGGTTAACCAGCTACATAGAAACCGCACTTTTGCGCGCCGTTTGGTACCCAACCACCGTTGCCACCCAAAGCTGGTATTGCAAACAAGTTATTTTGGCCAACATGCTAGAAACCTGCGATACCACAGACGGTATTAATTTTAAATTACACGATTTTGGCGCTCGCGGCACCAGCAGTGAAGAATCTGCAGCCATTGGTGGCGCAGCACACTTGGTAAACTTTATGGGTACCGATACCGTGAGTGCATTGGTGGCTGCAAAAAGATACTACGGCGCCGATATGGCCGGGTTTTCAATTCCAGCAGCAGAACACAGCACCATTACTGCTTGGGGTAGAGAAAACGAAACACAAGCCTACGCCAACATGCTGGAACAATTTGCTGGCGACGGCAAACTAGTCGCCGTGGTTAGTGATTCTTACGACCTTTGGAATGCCGTTGGTAATATTTGGGGTGGTGAATTAAAAGAAAAGGTAAAAAATAACGGCGGTACCCTAGTTATAAGACCTGACAGTGGCAACCCAGTACAAATAGTTTATGAAACCATCGAACTATTAATGGATAAATTTGGCTTTACCGTTAACAAAAAAGGTTACCGCGTACTACCCAATTACATTCGGGTCATACAGGGCGATGGCATTTCATTAAAAAGCATTGGCGAAATTTTAGAAAACCTAAAGAACTATAAAATAAGTGCCGACAACATCGCCTTTGGAATGGGTGGCGAACTTTTGCAAAAAATAAATCGCGACACATTAAAATTTGCCATGAAAGCCTCAGCCGTTTGTGTCAACAACGAATGGCGAGACATATACAAAGACCCAGTCACCGACAAAGGCAAACAATCTAAAAAAGGCCGCCTAGCCGTTATTAAAAACGAGACCGGAACAATACAAACCGTTCAATTAGATGAATTAAACGAACGCGAAAATTTATTAAAACCAGTATTTAAAAATGGTGAATTGTTAAAAGATTGGCGGTTTGATGAAGTTAGAGAACGTGCGCTAATAAAATAGCTAATAAAAATTCATATTTAAAAACATTTTTATTTGGTTGTTTGCTAAAAACCCCGGAATTTTATTCCGGGGTTTTCTTTTATTACACCCACAAAAAATAAATTTCCAATTTGTAAAAAATCGTTGTCGTCAGAAATTTCTTGGTGTCGCGTAATAACCCAGGGTTAGTTACTTATTTACAATTCATTGAGAAATAATACGCATAATTATCTCGATCCGTGTGCTAGTTTTTTCTCTATGTAAATAACGAAGAATTACAACTTTTAGCGTTAAGTTGTTATTTTTATTTTTTAAGATTTTTTGTGGTTACTCATGTTTTCGTATTTTTAAATTTTGTTGCCAAAAAATTCTAATGCAATCGGTGGGTCGGATTTAGGATGTCGTAATGAGTAAAAAAGTTTCGGACTTAGCCAAAGCGCGCGAAGATAAGCGTGAGAAAACCGGCTGGTCTCTTGAAGAAGTCAAAAACAAGGCCGCTTGCGACTTTAAAAAATATAGAAAAATTTCGCAAGAGAGCCATGAGCCAGATGGTTTTCATTCTGGTGATATGAAAAAGTTTTTGGATGGGAGTGACGACGATGACCAAGAAAAATAACCCAGCTCTAACAGAAAAAGAGAAACAAACTAAACCTATGCCCGGAGAGACTGATCCTAAAGATGCTTTTATCAAAGCACGGCTCTTTGCCAATGATGTTAAAAGCAAGATGAAGGTTAATGGCGCAAAGTTTAAATAATCTATGTACAAGTAGTGGGTTGGCGTAATGTTGGAAGGTTTGTGCGAGGGTTTAGAATTTAGTGGTGCCTATATTACGGAGACATCCGAATAGCCTTTGGGCTATTCGTCCCTTTCGGATTGCATGTGATGTGCTTGTGGCTTAATGCTTGGTCGCTTTAGGCTGAATCTGAAATATCGAACCACGGTCGGTGTTTTTCAACCGTTTCTGTTTTGGTTTTCTTTCAGGCATAAAAAAGCCCCGCATTTGCGAGGCTTTAGAATTTGATGGTGCCCAGAGGCAGACTAGGACCGCTTTTCTCTAACCCGTTGAAATAAAAAGGCTTAAAGTGGGTGGAATTGGTATTGTATCTCACCTTGTACTCAGGAGAATGTACTTGAATTGGTCGTATTTTAATCAGGATTTTAGTGGGTTACAAATGGGCATTGACCGCTACGGGCGAACTGTTGGACTTCATTATATAAAGGAAATGAACATCAACCGCCACATAGTGGAATCTGGCAACTGTTGGGTGTATCCCCGATACGCCAAGGACAGCCATACAGGATGAATTCAAGGCGGCGCAGCGTGGATTGTGACGACTGCCCGAAGGTGAACGTGTGCCGCCGTGGAAATGGCAGCGAAAAGAAAAAATTAAATTTTTACGCAGAAACGATTTTTTCCTTCAAGAGCATGTGCTCTTTCTGCTTATCGGGCATAAAGAGTACACGATTGTCCCTTAATGACTTCGGATACTTATTCAAGCCTGTTGAAATGATAACTTGAAAATCAACTCCATAATTTTGTAACTCTTCCAACTGACGAATACAGTTAGTCAGGTGCTCTAATTCGATTCCGGCAGTTTCAGGTGTATCAATAAGTAAAAAGCGCGGGAATGTCACTGACTCATCAGACAAAGCTAAATGCATGAGAGTGATAAAATACATCAGTCGAATTGAAACAAGTGAACTTGTTTCCCGATAGAGGCCATCATTAATTGAAGGCAAATAGTTATCAAGCGCAATCTTTGCCGATCTGCAATCAGGCAAGGTATTTTTCATCAACTCATCATACTTTTTACTAAACGCATTTACTTTTGAAGTTACGTCCTGCTGAGCTTTAATTTCAAGCCCCTTCCTCTTTAACTCAGCTTCTTTTGCTTTGGAGCTGACCAAATCAAAATCCTTTTGGAAACGTTCCAACTTTGATTCAATCTCCAACAATCGATTCAAATTCGCAACATCTTCTCTAAGCTGCAATATTTTATCATCAATATCATTTAGGCTTTCAATATCAACAATCTCATCGACCCGCCCAAGCATTTCCTGTAGCTTTTCACGCAAAATCACCGACTTTTTCTCTATAAACTCAATTTCTTTTTTTGTCTCCTGAACTTCAGAGTCACAATCATCATATGCGGTTTTAATCGTTGATAGTGCCTTAAGTTTCGTTTTTAGAATATCCTTATACTCTTTTGATGTGTAGAAAAACCTCTCATATTGCTCTTCTTCTATCGAAGCGCCACAAACACAATGCCCTTCCACGCGATCCACGTGACTTAAGCAGTATGGACAAGTATCAGATGTAAAAAGATTTAGTTGGTCATGAGAAAAAATGACTTTTTCAATACGCCTAATTTCTGAAGCCGATTCGATTCTAACTACATTCAATTTGTACCGTTCATCGAGAGCAGATACCAAACTTTCTTTCAATCGACTTAACTTGAGTTCACAATCAATTAATTCAGACTTGCACGACTCTATATCTTGATTGATCGTGTTCGAGTCAGACCGATTGCGTTTGAATGCAAGTCTGGCGTCATGCAATTTATCAATCTGCTCCTCTTTATCAGAGATTTCTTTCTGCAAAAAGCTGACATTTTTAGCCTCACCATTTTTTCGCATTTTGTCGGCTAAAAGTGTGTACTCATTCACAACCTCTTTAGCCAAGCTTTTCTCTTTCGACAGCTTCTTTTCCTCGACAATAGAGTCGTAGTAATCAGAATAAGCCTTACCAACTAAGAGTTCAAAAATAGCTTTCCTAACTAACTCAGAATCAGAAACATACGTTGAATTAGTATCTGGCTTTTTATAAATACCCTCTGGGTTCGGCTGTTGATCGTGATAAATCAGCCGCATCAAGTCTGAAATATTAATCTTAAATGTATTATATCCATGAAAAAGCTCGACCACAGATATTTCCAACTTCCCGAGAATCCAGTCAGAAAAAACGTAAGCATCTTTGCTTCTATTTAGGGGATATATTTCAGTTTTATCTTCCGAAAGAGAAAATCTTACCTCCTCTTCAAGCAAAGTCTTTTTATCTTCTGAATATATTTTCTCAACCACCCGCTCGTAGGGAATTACTGTTACTTCATTATCTCCAAAGTAGCGCCTGAGCAAATAGCTGCCATCATTGATTGAGACATAAAGATCAACATAGTTATCGCTATCAGAAGTTATTTCATCGTGACGCTTATCATTATTTCTTCGAAATATTGGAACCTCACCACCTAATGCAAAATAAATCAAATTACAAAAGGTACTTTTCCCTGTTCCATTATCACCTTCAACTAGGATGATATTTTCGTCGAACTCTTTAGACTCGAAATAATACTTGTTCCCTTCATAAACAAGCTTATTAACTCGCATCAGACCCATGTTCGAACTCCATTTTCAACATAAATTTTACTTAACATGGTGCCCAGAGTTAGCGATGCCAACCGTCCCACTTTCTTTGCTACATTTTTTATATTCTTAGATTCCGACTCGAAAACATTGCTGTTCAAAAAATCACTGGGAAGATTATCCTTGGTCAAAGTCACATTAATTTCTTGTGCTTTGCCTCGATTCAAACTCACATAGCCTCTCTTCTCAAGAACAAACAACAACTTAAGAATTTCACTTCTTCGGGTTAATCCGTTCGAATAGCTATCAAGCAAACACTCATAATCTTTAGGGTTCAGTTTTTCTCCTGAAGAATGAGAAACCACATAGACTGTTTTATCATCACTAATAATATCAGTTAAAAAAGCCAACTTCCTATAGTCTCTAAAATATTTTCCATCATGGCAGCCTAAAGAATCCAAAATAACAAAAACGGAATAGCAATAAAGATAAAAATCCTCACCGCTTAGGTACATTAGCCTTTTCTTTGTACTTACATCACTCATCACTATACTCATCAAAAGCTAAAAAACACCCATCAAACAAATTCCAAATAATTCCTTCTATTGTTTTATCATTAGAAATCGTATATTTATAATCAGTCTTTAACTTAGAAATATCTTCTAATGCTTTTGATACAAGAGTTTGAAGAACAGCATCCAAGTCGCCGCCGTTTTCAGGGACTACATACCCGTCACCTGAAAAATATTCCTCACAAGCTTCAAAAACACGATATTTCAAAGACAAAAAAGACTTGTCCGCTTCACGTTCTTCATACTTAGAGCTACTTGCTTTTCTTGCTAACTGTTTAATTCGACGATCTGAAATATCCTCTATTACTGAGAGCACTTTTTCTTTCAGATTTCGCTTATCGGTCACATCCTTTTCAAGCTCAGCGATATAGCGCCATGTAGGATCTATATTTTCGTCAGGAATTTGAGACTCTGCTTCTTTAAAAATTAACTTTACATCTGAACTATGAACCAATTTATCTACTAAGTTTTTACTATTTTGTCTTTCACTCAGCTTGTCCATTAGCAAACAAAATATAATATTTTCTTTGCCTATGTGCGCATTGTTGTGAAGTGGTGAATTCTCAATATCCTTTAAAACAGTCTTCTTGAGTGCATCCTCATCTTCCTGACCAAAATGCCATGATATTTTCTTCAAAAACTCTTTAAACCTATCAACAGTTAGAGCCTGAAGCGTTTCTAAGTTTCCTGATGTAGACTTTTCTTTATATTGGGAAGCGTACTCTTCAACAAGAATTTCTTTTACCAAATTAATAGTTTCATTTGAAACTTCATCCAACGATTGAAGAATTTCTAAAATTGGTTTTTTTGGTAGAGTTATTTTTTTACCACTATTGAACTTGTATTTTCTCTCCTTACCTACATCCCGCGTTGTATAAAAGCCCAAATAAACGTTGTTGCTGGTGCGAAATTGACCTACATAGATGTCATAAAAACTGACCAACGTATTTATAACTTGAGGGCTAAAAATTGTGAAATTCCCATTCAGGTCATAATTCTTGTCTTCTTCGAAGTAATTACTGACCTCTCCATCTACAATAGTCTGATGCGAAACATCTTCGAGATTTTCCACCGCAGTAAAAAATACAGTGCTTTGATCCTGCTGAATCGTTTGCAGCATGAGCTTTATCGCCCGTATGAGCTGTAATCTAAAGCCTTTGCCAGAGTCCCCAGCTTCCCTATCGATAGTCTCTGCTGTCATACAAAAATGTCGCCGTAATTAAAATAAGGTTTTTATCTTTAACTAAAACAAAATCTGAAAGTCATACTACCTTCTGATTATTTGTGTGCTTCGTGAGCAATGTCGGAACATCATCATCTAGAGTGTTCGCCAATACCTCCACAACCCCCAATGTGACATTCCTATTCCTACGCTTAATCAAGCTAATGAATGTGCGATGCATAATCAGCCCTTTCAGCAAGTACCTCTTGAGACCAGAGCGTTCAGCCCTCAATTTCAGATAGTGCAAGAATGAGATTATACAGCTCTGGGCGCAATTTCGTGACGGTTAAGTTTTTTATGCTTGGGTTCAGTGGCGGCACCAGATTTGCCATATCGGAAATTTAATAGTCTATTACGACCTGTTAGGTCAAGAAGTCTATTGCGAATTGTTTGAAGGGAGTCGAAAGCAAAATTTTTATTTAAGTCATTATCTGGTGAACGATCCATGCATTAACTCCCTTCGAGGTTCTTGTATTGTTTAATTATTAATAGCAATGAGCGGAACATGAGCTTGATTAATAGTAATTCTATTTTGCTTTGAGACTAGTATTCTCACCAGTCTTTAAATTATCGAACTGGTAGATTTATCAAACTAGAGGTTTATTGCGGTTGTAAAGCAAGTACTGTTAGGTCATAAACATCCTAGAATTAAGTTTTCTTGTAAAGTGAATTAGCATTAGTTCTCTTAATCTAGTCAATGTGGCGGAGCAAAGTAGTTTTTAACCAGAACATATTTATCGAGGGCGCAATTTGTAAAGGGCTTGTGGTGGTCCTGAGTTGTAATCTATTCGATTCAGTTGAGCGGGGTAGGTAAGTTTACAGATTCATTTTTGACTGGATGCAGAGTTGCATTAAGTTGAATACGAAATATCAAGCTATGGTCGGTATTTCTTAACCACTTCTGTTTTGAGGTTCTTTCAGGCATAAAAAAGCCCCGCATTTGCGAGGCTTTAGAATTTGATGGTGCCCAGAGGCGGAATCGAACCACCGACACGGGGATTTTCAATCCCCTGCTCTACCGACTGAGCTATCTGGGCAATTCTTCTTAGGCGCTAAGGTGCGCTGGAAGAGGCGCGTATTAAACCGATTGCGAGCGATCTAGTCAAGGCCTTGCGAAAGAATTTTTCACGAAAAATCAGTTGCTTGACTCTCTTGCGGTCTATTCGCTGGTTTTATCGCCAGTTTGCGGTACAAAGCCTTCAATTTGATCGGTTTCACTGCCAGAAAAGAACTTTTCCATCTGTTCGTTTAGGTAGGTGCGGGCGGTTAGGTCCATCATGTTGAGTTTGCGTTCGTTAATGAGCATGGTTTGGTATTTCATCCATTCTTCCCACGCTTGTTTCGATACATTGTTAAAAAGGTCTTCGCCTTTGGCGCCGGGGTAGGGTGGGCGTTCTAGCCCTTCAAGCTCTTTTTGATAGCGACGGCAGAATACGGTGCGTGACATGGGTTGATCTCTTGGTTGTCAAACTTGGCGGTCATTATAGATAGAAAGCGCGGCGCGATGCACCCGCATAGGCGTCTGAACGGCTTGCATTTATCCCCAGAGACTTATCAGTGGTGAATACAGGTGACTGTGTTAGGGTGCAGGCCTTGAAAGTTGCAGTGCAAGCCCGAGGGTTAGTGTGCAAACTTAGCGCTCGTTATGCGGGCATAATCCATATCAAAATAAGCGGGGGCTTATGAATCGCTTACTGTTTTTGTGTACGGGTAATTACTATCGTAGCCGTTTTGCCGAGCAATATTTTAATCATCATTGCCAGCGCTTGGCCTTGCCTTGGTGGGCTTATTCCAAGGGTTTGCTGCGCGATATGGCGCTAAGCCCAAATCTTGGGCCTTTGTCGGCGCATACTAAAACGTATTTAAGTGAGCTTGGTATAACGCCGGACGATTCTCGCTGGCCAGAAAGCGTAGAGCTTGAAGATTTTGATCAATATCATCGCGTAATTGCCGCCAGCCGCAACGAACACTACGCGATGATGCAAGAGCACTTTGGTGATCTTGCAGATAGTATCGATTACTTTGAGGTTGAAGACCTGCACATTGAGTCTTCTGAGGCGGCCTTACCCAAGTTGGTTATCGCCCTAGACCGGCTTATCGAAGAGATTCAGGGTGCCTAATTTCTCTTTTCTATGGGCTTTATTACTGCTATTACCAAGTTGTTTTAAGCGTTTAGTGAGGGAGTTGTAGGATACAAGTTTATTTGGAGACACTAACCTCTGTGACTCTGTATATAGATTCAGTTTCGGTCGATTCTGAACTTGAGTTTACTAGTGATTTTTACCATAATTTGTCGAAAATATATTCGTCCAATCAGAGGTCGGTTATGAATACGGTAAAAAAAATTGAATACACATTAAAATCAAGTGTCGCTGGTGCTGCTGTAGGTCTTGCAGTTTGTGGCCTGGTTTCATTTCTTCCAGCAGTTACAGTGTCTCTTGGTGTAGCTGAACTGGCAGCTGTTGTTGGTTCTGCGTCTTTATCTTTATATGCTTTAGTTACAGCATAGAACGGTAACTACATAAACAAGGACTGTTTTGAGCTTTTTATTTAACCCAACCACAACTGACGAACTAACAAGATATTACCTTGTGTGGGTAATTCTACTGATGTTAGTTCATGTCATCTACGATCATTTTCACCCGAATACGCCAAGTCTTACCGTTTCTCGCGTAATGAATAAGATAAATGAAGTCTATGCCGCTGCTAGTGCTGCGAATGCGTTATTGCTCTGTTTTGTAATGCTAAACGGCTTTAAAGATCACCCTTTATTTAGTTCCGACGCTATACAGCTACCATTGATCTTATCGGGTTTGGTTGGATTTATTGTCGGTCTAAAGGGATTAATTCCAACCGAAACCACGAGTTAGCATGAGGGTAAGGCTTTTTCCTCACAGTTATGATTTAAGCGCTGCCCAAGTTGGTTAACGCCCTAGATCGGCTTATCGAAGAGATTCAGGGTGCCTAGATGCTCATTTTCTTTGTTATTGCCGTCAGCAAGTTGTTTTAAGAGTTTGGTGACCGGCGCTGCCAGTCCCAAACCGGATTCGGGATTGGTTTGATTGTCCAGCGCAAGCCATTGGCCCGATTGCTCGGCTATGTGTGCTGAATTGTTGGCCAGCGTGATCAATACTGGTTGTATGTGTAGGTGATAGTGGCTAAAGGTGTGTATAAAACTTGGCCAAAGTTGTTGGTTTTTAATGCGTGCGTTTAATGTTGAGCAGTGCTTGTGAATCGCTGCGTTGAGATCGTTACCGTTGTTGTTGGCGTTATTTTTTGAGTTGTTTATATCGGAATTATTCTCGGTAATTGCTTGCTCAAAAACAGTTTGGTCGTCACTTTGCAAAACTTCCGGAAAACTCCAAAGCCCGCCCCAAATGCCGTGTGAGGGTCGTTGTTGTAAATAAACTTCGCCGTTTTGATTAATGAACATCAGCATGGCGGTGTATTTGGTGGGTTTTTGTGTTTTCGGTTTTTTACCAGGAAATTCCAATTGGCGATTTTCTTTAAAGGCAACGCAGGTTTTAACAAGCGGACATGCTTGGCAGTTGGGTTTGGTACGTGTGCACAGTGTCGCGCCTAAATCCATCATAGCTTGTGTGTAGTGGTTACAGTTATCTGCTGGAGTATGCGCTTCTGCTACCTGCCAAAGCTGATTAAGTACATCGTTTTTACCGGGCCAGCCATCAATGGCGAAGTGTCTTGCCAGCACGCGTTTTACGTTGCCATCTAATATGGGTGCATTTAAGCCCATGCTGATACTGGCAATGGCGCCCGCGGTAGAGCGGCCAATGCCGGGTAACTCTGCTAGTTCGTCTACCGTGTGTGGAAATTTACCTTTGTGTTCCGTAAAAACGGTGATTGCGCATTTGTGTAGATTACGCGCGCGGGCGTAATAGCCTAATCCGCTCCAGTGGCTTAGTACGTCGTCTACCGGTGCTTGTGCTAGCGCTTTTAAGGTAGGAAAGCGCTTCATAAAACGCTCAAAATAAGGAATCACTGTGGCAACTTGGGTTTGTTGCAACATAATTTCCGATATCCAAACGCGATACGGATTTATATTTTTTTGCCAAGGTAAATCTTTACGGCCGTATTGATAAAACCACTCCAGCACGCGCTCACTAAAATTAACGCTAATTAATGCCGAGGTGTTGGTATTTTTATCAGATTTTTTAAGGTATTTGCTCATACATAAAAAAGCCAGTGGCTTAGCACTGGCTAAAATCTCTTTAAATTTTTATTGGTTAAAATGAATACTTATTTATCTTTGTCGCGCTTAAACAAGCCGTCTAATAATTTACTGGCGCCATCGCCCAATTTGTCGTCAATTTTATCACGAAGATCATCGCGTTTTTCATCGATTTTTAATTTGTCTTTAGCTTTTTGTTTGGCTTTGTCTTCAAGATAATCTTTCGCCCATTCACGAATTGCTCGTTCATCCAAACCGCATGCAGAGGTTGGATTTGATAAATCGCCCTTACAGCGAATTAACGACATAGCTCGGCCCACCAAGTAAGAACTGGTTACCGGGCAACCTTGCCTTTCTAAATTGGCGTGTGTTACCGAGAAAGGCAATTGAACATCCAGAGATTGCTTACCTAAATCTACCTTACCGTTGGCGCCAATTTTAAATTGCTGTACACCAGCGGATAGATTTTCGATTGTTGCTATTTGGTTTGCGAAATTAATTTTGGCGTTAAATTGCTGCATTTGCGTAAAGTCTGGCCATTCTAATTGCGAATTAAAACTCTCGCCCTGAACTAACGCGATTGCTTGGCAAACCATTTTTTCGATATTAACCGGCACTAATTGCAACGATTGAGTATCGGCGCTGAGTTGCGCATTTAAATTTTCAAACAATTGCGTGCTGGTTAAACCGTTTGTGGTAGAGGTAAATTGAGTATTGGCTTTACCTTTAAATAAAAACGATTGCGCAGAACCCGGCTCGATAAAGCTGGTAAGTAATGGTTCTAACGATACACCGTTGCCGCTGCCATTAATGGCAATTTTAGGCGTGGCTGGACGAGCATCAATAGTGCCGTTGGCTTTTAACGTACCTTCGTAAAAGTTCGCGCTAAAGTTTTTTAAATTCGCTAAACCGTTTTGGTTATTGAGCGCGAGGTTTAGGTTATCGAATACCATGTCGGTAACTTTAATGCGATCAAAATCAACGGTAATGTTCGCGTTGAATTCTTTTAATAATTCAAACGGAATGGGTTCTTCCGGTGCTGTGGCTGTGTTAGTCGATGCATTCGCGGTTGCTGGTTCTTCTGTGGGTGGCGGCAAGTAGCGATCAAGATCAATACTGTTGCCTTTAAGCGCTAAATCTAGCGAATTAAAATTATTGATTTTGCCGGTTGCGTTTAAGGTGGTTTCGTCGAGTTTCGCCTGCAATTTAGAAATTTGAATCGCATCAAGCTTACCACCGGCAATTAATTCAAAGCTTGCGCTGGTTAATGCTTTGGCATCGGCCATTTCTGGCTTGTCAATTTTTGCTTGCGCTAATATTTTGCTGGGATTAATAGTTGGTACGGTAAGGTGTGCATTAAATTGCTGTTGCTTGTTAACATCACCGGTAATCACAATTTTTGAGCCGTCTAATACCAGCGATAATTCGTTGAGTTTAGCAATGCCATTACCGCTATTTAATTTTACGGTAGGCTTGTTAAAGGTAATGCCACTGGCGGTAATCTCTTCAAACGCGATGTCGGCATTTAACAAGTACTGGTCTAAAAATGCTAAATCTAATGGCTCATCGGAATCTGTAGTTGTTGATGGTGAACCGGCTGCTGCTGTTGAGGTGGTAGCAGTCGCAGATGTAGCAGCAGATTCTGGTGGTAAATAATCGTCTAAATTAATTTTGGTGCCGCGCAGCTGTAAATTTAGATCATTAAGATTATTAACCTGCGCAGTGCCGGTGATATTGGTTTTATCCAATTCTAAATTTAATTGGCTAAGACTTAATTGTTTTTCGTTGCCGCTTATAGAAAGGCTTGCCGCAACCTTGGTGAGTGCTTGCGGATTTTGAGTGGCCAGCTCGTCTAAACCCAAAGTTTTCATTAACGTTTTGGGGTTAAACGAATCAATTTTAAATTGCGCATTAAGATTGGGTTGCGCTTTTAAATCGGTGGCAGCGACGGTAAAGGTAGAAACAATCGACTCGCTAATCGATTTAGCGGTGTTTTCAAGTAACAGTGCTAATTTACCGGAATTCATTTCGACGCTAGTAAAGTCTTCGCCGAGTTTTATTTTTGAGCTAAAACTACCAGCAACATTGAGCTGGTCGGGAAGGTCTTTGCTGAGCAGGCTCACTTGCCATTGTGCCTCTACGGGAAAGCTTTTACCGGTAAGACTTAAATCGTCGACAGTAAGGTCAAAATCCAAGAGGCTGGCATTGATGTCGTTTTGGCGGTCTATAAAGGTCACCGCAGCGTTTTGTATGCGAATACTGTCGGCAGTAATGGATAACGCCGAGCTTTCACCATTATTATCGCCGGAAGTTTGGTTTTGCGTTGCTGCTTGAGTTTCGGAGGATTTATCAAGCAAAACTTCCCAGTTGCCTTTGCCTTGTTCGTCAATTTCTAAATGAGTTTTTAATCCGGTTACCGAAATTGTTTGGATAACAATTTCTTTGCGCAGTAATGGTAATAGGCTTACTGATACTGCGGCGTCTTCAATGGCAGCAAAGCTTTGTCCATCAACGTTATTGGGCAGTAATTCGGTGCGGCCAATACTGATACCAATAGACGGAAACCACTGCCAGGACAGTTCACCTTGGATGGCAATGGGATAGCCTGCATCTGAGGCGGCTTTTTCGATATCACTCTTGTAGTCGTTGGGATCAATAACGGAGGTAACTACTACAATGACGATGGCAATTAATAAAATTAATGCTGAAACGGCGGAAAGTAAAATTTTTAGCAGTTTTTTCATTGTTTACTTCCAAATAAATTGGGCGCGAAAGTGGTGGTTCTGCAAAATAAGTTTTTTGATATATATGGGGTTTTAATGTGCGAGATATGAACAAAATGAGCCTATAGGGTTTTATTTTGATTAATCTCAAGGGATTTTTCTAAATAAAAGTACTTGTTATTTGCAATTCATTCTTAAATTTGATACCTAGTTTATCTCAGTTATCGTCAATTGCTGACCGCAGTTTGATGCCAAACATTATCTATTAGATCAAGTGTATATGAATCAGCTAAGACGCTCCGTAATTATTAACAGACTCGCTAAAGCCGCAAAAGTTACCGGTATTTCTATGTTGAGCGTTGGGCTGTTTGCCTGCGCAGACGATTCTGCCAATAAAAATGTTCTAACAGTGTACACCGCCCGTAATGAGCAATTAATCAGACCTCTGTTTGATTTGTACCAGCAAGAAACCGGAACCGAAATTCGCTACATCACCGACAGTGCCGGGCCTTTGCTAGCACGACTGAAGGCCGAGGGTGCAAATACTCCGGCGGATTTATTTGTTACCGTTGATGCCGGTTTTTTGTGGCAAGCTTCTAACGAAGGCGTGTTACAACCCTTTGATTCTGAAATTCTAAAAACCAATATTCCAAAGAGCTTACGTTCAACCCAAGACGACTGGGTTGGCTTATCGCTGCGTGCGCGCACGATTATTTATTCGACCGACAGAGTAAATCCCGAAGATTTAAGTACCTACGAAGCATTGGCTGGGCCGGATTGGAATGGTCGCCTGTGTTTACGCACCGCGAAAAAGGTCTACAACCAATCGTTGGTTGCCACCATGATCAAAACGTTGGGCGAGCCTGAGACAGAATCCATTGTGGGCGGCTGGGTAAAAAATCTCGCTGCCGCGCCCTTCTCAAACGATAACCAAGCCATGGAAGCAGTTGTAGCTGGCTTGTGCGATGCGACAATAGTAAACACTTACTATTATGGCCGTATGAAAGAAGATAATCCCGATTTGCCGTTAGCGGTGTTTTGGCCAAATCAAGATGATCGCGGTGTGCACGTGAATGTCTCGGGTGCGGGCATTACCAAGTACGCAAAAAATCCGGTTGCCGCTAAAGATTTCTTAGAATGGTTGAGCAAGCCCGAGGCGCAATACATTTTCGCGGAAGCTAACCAGGAATATCCGGTAAATTCCGAGGTTGAGCCTTCTGAATTGGTAAAATCTTGGGGTGAATTTAAAGCCGATTCGGTCAACGTAGAAGCGGCAGGTCGTTTGCAGGCAGAAGCCATAAAGCTAATGGATCGTGTCGGTTATCACTAATCGTTTATAATCCTGGCAGCTTTTACGACAAAATTCTTTTGGAAGTGAGCAAAATTGTCTGCCCAAGATCTCGTATTACCAGCGCCTAAAACCAAAATCGCTCGCGTTAACACGGGATTTTGGTGGCGCTTTCCCACCTACCTTGTCGCGGCAATGGTGTTGTTGCCGCTGTGCGTTATTGTCTTTTCGTGGCTACAGCCTGCTCCCGATATTTGGGCGCATTTGATAGAAACCCAACTGGCGCGTTTGTTAGAAAACACCTTTGTGTTGCTCGTTGGTGTTGCGGTCTCGGTGTGTGTATTGGGTGTGAGCTTGGCGTGGTTGGTTGCAGCCTGCGAATTCCCCGGCAGACGTTGGCTTGATTGGGGCCTGATGCTGCCTTTGGCAATTCCACCTTATGTCTTGGCATTTGTGTTTTTGGGGCTGCTTGATTACGCCGGGCCGGTAAACACGTGGTTGCGCAACTCTTTAGGCATCGCTGGCGGTATTGGCGAAGTCCGAACGGCTCCCGGTGTTATTATTGTGATGTCGCTGGTGCTGTATCCGTACGTGTACATGCTGGCGCGCTCGGCGTTTGTGAACCAAGGTCGCGAGTTGATGGATGCGGCTCGAAGCTTGGGTGTATCGCCGCTAAGAGCGTTTTTTAAAGTATCTCTTCCCATGGCGCGCCCCGCAATCGCAGCGGGAATGGCGTTGGCTATGATGGAAACTCTGGCCGACTTCGGCGCCGTTTCGGTGTTCAACTTTGATACTTTCACCACTGCCATTTATAAATCGTGGTTTGGCTTTTATAACCTCGCCGCCGCCGCGCAACTTGCATCACTGCTGCTGTTGTTTGTATTGCTTGGGCTCTGGGCAGAGCAGAGTGCTCGCAGTAAAGGTCGATTGCAAACGCGACGTGCGTCCTCCAATAACGATCGCTATCAATTGCGTGGCCTTCACGCTGGCTTGGCGTGTGTCTATTGCGCCTTAGTGTTCGCTGTGGCGTTTTTGGTACCCATTGGCCAATTGTTGATTTGGACTTTCTCTCATCTTAATGAATTCGATAATCGCTACTGGGGGTTTGTTAAGAACTCATTAGTGTTGGCGTTCTTAGCTGCGCTGGTTTCTGTATGTTTAGCACTGTTAGTCTCTTTTGGACGACGCCAAAGCCCGGTTAAAGGCTTAAGCTTTTGGGCGCGCGTCGCTGGATTAGGTTACGCCTTGCCGGGTTCTGTTTTGGCGGTAGGCATCTTGTTAGTTTTCACACTAATCGAAAATCAACTTTTGGCACCACTGCGTACTTGGTTAGGATTTGGACAGGTGTTGATCGGCAGTTTAGCGGCCTTGATTTTGGCTTACGTGATTCGATTCTTCTCGGTAGCGATAGGCCCGGTGCAATCCGGTCTTGATGGTATTCGGCCTAGCTTTCAAGAAGTTGCCCAAACCCTAGGCTCAACACGATTGCAAATACTGCGACGCGTGTACCTGCCTTTACTGCGCCCTGGACTATTAACCGCAGCACTTTTGGTATTAGTTGATACACTAAAAGAAATGCCCGCAACGCTAATTTTAAGACCGTTTGGTTGGGATACTTTAGCCGTGCGTGTATTCGAGCGAACCGCCGAAGGCCAATGGGAACAGGCGGCATTACCGGCGGTAACCTTGGTTGCAGTCAGCATGGTACCGGTCGTGCTCATGATTCGGCGCAGTAACCGAGACTGATCTCTAAACTCGGAAAATAAGTAATTGACCATAAAATTGTAATCCGGTGATTTCAGGGCTTTACGTTACAGGCGTTTATACTTTTTAATAGCGCCCAATGGCGTCTACAAGTGAGTGAATATCGAGCAGTAGTGCTTGGTGGCGAAGCAAAATGGGTAAATTCCCACATCGCTCACCCGCTTAACACGCTAACCCAACACCGGTTTAGAGGAAAAAAAATGAGTGAATTTCGCAAAGAATTAAAATACTTGCCTTCCCACGAGTGGGCGCGTGTTGAAGAAGACGGCACTGTTACCATTGGTATTACCGATCACGCACAAGAAAGCTTAGGTGATGTGGTTTACGTTGAAACCCCAGAAGTGGGCGCCGATGTGAACGCAGGTGAAGAGGCCGGTGTTGTTGAATCCGTAAAAGCGGCTTCAGATATTTTCTCACCGGTAAGCGGTGTTGTTATCGCTGTTAACGAAGCACTGGGCGATGCGCCAGAAACCGTTAACGAATCCCCATACGATGACGGCTGGTTCTTTAAAGTTAAACCAACCGATCTATCCGAATTAGACGACGCTCTTGATGTTGATGGCTACAAAGCCGCTTTAGAAGAAGACGAGTAATTTCAAACTCGTTGTTATCTAATCTCTGATGCTATAACCCGGCTACTGGCCGGGTTATTTTTTTGTTACTTCCAAAATCAGCACACACCACTACAGTAGGTTCGTCATGTCTCTTGCACGCTTGCAACTTAAACCCAAAGCCGATCGTCGATTAAAACAAGGCCATCTGTGGATTTATTCCAACGAAATCGATATTGCTAAAACACCGCTTAAAAATCTGCAAATTGGCGAGCAAGCAGAGATCGTGAGCGACACAGATAAAGTTTTAGGCGTCGCCGTGGTTAATCCCAACGGATTAATTTGCGCACGGTTAATCAGTCGTGATAACAAGCACCTATTGAATAAATCGCTGCTAGTGCAGCGCATTAATCAAGCCAAATCTCTACGTGAATTAAATTTTGCTGATCCTTATTACCGATTAGTTTATGGTGATTCCGATTTACTGCCGGGTTTAATCGTCGATCGCTTTGGTGACACATTGGTGGTGCAAATTGCCAGCGCGGGCATGGAAGTGGTTAAACAAGAAATTGTTGATGCCCTTGACCAGTGTTTACGTCCAAAAGGTATTTTGATTAAAAACGATCACTCGGCTCGTGAATTAGAAAACCTACCCTTGTATACCGAAAGTTTGGGTGAAGTAACCAACACCGTTGAGCTTGTTGAAAACTCGGTTAAATTTATTGCGCCCATTGTTGAAGGCCAAAAAACCGGTTGGTTTTACGATCACCGCTGTAATCGCGAATACCTACAAAAAATATGTAAGGGCAAACGCGTATTAGATATCTTCTCTTACGTGGGTGGTTGGGGCGTACAAGCTGCCGTTGCGGGCGCTACCGATGTCACCTGTATTGATGCTTCCGAATTTGCACTAGACATCGCCTTTGAAAATGCAAAATTAAATGGCGTAGAAGACAAGTTACGAATGCTCGAAGGCAAAGCCGTTCCAGCCTTAAAAGCATTAATTGAAGAGGGCGAAAAATTCGATGTGGTTGTCTTAGACCCGCCTGCATTTATTAAACGCAAAAAAGATCAAAAATCTGGCGAAGCCGCTTATTACCACGTCAACGAACTTGCCATACGTTTATTAAATCGCGACGGCGTTTTAGTATCGGCATCCTGCTCCATGCACATGGCAGAAGAAAAACTTATCGATACCATTCGCTCCGCGAGCCGCCACCTCGACCGACAATCACAAATCTTTTATCGCGGCTGCCAAGGCCCAGATCATCCCGTTCATCCCGCAATTCCAGAGACCAATTATTTAAAAGCATTGTTTGCAAGGGTTTATAGGGTTTAGAAAATTCCCACTGATGTTGAAATATCAACGACACAAGGAAGTGTCGCCAATTTCAATCACTTACGATTTTTGAAATTGTGAAGAAGTTAGAAGTTTCTGCCCTCTTATTAAATCACGGATGAGTTAATCAAAGATTCCTATAGTTTAATTTCTCTACATTATCTACAACTACTCTAAATGTGTTCTGCAGATCACTGACCAAAGAATTATTATCAGGACATGCTTTTCGTAGACCCTATGTAAATTTTCACTTATTAATACAATTCTTTGTAGAAAACTAGGTGGCTAGTCGGTATTCCATTAGAGTCATATTATTTAAAGAATGATGAGTGCAATTACAAACGCACTCCGCAGAGTGAAGTTTTGAATATATCAAGGAATACAATTCCATCGTGAGATAACGCAATGAGAGATACATTCAGACCAAAAGAGTTTTTTGATGCAAAAATAAACTCGATTATCGAGTTTTCGTCTCAGGTGAACGTAATGGAGTTGTATCAGGCTTCATGCCAGAGAGAAAAGCACGGAGTACAAAAAATGCTTCCGTTGAGAATAATACTGCTAGATAAGCCTACTAGAATGATTCCTCTCCAATATTGCAGAGGAGAGGCATTGGTGGATATTCAGCAAAAATCGATATTTCCTTGTTGGATAATTATGTTTTTTTGTAATGGAAATGAAAAAGCATAATCTTGAGGAAATATTTTTATTAACAAATCAGACCCTAGGCACTAGCGGATTACGAGGTGAAGGTCCAGAGTGTAATTATCATTCTGTCTATACTTGGCTTTGTTGGTTTATCTGCTTTGGGGGAGATGCGCAAAAAATTGCTGAAGTGGCTCCATTTTTAGGGCGTGCAGGAAAAGATCGCTTAATTGATACCATTATTAAACATTATCAACCGAATCGCATTATAGCTAAAACCTGTATGAACCCAGAAACTTTCGGTTTGCTTGATCAAGTGATTGATGCTGATGTAAACGAACGCCCGGCTTTGGTGAAAAAGTATCTAGATGACTGGCCGAGGTTAATAGGCCATTTGCGTGGCCTTCATTCGATAGGAGTGTCTGCAGGTGTTAGGGTAAAAGACCGGAAAACTTTAATTGATTCAATTGATAGCCATTACCAAGGTTTTTGGGTTTGGGAAGCTGCTTTGGTGGTAAAATTCTTTAATATTGATGACAGGTCGTTTAAAGATCATGAGTTTTATCCCTACGAGTTAGTACACTTTTTGGATTAAATTTAGTTTTTAAGTGTTAGTGGTAAAAATAGATATCCGTATAAACGAGGTGTAGAGGGTTTTGGATCGTGACAAAATTTTTAGTATTTTTAGTTTTATTTACACTTATTGCTTGTACTTCAACTACTGACTCTTTTAATGGCTGTAATTCATACGAAGAATGTCCGCAAATCGTTGGATCGATTAGGCCTGATGAGGAATCCAGAAATAGTTACATCCAAAAAAGATGGCCTGTTTTGGTATACGCTACACCACCAATTTATCCGAAAGAAATGTTAACTCAAAAAATTCAAGGATTTGTTATAGTACGGTTCGATATTTCTACAAATGGCTTACCGATAAATATAGAAGTTATTGATGCATTTCCCAAAGATGTTTTTGATAAAAATGCTATTGCGGCGGTATCTCATTTTAAATACGAAGAAAGGACATCGGTATTAAAAGGGCATCAAACTAAAATTACGTTCACCATTGATTAATGATTCCCAGTAATTTTGAAGCTTACAAAAGATAACTAAATAAATTTCATGGATGATAATTAGCCACTTTTTGATATTGAATGCATAGGACATGTACAAGTTTAGCTTTGCTTTTATCCTTTGTCATAGTCCTAAACGGTGACTAAACCCCGCTCGGAACAAGTTTGCATCGACGACATGCCGTTTTATCACTGCATAGTTTGCTGTGTACGTCGCGCTTTTTTATGTGACGATGATGATGAAACTGGTGAGAATTTCGATCATCACAAGTAGTGGTTGGTCCCGTGCCTTCACTTTTTATACTACGTTTACGTTATCGATATTTTTGCTTACGCAGTGATGAATAATTATTACGACGTAATTTTGTATATTGATAAAAGTCGTACCGAAACTGTAGTTTGGTTGAGGTTGAGATAGTCGAGCGCTGGTTACGGTTGTTTAAATGCGATAAATCAATTTAGAAGCGGGTAAGTTTTCACGCGTGAATGTCTCGGGCTGAAATTGCTAAAGCCCGAGACATTATCAAATAGTGATGAGAGCGCCCAGACTAGGCTAGTTGGTTTGTGCTTGGTGTGACTGTTTAACGATTTTAAGCAGATTCTACTCGCAGCGCATTAATCAGCGCTTGAATGTCTTCGGTCTTTGTAAAAATCTGCGGTGTTACGCGAATACAGTAGCCGCTATTTAGGCCGTCTCTCACCACGGTAAATACGCCGTATTTTTCTTCCAATGTTTTTTGCAGGTTTTTTACTTCGGTTTCGCTGGCTTTGCCTTTTATGCGAAAGCTGCCCATTCCCGTTGTGGATTCTTCGTCGATTGCGCCAAGTATTTCAATGTTAGGATTTTCTTTAAGTTGATTGACCCAGAGTGAGCGTAGGTATTTAAGTCGGGCTTCTTTGTTTTTGCCGCCTATTTTTGTGTGAAAATCCAATGCCATGGGTACCGATATAAAACTCGCGAAGTCTGCGGTTGCCATGTGTACACGTTGGGCAATGGTATCGGTATTGGGCTTTGCATCTCCCGGAAAGGGTGCAATTTTATCGAGTAGTCCTTCTTTTATGTAAAGTGCACCCACTCCTAGTGGCGAGCCAATCCATTTATGCAGATTAAATACGGCTAGGTCTACGCCTAATTCTGGTAAGGTAAAATCAACTAACCCCCAAGATTGCGCGCAATCACAGATAACATCAATGCCATGTTTTTTTGCCTCGGCGGTAATTTCTTTTACAGGAAGTTTTAATCCGTGTTGATTACTAACGTGAGTAAGTAGGGCAATTTTAATGTTGGGATTTTCTTTAAATGCTTGTGTGTATATCTGAATTAAATCTGCTTTGGAACACTGCGCCGGTAACTTAAGTTCAATAGCTTTTGCATTGTGGCTTTCTGCTAGCCATTGCATGCCACGTTTAAAGCTGGGGTAATCTATATCTGCCCAAAGTACAGCGTCAGATGAGTTTAAGTTTTTGTACTGACGAATTAATGCATGAAACCCTTCTGAAGCGTTGCGTGTTAGTGTAATTTCGCTTGAATTTATATTCAGCGCATTGGCAAGCATTTGGTTAACACTTGTCATGTCTTGATTAAAATCTTTCCTCGCGTAGTAGGAGTTTTGTTGATTCACCGTTGTTATGGCGTTTAGATAAAAATCTTGAACCGGGTGCGACATTTTGCCCCAGTAGCCATGCTCTAAATTAATGATACCTTCGGTACGATCATAATATTTTGCAATGCCATTCCAATAGGATTCGTCTTTGGCGAGCATTGAGGGATTAGTATTTTTTGTTTCTTTGAAGTTGTAAGGTTCTAAAAGCTTAGTGGCTGCGAAAGTAGGTATGCTAGTGGTGGTTAGGAGTCCTAGGGTCGAGGCCAAAAAACAACGTCGGTTTAGTCTTATAGGCGAGGTCACTGTTAACTCCTGAGCAAAAGAAAAGTGAAGATGATTTTTAGAGGGTGCAATAAAATAAATGATTAAACAAGAGCTTGAGGTTTATTTTTTTAAATTGAGTAAGTATTTTTTTGGATTTTCTGAAGGTGTTTCTGCGAGTTATTGTTGGACGCAGTTTTTAAAAAGCAGGAATTCACCTGGAATTGAATGTGATAGAAGAATACTTGGAAATGACTGTTTAAAACGGTAATTTTCACCGTAGGTTGTTCTGTGTAATTATTTTTTTGGGGTTTTCTAATCTCGACTTTTTATTTCATAAACATAGAATTCTGTAATTAACGCCTTCTGGATTTAATCAACGGGTAAGAATTGTCATCACTTATCGCTCTTGAAATTAGTGACGCCTGACTACACTACGCAAATCTCTGGTTTATTCAGAGTTGCCTTATTTAATTGTATGTAGTCTTTTAACTTATTGATGGAATCATTCTGGAGTTAGTAAGTTCTACCTTGTATGTCTTGGTAGTTGTTAAATGGATAAAAGATTAAGGATTTCGGTTGCCTGTATCTTTAAATTTAAGTCGGCTTGAACGTCTTCCAAAGCAGAGTTATCTTCTAAAGGATCGGTCTCAAGAGCGTCGGTTTCAAGAGTGTCGATTTCAAGAGTGTCTGTGTTAAAAGTACCTGTATTAGCCGTGTTATTATTTTTGCTCGATGGATTAATGTCTTCTAAAGAATTATTTGTGTGCGAATGACTAATTTCTATAGCCGATTTAAGCGATTGTAGTTTTGTAATTATTTCGGCGTTGTTCACTGAGGCGGTTGTTCTTGAGTCGACTTGTAGTTGTCTGCTGAATATTTCTAAGTACAAATCGATGCTATTGCCGATAATAGCTTTTGGGATATTTGCATCGCTAATGCGAGAAAAAAACTCATGGTGGAGTTCTATCTCACCGTTGTCATTGATGTTGCTCAATACTTCTGTTTGCCAATGGGTTTTCAGTGCAGAATTCCACAAGGTAAGTTGTGAAATTGGCTCTAGATTTTTTAGGCGTATTGAGGTGTTTTTCTGCCAAAATAAGTGTAGCGCGGTTAAATCGTCGTGAAGTAATTGTGTTTGCAGTCGAATTAAATCTCTGCGGCGATTTTGTGGAGTTTGGTTAGGTTTTAAGTCTCGACTTTTAGCGGCAATAAAGTCTTTGATTGTACGAGTTCCGTCGGCGCCCCAAAGTAAAAACTCTATAGCGTGCAAGCCAAGAGAGACTTCTTCTGAATCGGTGATTTGGTGCTGTCCCCGAATTGTTTCGGCGTTGATACTTACCAGTAAGTCATTAACAATTCCGCTGTTGGTATAAATGCCAAAGCTGTCTAGGTATCCGGGTAGAATCGGTTGCGCATCTAACACCGTTTTAAAGCCTGCTAATTCGTAAAACAAATCTTCACTGGCATCTATTAAATTAAATAGAGCGCTAAGTTGAGTGTAGGATTTGTGTGTGGCAATCCACTGTTCTTTTATTACCGCCAAGTTTTCGCTCGAAGGCGTTGCATAAAAATCCGTGGCGAGGCTTTTGAGTTTTTCGGATTCCGCCAACGTAGCGTTAAATATTTGATGAAACAGGTTAATAACCGCTTGCGCCGATTCTTTTCGGGAGTCGCTTGTTAGTTCCGATGATTCAAGCGGTGCAATTTGGGTAGTAGGTAGCGGTTCTGGTTCATTCTGTGAAGAAGGCTCTGGCGAGCAAGCATTTAAAATGGGCAGTATCGCAACTGTAATGATGAGTGGTTTGAGAGAAGCCCAGTTTAGTGTCCATTTTATAAAACCTGGGCGGGTATTTGCGGTGTATTTATTGTTGTGAATTGAAGTTTCCATACTCAATTTTTATCAGTCTCTTTTAACGTAGAGAGGTAATTTTCCAGCCGTGTGCTAGGGCATGTTGTTTTAGGCGATCGTCTGGGTCTACAGCAATAGGATTTTCAACAATGCTCAATAGAGGCAAGTCGTTGAATGAGTCACTGTAAAAATAACTACCGGTTAGGTCACCTGAATATTCTTCCAGCCAATCATACAGACGTTTTACTTTTCCATCTTGGAAGCAAGGCACACCGGTGATTTTTCCAGTGTATTTTTCTTCCACAACTTCGGGCTCGGTTGCTAATAATTGGGTGATGCCAAGCCAAGTCGCAATGGGTTGGGTAACAAAACGGTTGGTTGCGGTAATAATTAATAGGTCGTCGCCTTCGTTGCGGTGGCGCTCAATTAATGCTTTGGCTTTTGGTAAAAACATTGACTCAATTTTTTGAGAAAAGAAGTCGCGTTGCAGGTGCGCAAGTTCTTGTGCGGTTTTTCCGGCGACGATTTGCAGAGCAAATTCGGAGTATTCAAAAATATTTAAGGTGCCGTCTAGATACTGTTGATAAAACCGATTGTTCTGAGCCCGAAATACTTCACTATCTACTAATCCTTGATCCGCAAGGTATTCACCAAATGCGTGGTCGCTGTCACCGCGAATTAATGTATTGTCTAAATCGAAAATGGCTAAGCTCAAAACTTCCCCCTAAAACCAAGTTTCCGAAACTTGAAAGTGTGCAGTTGCAGCATTTTTTTGGAATGTCGGAACAATCAATGCCGAGTTTTTATAAAGGGGTTTATTTTGAGGGATATTTTGAGTATTTGTCACTGTAAAAGTGTTTTTTGTGGGCTTGAATGGTAGAGAGTTCTTTTTGAAATTATGAAACTTGTGAAACAATAGTTTATATTGAAGGTTCAGAATTTCTTTCGTTAACAGGAGCAGGGTTTGATCGACGCCGATGGATTTCGTCCGAATGTGGGTATCATCTTATCGAATGATGAGGGCCAGCTATTTTGGGCACGGCGTGTAAACGGCCAAGATGCTTGGCAGTTCCCGCAAGGTGGTATTAACGAAAATGAAACACCGCGCGATGCGTTGTTTCGTGAGCTTTATGAGGAAGTTGGCTTACAGCCTGATGATGTTGATATTCTCGGCTGTACGCGCGGCTGGTTGCGCTACCGTTTACCAAAGCGATTGATTCGCCAAGGTAATACTCCGGTTTGTGTTGGCCAAAAGCAGAAGTGGTTTTTGCTGAAGCTGAGAACAAAAGATTCAGCAATCGATTTGCAAAAGTTTGGTCACGCCGAGTTTGATCAATGGCGCTGGGTCAGTTATTGGTATCCGCTTGGGAAAGTGGTGGCATTTAAACGCGATGTGTATCGCAGGGCGTTGAAGGAACTCTCAACCCTGCATTGCCAGTTGGAGGTCGCCCGCGGGCTGTAAATCATGCTTAATTCCCTGCGCACCCTCGTACAGGAAGTTAACGGCGCCGATGATTTGCAAGTCGCGCTGGACATTATTGTTCAGCGCGTGCGCGAAATTATGCACACGCAAGTGTGTTCAATCTATTTGCGAACCACCGAAGACAATTACCAGCTGATGGCCACTCAGGGCTTACGCCCAGAGGCCGTGGGTAAGGTTAATCTACAGTCACATGAAGGCTTAGTGGGTTGGGTTGTGGCCCGAGCTGAGCCTATCAATCTTGAAAATGCCGCAGAGCATCCTCGCTACGAATATTTCCCTGAAACCGGTGAAGAAAAGTACCAGAGCTTTTTGGGCGCGCCGATCATTCATCATCGCGAAGTATTGGGTGTGCTGGTTATTCAGCAGATCGAAAGTCGCAAGTTTGATGAAAGTGAAGAGGCGTTTCTGGTTACGGTATCGGCTCAGCTGGCCGGCGTTATTGCCCACGCTGAAGCTACCGGTGCTTTGGGGGCTATCGGTAAAGAATCGCGACAGGCGCGATTTAGCGGTATCAGTGGCGCAGGCGGTGTGGCACTGGGTGTGGGGGTCGTTGCATCGCCTTCAGCTGATTTGCATTCAGTGGCGCAAACAACCTGTAAAGATCCCGAGTCGGAAGTGGAGTTTTTGCTGGGCTGCATGGGCAAGGCTCGAAACGATATTGAGCATTTGGCTGAACATCTAAAAGAGCGGCTCAGCGCACAAGAGCAGGTATTGTTTGACGCCTATTTGGCCATACTTGAAGACACCATGCTTATCGACGAGGTCAGCCAGCGTATCCGTTTGGGTGAGGGCGCAGCTTGGGCATGGAGCCAAGTGGTGTTAACCCACGTCTCCAGTTTTATGAGCATGAACGACGCCTATTTACGAGAGCGCGCCAGCGATTTACGCGACTTGGGGCGCCGAGTGTTGGGTCATCTACAGCAATCCGCGGCTAAATCGCGGGTTTATCCTGAAAATACCATTCTAGTTGGACAAGAATTAAGTGCCTCTATCTTGGCAGAGGTGCCGCAAGAATGCCTTCGGGGCATCATCTCTGTTCAAGGTTCAAGCAATTCTCACGTAGCAATCCTAGCGCGTGCCATGGGTATTCCTACGGTAATGGGTGCCGTAGATTTACCCTATAAAAAGATGGATCAACGCCAGATAGTGGTGGATGGCTATCGTGGGTTAGTGATTACCGATCCAACCCAAGAGTTGGTTGAGCAGTATCGAAATATCGCTGAAGAAGAAAAACAGTTGGCCTCGGGTCTTGAGGCGATTACCGATTTGCCCTGTGAAACCCTCGATCATCACCGCGTAGCGCTCTGGGTCAATACCGGTTTAATGGTCGATGTGATGCGCTCGCTGGAGCGCGGTGCCGAAGGCGTGGGTTTGTTTCGAACCGAGGTGCCGTTCTTGTTGCGCGACCGTTTTCCGTCTGAAGAAGAGCAGCGCAAGATTTATCGCGAGCAGTTGCAAGCCTTTCACCCCAATCCGGTCACCATGCGCACACTCGATATTGGTGGTGACAAGTCTTTACCTTATTTCCCCATTGAAGAGCAAAATCCGTTTCTGGGTTGGCGTGGCATTCGTGTAACTCTGGATCATCCAGAAATCTTTTTGAGTCAGGTCCGGGCCATGCTTAAGGCCAGCGAAGGTTTAGACAACCTCCGTATTATGTTGCCGATGATTTCAAGCATTGGTGAGCTGGAGTCCGCTCAGGTACTGATTTATCGGGCGTTTCACGAGTTGTTGGAAGAAAACTACAATATCACCCTGCCGCCGATTGGCGTTATGGTGGAAGTGCCCGCGGCGGTTTATCAAGCGCGAGAATTGGCGGCGCGAGTGGATTTTCTATCGGTTGGTAGTAACGATCTTACCCAGTATTTATTGGCGGTTGATCGAAATAACGGCCGAGTTGCGGGTATTTATGAATCTCTGCATCCGGCAGTGCTTAGAGCCTTGTACGAGGTGGTGGTGCAGGCCCATAGCCAAGGTACGCCCGTGAGTATTTGTGGCGAACTCGCCGGTGATCCGGGCGCGGCAATGTTGTTGGTTGGAATGGGCTTTGACGTGTTATCGATGAATGCTACTAACCTTCCCAAGGTTAAAGCGGCGTTGCGTTCTGTATCTTTGGACGACATAGAAGAGTTATTCCTTCAGGTGCGAGATCTACCCGATGCACAAAGTATTAATAATTGTGTAGACGCATTTCTTAAGGAGGCCGGAATCTACAAGTTGTTGCGTACGGCAGTAACCGAAAACGTGACGGTTCCTTAGTAATTAGCTAGGTCGATTCCCTGAATTTTCCCAAGAAAACCCTTATCGGTGCGCAGTTTTATTGGGCTGCTTGCTGGAGTGTTGGGTGATGAAAAACCTGTTTCAAACAGTGTCTTATTTTTAGTAATTGAGGTATTTCTCGTGGCAACGAGTGCACAAAGCGTGGTATTGGTGGGTATGCCCGGAGTGGGCAAAAGTACTCTGGGTGTTTTATTGGCTAAAGAGCTCGGTATGGAGTTTGTTGATACCGATTTAACCATTCAGACCCGAGAAGGCAAAACTTTACAAGAAATTATGGATGGCCGTGGTTACTTAGCGCTGCGTGATGTTGAAGAGCAAGTGTTGCTGGAGATGTCTTTTCACTCAACCAAGGTTGTTGCTACCGGTGGCAGTGCGGTGTACAGCGAACCGGGCATGAATAACCTTAAGCGCTATGCGAAAGTTGTGTATTTATCCCTGTCGCTTGATGCCTTGCGCGGTCGTATTCACAATTACGAAAATCGCGGTATCGCTCGTGCGCCGGGCCAAAGTTTTGAGTCGCTGATGGAAGAAAGAACAGAGCTTTATAAAAAGTTCGCCGACATTGAAATTAACTGCGAAGGGAAAACACCGCAACAATGTCTTATGGCCATTTTGAAAGCGCTGAAATAGTTAGCGGTTTTGTCTAAAAGTAGACGATCGATCGAAATCGTTTTTGGGTTTTTTGGGTTGCTCGAAAACTTAAAAAGAAACTTTGATTAACCCGGAGTTTCCTGCGAAGAAATTGGAAGTCGCATTTTCAATTTCGGCCCTTTGATGAAATTACCGATGAGTTCATCGAATGCTTCAAAAGTCAGTCTGCCCAACTAAAAAAGGCCTTATCAAAAGGCCTTTTTGCTTATTACCAATTCACCTCAACGGCGGTTTCGGTGGAAATTTCACCGCTTTCGTGATTACGCTCGTGCCAAACGCCGTGGCCGTTTTTATCAATCATGATGATCGTGGTTGAGCGTGTACCGTAATTGCCATGGCTATCTGGAATGTTATCGGCCGTAGGCGTAATAAATTTTGACGATAAATGATGTTCAAGCTCTGTACTTACACCGGTGCGAGGTAGGTCTTCAATATCAGCCCGTTGAGTATCGGTCATTAAGTTGAATAGTTCTTCAATATCTACATCGGTTTGATCAATAATTTCGGCAAATGTGCGTTTGCCACTGACCACTTTTGGCCAAGGTGTATCTAGCAAGTGGTTCGATAACCCATAAATACCGGGCTCAAGTAATTTAGGGCCATCGGATTTATTGCTGGTGTAGCCCAAATCTTTTCCGTCAAATACCAAAAGGTTAAAGCCGGTGTAGTCTTCTGGGTTAATATTTTGCAAATAATCTAAAGCGCCAGCGTTACCATTGACGAAATCGGTAACCAGTTGACCGCGACTGATTTTGCCCAGTGATTGATTAGGATCGCGAAAATTTGTGACCGCACTGAAACGACCGTTTTTGTTGACGGCAAGCCAAGTGCCGCCGTGTTCTTGATCCTTTCCAGCGAGCAGGTTAAATTGCGGGCCCCAAAAGTGACCAGGTTGGGTTGGGCGATTGAAAAACTCATCGCGATTACTGGCAATAATTAATGGCCAATCGCTATGTTGCTGGTGAGCTAAAAAAATCAGACACATATTTTTATTCACAGGTCACAAAGAGCGGCTAGTCTACCCGATTTAATGTGCCAGTAGGCAAATAGGCTCGAAAAAAGCTGTCATATTTCTTAAACAGTTGCAGGATTTTCGAGTATTGGAGAATTTATGCTGAAATACCCAGAGATCGATCCCGTTGCGTTTAGCGTAGGTCCGCTGACGGTGCATTGGTATGGATTAATGTATCTTGCCGGTTTTGCCGCTGCTTATGCTTTAGCGATGCATCGATCTGGAAAAGATTGGACACCCATTCGCAAAAGCCAAGTGGATGACTTGGTGGTGTGGGTGGCGCTCGGTGTTATCTTAGGAGGACGCTGCGGTTATGTGTTCTTCTATCAATTTGAGCGTTTTTTAGAAGATCCCCTGTGGTTGTTCCGTGTTTGGGAGGGCGGCATGTCTTTCCACGGCGGTTTGCTGGGCGTAATTCTTGCGATGGTCTTGTATTCCAGACACATCAAAATTTCGTTTTTAGCGCTCATGGATTTTGTGGCGCCGTTGGTTCCGCCGGGATTAGGTTTTGGCCGCATCGGTAACTTTATTGGTCAAGAACTTTGGGGGCGCGAAACCACTTGGGAATACGGAATGATTTTTCCAAAAGATCCCGAAGGCTTAGTTCGCCACGCTTCACAGCTGTATCAAGCGGCCCTTGAGGGCTTGCTGTTGTTTGTGATTTTGTTTTTGTATTCGCGCAAACCTCGCCCAATAGGTACCGTAGGGTCGTTATTTTTGATTTGCTATGGTGCTTTCCGATTCATTGTTGAATTCTTTCGTGAGCCAGACAGCCATATCGGGTTTGACTTCGCCGGTTGGATGACGCGCGGGCAATTACTGAGTTTGCCGATGATTTTAGTGGGTATTATTTTGTTCGTTTGGTTTTATCTGCGCGGTAACAAACCAACACCCAATTCCGACCCAGAGCCCGCTCCGTCGAAGTCATGAGTTAGAGTCCTAGGTACAATTTATGAAGCAATACCTCGATCTTATGCGTTTGGTGCGCGACCAGGGTACGTTGAAATCCGATCGAACGGGTACAGGTACTCTGAGTATCTTTGGTCATCAGATGCGATTTAATCTCGCCGATGGTTTTCCGCTGGTTACCACCAAAAAATGTCATCTTCGTTCTATCATTCATGAACTCTTGTGGTTCTTGAAAGGCGAAACCAATACCCAGTATCTCCGTGATAACGGAGTTTCAATCTGGGACGAGTGGGCGACAGACTCCGGTGACCTCGGTCCGGTATACGGATATCAGTGGCGATCTTGGCCAACACCAAGTGGCACCAAAATTGACCAGATGAGTCAGCTTTTGTCCCAGCTTCGCACCAAACCGGACTCGCGACGGCTGATTGTTTCTGCGTGGAATCCGGCAGATTTACCCGACGAAACGGTTGGTCCTCAAGAAAATGTCGCCAACGGCAAGATGGCGCTGGCGCCTTGTCACGCCTTTTTTCAATTTTACGTGGCCGATGGAAAGCTCTCATGCCAGCTTTATCAGCGCAGTGCTGATATCTTTTTAGGCGTACCGTTTAATATTGCTTCTTATGCATTATTAACACTCATGATTGCTCAAGTTGTTGATTTAATTCCCGGTGATTTCGTTTATACCTTAGGCGACGCGCACTTGTATTCCAATCACATGGAACAGGTCGAGAAACAGTTGTCACGGGAGCCAAGAGCCTTACCGACAATGCGGTTAAACCCAAACGTTCGTGATTTATTTTTGTTTACATTCGATGATTTTGAGTTGAATAATTACGACCCTTATCCGCATATTTCTGCGCCTGTGGCGATATAAATAAATTATAAAAATGCTCGCACAGGGGTTTTTGAACGCCAAAGGTTTTTTTAAAAAACTCTTTGTTCAAAATAAATTGAAATCATTTTTGAAGGTATTTATCGCTAGAGCGTCTTCTTGCGCAGTTGTTTTCAGTATTTGCAACTGGGCGTAAAAATACCGAAATGAAAATAGAGTATTTTAAAACGTCGACCTAAATTCGAAAAAATTGCATAGTTATTGCGTAGCGGATACCGAGTTTATTTTCGCGTTGTGAGTTTAATCGACGTAGGTCTCAAAATATTTTTTTTGATGAACAGAAAATGATGCTCGTCAAAAACAATTATCAGTATTTTTGCTGAATTAGGCTTGGTTTGAGATGCATATCGGTTGCATGTCATTTAAGCCCAAGGTACTTTATAGCGCCTGCAAAGCAGCATATTAGTAATAATGAAACAACCCTAAGTTGTCAGCTGTATGTTTTATTTGAGGGCGCGGGTTGGAAGTTTGGCTTCAGTTGAAACCTCTATTGCCAAATTAAGTTAGGTTTCTCAATCTGCTTATTGTGATTGGTTAAATAAAAAGCAACGTGTTTGGTTGCTTTTTTTAATTGTTTACTTAAGTAATTTTTTAATTTTTAGCTAGCACCCGAGTTGGGGGAAATATGAAGAAGCAGCGAGTGAAAGCTGTGGCAGCTGCCACTTTCATCACCGCAACCACTCTATTCGCTGGGGAGGTTTTTGCGGATCAGACTTTGGATGAAATCTTTAAAGTCGGTGAAACAAAAGTAAATGCGGGGATTCAATCTCAGCAACGGATCGATAAGCTCCAGTCAGAAACCGAGTCTTTATTGCAAGAGTTCAAAACTGTAAACAAGCAAATCCAAGGTTTGCGCGTGTACAACAAGCAGCTCGAAACCAGTATCGCCAGTCAGCTTGAGCGCATTAACGAGCTTGAAGAATCAATCGAAAACGTAACCGTTATCGAGCGCCAAATTCAACCTCTTGTATTGCGTATGCTTGAAGGTTTAGAACAGTTTATCTCTCTTGATATGCCTTTCTACATTGACACTCGTACCGAAGAGCTAGAAAAAGTTAAAGCCAACATGGACAGCTCCGATTTCTTGGTTTCCGAGAAATTCCGTCAGGTACTTGAGTTGTACAAAATCGAGTCTGAATACGGTCGTCGCGTAAGTACTTACGAAGACACTCTTACTCTTGACTCCGGTGAGCGTGAAGTAAACATTCTTCAAGTTGGCCGTATTGCTTTGTTGTACCAAACAAAAGACACCAAGTTGTCTGGTGCTTGGGATGCCCGTCAAGGAGCTTGGGTTCCGATTGATTCTGGCGCTTACCGCAGTGCAATTTTAAAAGGCATTCGCATCGCTAAGAAGCAAGCCTCTATCGATATTCTAGATCTACCTATCTTGGCACCGGAGGCTGCACAATGAAAATGACCTTCGTAAAGAAATTTGCCGTAGCGTTTACCGCGGGTGTATTGGCTTCTGGCGCATTTGCTCAGTCTGAAAAAGCAACTTCTCTTGAAGAATTGTTGAAAATGGTTCAAGAGGACCGAGTTGCAGAAACTAAAGAGCACCGCGATCGCGAAGCTCAGTTTCGTCGTGAAAAAAATAACCAAGCTCAATTGTTAGCTGAAGCTCAAGCTGTACAACGAGCTGAAGAAAATCGCTCTACCGCGCTTGAAAAAACGCAAAAAGAACAAGAAGAGTTGGTTAACCAAAAACGTGTTCAATTAGATCAACGTTTGGGTTCATTAAAAGAATTGTTTGGTCACTTAACCTCTGCGGCGGGTGATCTTCGTTCAAACATGGAATCTTCAATCGTTAGTGCTCAGTACCCAGGCCGTACCGAGTTCTTGGAAGGTTTGATTGAAAAAATGAACAGCGCAACCAGTCTTCCTAAAATCGAAGAGATCGAGCGCCTATGGTACGAACTGCAACGTGAAACTGTGGAAGCAGGTAAGGTTGTTAAGTTCTCTGGTACCGTAATCACTCCAGAAGGTGAGCAGTTAACCCAAGACGTAGTTCGTGTTGGTTTGTACAACCTTCTATCAAACGGCAAGTACCTGACTTACAGCCCAGAAAGCGGCCACATGTCAGAATTAACTCGCCAACCTGACAGCAGTTACCAAGCTGCGGCTGCAAGCCTACAATCGTCTACTTCTGGCTTCACCAAAGTGGGTATTGACCCAACAGGTCCTCAAGGTGGTACTTATTTGGCTGCGTTGATCAACAGTCCAAGTCTTGAAGAGCGTTGGCATCAAGGTGGTACCGTGGGTTACATCATCACGGCAGTTGGTGTTGTCGGTATGCTTCTTGGTATCTACCGCTTAATCGTATTGAGCATCATCAGTGCGAAAGTAAGATCACAGCTTAAAAATCCTGAAAGCCCAAGTACTAGCAACCCATTAGGTCGCGTACTAACAGTCGCTAAAGAGAATCCAAAAGCGGATACCGAAACTCTTGAGTTGAAACTCGAAGAAGCGGTTCTCAAAGAGAAGCCTTCCATCGAATCTGGCTTGAGCTTGTTGAAGATTATCTCTGCAGTTGCACCTCTACTAGGTCTTCTAGGTACTGTTACCGGTATGATCGTAACTTTCCAAGCGATTACTATCTTCGGTGCGGGCGATCCTAAAGCTATGGCCGGTGGTATTTCTGGTGCGTTGGTTACAACCGTACTGGGTCTTGTTGTTGCGATTCCAGTTGTACTTATGCACACCTTTGTAAATGGTCAGGCGAAGAAAGTTCTTCATGTAATTGAAGAGCAAAGTGCTGGTATCGTTGCAGAAAGCTCTGAAAAAGCATAAGGAGATCTGCCATGTCATTTGCGGATGCATTAGATGCAATTAGCGCTTTTATCGCTTCCGGCGGGAAAATTCTGCCTTATATTGCAGTGCTTACACTTGTGATGTGGACTTTGATTTTTGAGCGCATTTGGTACTTCAAATTTGCTTTACGCTCCGACGCGAAACAAGCTCTTAATACTTGGGAAGCAAGAAGTGAGCGTAAATCATGGAACGCGCACCGAGTTCGCGATGCTTTAATTTCTCGACTTGGTCTTAAGATTAAATCCAATTTGGATATGATCGGAGCGTTAGTAGCCTTAGCACCCTTGTTGGGGTTACTCGGTACCGTAACAGGTATGATTGAAGTGTTTAATGTTCTTGCAGTCACCGGTGGTGGTGATGCCAAATCTATGGCCGGGGGAGTTTCGGCTGCGACAATTCCAACCATGGCGGGAATGGTGGCAGCACTCTCTGGCGTATTTGGCTCTACCTATGTCAACCGAATTGCAGAGCGAGAAAATCATCTGTTCGCAGATCATCTAACAATGGACCATTAAGGTCCGTTGTTAACCATTACAAATTCGTTTGTAGGACGTTTCCATGGCTAGACGAACCCAGAGTCCGGAAGAAGAAGCTGGCGCAATTGACCTAACTCCCATGTTGGATGTGGTGTTTATTATGCTTATCTTCTTTATCGTGACCGCTTCGTTCATCAAGATTCCTGGTATCGAGGTCAATAGACCTGAAGCTACCAATTATATTGAGAAGAAAAACGCAGCGATTTTAATCGCGTTGAATGACAAAAACGAAATCTGGATCGACAAGAAAAAAGTTGATCCGCGCAGTGTTAAGAAAGAAATTGAGCGCATTCACGTTGATAACCCCAAGGGTAGTGTTGTGATTCAAGCCGATGCTGCGTCAGATATCGAAACTGTTAACAAGGTTTACGAAGCCGCAACCGAAGTAGGCATTACTAATATTGCTATTTCCACGGAGAGGGGCTAGTTATGCAGTTTGTTAGAGTCCTTGTCGGTGCAGTGTTGGCGGCAGGTATTACTTTTGGCCTGTTTGGTTTGATGACCTATTTGATTCATTCCAATACCAAACCACCAGAAGAACAAGAAGATACAAAAATTGTTGATATCACGCTGCCTCAAACCACGGTTGAGCAGCGTTATCAAACGCCCAAGGTTGATAAACCTATTGAGCCAGAGGTTCCGCCTCCAGATTTGCCGCAAACCACAACGGTTACTCCAGATCTTGACCTCAATATTTCAGTTGCTGCACCTACTACCGGTATCGACCTTAAAGTAGCTGGCGGAAGCCAATTTACCAGTGGTGAATACTTACCGTTAGTTAAGGTTCAACCTGTGTATCCGCGTCGTGCTCTGGAGCGTGGCATTGAAGGTTACGTAATTGTTGAGTTCACCGTTACCAAAACCGGACAGGTCCGTGATCCCGTTGTTGTTGAAGCTGATCCACCAAAAATTTTCGACTCTGCGGCGATCAATGCAGCGCTTAAATTTAAGTACAAGCCGCGCGTAGTTGAAGGTGAGCCAATTGAAGTTCCGGGCGTACAAAACAAAATCACCTTTGCGCTTGCTAAGTAATACGGTAGGAGTTAGAAATGAAGCTTATTGCTAAAAAATTCCTCAAAAATTTGGCTATTGCAACGCCTTTGGCCTTTGTTCCAACTGCGTCGGTGATGGTGTTAGATGCTATTGGTGTAAGTGCAGAGTCTTTTAAGGTTTATGCTCAAGAAGAGCGAAAAACTCGTAAGACTCCGGCATTAAGCCAAGCAGTTTATAAAAAACTTGCGGTTCCTAATGGCCTTGCTAACCCAGAGGAAGAAGGTGTAGAACCTGATTTCAAAAAAGCTTTGGAAGAGCTTAAAAAGTTAGAGGCCAAAGACGCTAAAAGCTGGAATGAGTACGAAGTAGCTAACCTGTACAACACGTTTGGTTATGTGTATTACAGTCTTGAGAATTTTCCTCAGGCGATTAAATACTACAAGCTGGTTGTGGCTCAATCGCCGAATATTCCGGAAGGTCTTGAGATAGGTACGATCTTCACAATTGCTCAGTTGCAATTTGTCAGTGAAGACTACGCGGGCGCCTTGGAATCTTTGAAAAAATGGTTCACTTTACAAGATCCAATGTTTATCACGGCGGATAACTACTCGCTATTAGCGCAGGCGTATTACCAAAATAAGCAGTTTGATCAGGCGCTGAGCAATATATACAAAGCGATCGATATCTATAAGAAAAAAGGCGAACTTCCTAAAGAAAATTGGTATTCCATTGCTCTTGCAATCGAGTTTGAGCGTGAAAACTATAAGGAAGTTGTTGGAATTTTAGAGATTCTTGTTCGTAACTATCCTAAACCTGCTTACTTCAAGCAACTTGCTGGGGTTTATGGTTTAGTGAATAAAGAAAAGAATCAAATGTACCTGAGTGACGCTAACTACGTTGCTGGTTTCAGTGATAAGCAACAAGAAGTGCTTAACTTGGTGTACATGATGATGGGTGAAGGTTATTCCTATCGTGCTGCCAAGGTTCTTGAGAAAGGTATCGATTCTAAGCTAATTGACGGTACTGAGAAGAACTACGAGTTACTCTCTAATGCTTGGTTGGTTTCTCAAGAAACCGACAAGGCTATTGATGCCTTAACAAAGGCTGCTGAGAAGTCTGGTAGTGGTGATCTCTATGCTCGTCTCGCTGGTTTATATGCGGATGACGACCAAAGTAAAAAAGCGCTTGAATTTGCAGACATTGCTTTCAAGAAAGGCGGTATTAAGCGAGAAGACTCTCTGTATATTTCTGTCGGTATTGCTAATGCGAACTTAGCTCGCTGGGCTGAAGCTGTAAAAGCTTTTGAAGAGGCGAGTAAAGATTCACGCAGTAAAGCATTTGCAAGTAACTGGAAAAAATACGCTGAGAGTGAACTTGATCGCGAGCTGAAACTAGCCGCGGACGAGAAAAAAGCGAATCAGTCAAAGGCAGCTAAAACGCCTAAGTCATAAAAAAACCGGCGAAAGCCGGGTTTTTTATGTCCGTCAGATCTGTCTTTAAAACTGTCTCTGACGGTTGTTTCCGAGATTAATCTAGCTTAGATAAATCTCGAACTGCGCCTTTATCCGCACTGGTAGCAAAGTGCGCGTAAGCTTTTAAGGCGCCTGAAACCTTTCTTGGGCGAGCTTCTTTAGGCTTCCAACCTTTAGCATCTTGTTCTGCACGACGCTTCGCTAATTCTTCATCGGAAACTAACAAGTTGATGCTGCGGTTAGGAATATCGATGTGAATCTTATCGCCGTCTTCGATCAAACCAATAGTGCCACCCGATGCAGCTTCTGGAGAAACGTGACCAATACACAAACCAGAAGACCCACCAGAAAAACGACCATCAGTAACCAATGCGCAGGTTTTTCCCAAACCCACAGATTTTAGGTAGCTGGTTGGATACAACATTTCTTGCATACCCGGACCACCTTTCGGGCCTTCGTAACGCACAATCACGATATCACCGGCTTTTACCTTGCCGCCAAGAATATTTTCCACTGCTTCATCTTGGGACTCGGTTACGTGAGCGGTGCCTTCGAAGACCAAAATTGAGTCATCAACACCGGCCGTTTTCACTACACAACCATCAAGGGCGATATTGCCAAACAACACCGCCAAACCGCCTTGGGTTGAAAAGGCATGTTCGTAGGAGCGAATACAACCACCGGCACGATCTAAATCGAGAGTTGGCCAGCGAGTACTTTGGCTGAATGCGGTTTGGGTGGGAATACCGGCAGGGCCTGCTTTGAAAAAGGTTTGTACTTCTTCCGATTGATTTACGGCAATGTCCCAGCCAGAGATGGCATCGGCCATGGTTGGGCTGTGAACCGTGGGAACTGTGGTATCCAGTTTATTGGCTCGGGCTAACTCGCCCAAAATCGCCATAATACCCCCGGCACGATGTACATCTTCGATGTGGTACTGCTGAGAGTTCGGTGCAACCTTACACAACTGCGGCACCTTACGAGACAGGTCGTCGATATCAGCCATGGTGAAGTCAACTTCGGCTTCTTGAGCGGCGGCAAGCAAGTGCAAAATGGTATTGGTTGAGCCACCCATGGCGATATCTAAGGTCATGGCGTTATTGAACGCGGCCTTGGTGCAAATATCGCGCGGTAAAATATTGGGTTCTTCTTGCTCGTAATGACGTTTAGCAAGTTCAACGATCAAGTGACCGGCTCTTTTAAACAACATCTCACGATCGGCATGGGTCGCTAAAGTTGTACCGTTACCCGGAAGACTCAAGCCCAACGCTTCGGTGAGGCAGTTCATTGAGTTGGCGGTAAACATACCCGAGCAAGAACCGCAGGTAGGACAAGCGCTGCGCTCGTATTCGGCAACGATTTCGTCGCTCACTTCTGGGTTGGCCGCAACGATCATCGCGTCAATCAAGTCGAGCTTAGTTTCAGACAGTTTAGTTTTACCGGCTTCCATTGGCCCGCCTGAGACAAATACCACCGGAATGTTCAAGCGCATGGCTGCCATGAGCATTCCCGGAGTGATCTTGTCGCAGTTAGAAATACATACCAAGGCATCAGCGCAATGGGCATTAACCATATACTCAACAGAGTCGGCAATAATATCGCGGCTTGGTAGGCTGTAGAGCATACCGTCGTGGCCCATGGCGATACCATCGTCAACGGCGATGGTGTTGAATTCTTTGGCAACGCCACCGGCCGCTTCAACTTCACGAGCAACCAGCTGGCCCATATCTTTTAGATGAACGTGTCCAGGTACAAACTGAGTAAATGAGTTGGCAATGGCAATGATCGGTTTTTGAAAGTCGTCGTCTTTCATTCCGGTAGCGCGCCACAATGCGCGGGCACCGGCCATATTGCGTCCGGCGGTGGAAGTTTTCGATCGGTAGGCAGGCATATTGAACTCCTGGTTCACCAAGAAATGGATGTGGGCCTAAAAAATGGGCGACAAGAATACCAGAAAGACAAGAATAGGCCACCGTTGACGGTGTATCCTTGGGTTAAAGGAAAAAGCTTTAAGAAGAAAAATCCTAAAAATTCAAGCGACCGAAACTGCTCCAACAATCAATGGCACTAACACCAAGTTAGTCACATAAAAGTAATTTGAGCGCAGCACTTTCGATAACAGTCGCATACTCACCATGGATGTTTGCCAACGACATGGCGTGAACTTCATCGGCGCTGTGGGCGTTCCCGAAGTAGTCGGCCTTCTCGAACGTAAAGCAAGCATCGGCGACCACGAATGCCTCAAAGCCGAGATTACCAGCGCTGCGCGCCGTTGCTTCTACAGAATTATTGGTGGCAACCCCGGTTATTACCAGTTTATGGAGGGAGCGCTTGGTTAATTCATCAGCAAGCGTGTTTTTGGTAAATGCGCAGGGTACGGATTTCTCGATTAAAAGCTCATCATCAACAGGTTTGAATTCTTCCTTTAGGGTAAAGCCGTCTTGCTCTGGCCAAAATACCGAATCTGGCTCTTTGGAACGATGAATAACGTGAATAATTGGCCAGCTACGATTTCGCCAAAATGCTATCAAATCCAACATGATCTGTTCGGCGTTGGGATTATTACGACGGCCCAATTTAGGGTGATCAATGCCTTTTTGTTGGTCGATAACAATTAATGCGTACATAGGGTTTCTGTTTCTAGTTTTTAGTCGCTTTTAAAAGCGGTGGCCGAGTGCTTGGGTGTTAACAGCGAAAACAAAAAACGCCTTTGATTCTAGAGCAAAGGCGTTGGGTCGAGATATTTGCGCTATTTCTTTTCGAACGGATCGTTAATATTGCAGCGTTTTGATGAATATTTTTGATTTACGTTGATAGTTGTAAGCCAGCTGCTTTTGCGACGGTAATTCGGAAATATCCGCAGGCTTAAAGCCTTGCTCCATAAACCAATGCGCCGTTTGCGTGGTGAGCACAAACAGCTTTCGATAGCCCAATTTACGTGCTTGATGCTCTAGGTCAACCAAGAGTCTGCGAGCGAATCCGCGACTTTGATAATCGGGGTGCGTTGCAACACAAGCCAGTTCGGCGAAATCGCTGTCGCTAAATCCGTACAGACCAGCACAGCCCACAATGCTGCCGTCGAGTTCGAGCACAAAGAATTGATCGATTTCGCGCTCCAACAGTTCTCGCGAGCGCCTCACCAATATACCCTGTGCTTCAAGGGGTTCGATCAAACTCAAGATGCCGCCAACGTCGTCGATGGTTGCTGGACGCACAAACTCGTAGCGATCGCTGTGCACTAAGGTGCCGCGACCATCAAGCGTAAACAACTCTTCGAGCAATGCACCGCTTTCGCAATAACTAACGATCTGTGCGCGCGCTACACCTTTGCGACACACTCTAAATGCGCAGCGCAGTGCCGATACCGCGTCTTCTTCGGTGATCGCGCCGGAGTTAATCAAATCTTGGCAATCCGATACGGCCAACTGGCGAATAAGATCACCGTTTAAATCGAGTAGACCATCTTCATTAATGAAGGTAATCAGTTTATCGGCGGCAAGAGCAATGGCAATTTCAGAGGCCACCTCTGTAGCCGGAATATTAAAAATCTCGCCGGTCAGCGAAAATCCTAATGGTGATACAACCACCATGGCATCGCTATCTAAAGCTAAAGTCAGATTTTTAGAGGCGATTTTGCGGACTTTTCCAGACAGCTGAAAATCAACACCATTGATAACGCCGCGCGGCATTCCCACCACAAAGTTACCCGACAACACTGAAATATCGGCGCCGTGCATGGGTGAGTTGGGCAAACCCATGGATAAGGCCGACTCAACGTAAAATCGAGTTTCGCCAATGGCTTGCAAGATTGCGGGCAGCGTTTGCAGGTCGGTGACGCGTGCACCGAATTCGTCTTGCCAGGTGTTATTGCCGGGGCCAAGGCGTTCATCAATTTGTGGTCGCGCACCGTGAACAATGACTAATCGAACACCCAAACTGTTCAGTAATGCTAAGTCTTGGATGATGGTGGAAAAATTATCGTGAGAGATCGCCTCGCCCGGCAAATAAACCACAAAGGTTTTCCCTCGATAATCATTAATATAGGGCGACGATGCGCGAAACCAGTCGATGTAATTATTGGAGTTCAATGTTCGGCTCAAATATACAGTGTGAAATTTAATGTCTTTTTATTATACCCATAATAAAAAGCAGCACAGATTCAATTTGCGGTTACGACTTCTCTAAAAAACGCGTTAAGAATTTCTGGGTCGTAATTTCGGTTCGAAGAAACAACATCAACCGATTCAAGCCGAGTTAATTCCCGCTCAATAAAATGATGAATTTCTGGAATTTTAGGGCCAAGTTGTTTTTCTTGGGCTTGTTTCTTGAGCTCCAGCAAATCGTTTATGGCTGCTAATAAGCTTGAATCGTGTGCGATTAATGTTTTAATCCTATCGAATTCTATGTGTGCTGGGGTTTTATGTTGTTCGATCCAACGAGCAGAAAGTAGCGGACGCAATACGTATAAGTATTTTTTTAACGGCACTAAATCTTCTTGCAGATAACCACGGAAATTGGATTTAGCCATGCTTCTGTAGTGATAAATCCCTTGTTCAGCGGAATACATCTCAGCAATCCAGTCGCGTAGTGTGCTAGCAAATCGACCGTCATCCAGGTAGGTAATTGGCGAGTACAGCCATTCAACCAGCGAAGGATTAGATTTTCTGAACAGTTGCAGCGCTTTGCGAATATCCCAACCGTTAATGTCTATTTCATCCACAATCGGGTATTCGATCACGTCGCGTTTATTTTCTACATCAATTGATAAATACCAATCTTGATGGCGCGCATACACAAAGCGCACATCGTAATCGCTGTTGGGAGAGGCAAAACCCCAAGCGCGGCTTCCAGACTCTATCGCATAAAGCACGCGAACATTGTGCTCGGCTTCAGCGGCGTGAATGCGACGCATAATTTCTTGGCGGATTTCAGGATCGATCATTAAACAGTTTTCTAAAATGTTGAAAATAAAAACTTGGGTTCGCTAATAAAACACCTATTAAAGACAAAATCGCTTGATCAGCGAGCGCAAAATATCAACGGCCGGATCAATTTGCGCGATTTCTATAAATTCATTGGGCTGATGCGCTTGATCAATAGAGCCTGGGCCCATCACCAAGGTTTGCATGCCCAAGGCTTGCAGATACGGTGCTTCGGTGGCGAAGGCAACGGTTTCGCTGGCTCTGCCCGAAAGCTCTTCAACCACCTTAACCAACTCACTATTTCGCGCCTGCTCAAAGGCGGGTACACCGGGGAATAGACTTTCAAACGTTAAGGGCGTGGAATACTTTTCGGCAATGGGTGTCAGCAACACGCTCATTTGCGAGCGCAGTTCTTCTAAATCCATACCGGGTAGCGGGCGTAAATCGAAATGCATTTCGCAGTGCCCGCAAATGCGATTGGGATTATCGCCGCCGTGAATGTAGCCAAGGTTTAGGGTTGGTACTTGAATATCAAAGCTCGCATTGGTGTAGCGCGTTTGCAATTCTCGGCGGTAATTCATTAACACATTGATGGCGTCATTCATGGCTTCCATTGCGTTGTGGCCAAGGTTGGGATTGGACGAATGTCCCGCCAAGCCCTGAATGCGTATGGCTTCCATCATAATGCCCTTGTGGGCGCGAATGGGCGTAAGGTTGGTGGGTTCGCCAATGACTGCGTAACGGGCTTTGGGTTGCGCCATTTCCACAAGTGCGCGAGCGCCGCACATAGATGACTCTTCGTCGGCGGTGGCTAACACCATCAGCGGTTCTTTAAAGTCTTTGGCTTTAAACGTTTGCGCCGCTGCGGCGATAACAGGGAAAAAGCCTTTCATGTCGGTGGCACCCAAACCGTAGTAGCGATTGTCTCGCTCGGTGAGTACAAACGGATCTTGATGCCAGCGTTCAGCATTGTATGGAACCGTGTCGGTGTGTCCCGCCAATACCAAGCCGCCTTCACCTTGCCCTAGGGTTGCTAGAAGGTTGGCCTTGTTAGGATGGCCGGGAATATCCAAGTACTGAATCTTAAAACCTAAATCAGCAAACCAAGTCGCCAATAAATCCAGAACTTTACGGTTACTCATGTCGAGATCTGGGTGAGCGCTGCTAACCGATGGCGCGGCAACCAGTTGTGAGAGTTGTTCTTTGTAGGAGGGAAGCATCATAGAAAACCGTATTTTATCGCTATTTATGATCGGGTTGGCGGCTGATTCAGTATAGGAAACTCGGATTAACCCAGAGTTTCCGGCGACGTTTTCTGTAAACCTGATAAGCGCCGTTTAATGAACGCATCACATGTTGGTTAATCGTCGATACTTACCAGTTTTAAGGTCAGCGTGCAAAAATCTACCACAAATAAGACATTTAAATACCTAAAACCTTCAGTTCTAAATGATCGGCTTGTTGATAGAAAAAATGGTTCTCACGGTGAATTTTGTTGGAATGTGTCCAATCACTGTTGGCTCATAACATTCGAAAAAACATGTGCATATATAAGAGCGTTAAACAAGAAGAATGTTTGATTCTTTAGACCCTATTCGAAAAATATATTTAACTAAATTTATCGTCAGGAAGCTCTGAATTAATCAGAGATGAGTTAATCGGCGGTTCCTTTAATAAAAAAATAATGAGAATTCCCAAGCTTTTAATAGCGCATTCATGAGCGTTGCTGTGAGTAACAGTTTATAGGAACCTCTGATTAACTCATCCTTGATTTAATCAGAGGGAAGAAATTGAAAATGTGATTTCCAATTTCTTCACAATTTCAATCACTTGCCGTTCTTGAAATTGGCGACACATCCTTGTGTCGCGAGAAACTCTAGGTTAATCAGAGTTTCCTATATAAATATTTTTGTGTGTTGGCGCTAACACTGTTGTTTTTACAGAAAGTATTTAACTTCTTTTGATAAAAAATCGCTTAATTTTTGTATTTAAAGAATAGTTTTTACACGTAAAAATAATGAGCATCTTCGGGTGTTTAAAAATCGTGCTTTGCTTCTGGAGGCCGTCAATGCTGAGTTCTTTGTAGTTATCCACACGGTTACTCAATATTTCTGTGAGTCTTAATGGTTCAAGACGGAAGAAAATTTACAATGTTGAGCGCTCGACTATTATTTCGCTAGATTAAATAGAAATTGATCAGCTGAGCGGTGGCTATTTCTGTTATGCACACGCCGAAATACTTCCCGAAAATAAATCGACGACGACGGTATCAATAACCTGTCAATTACGCCGTTATTTTTTAGTGAGTATTGTTCGGTTCGCAAAAAACACTCTTTAACTACAAAGCGTTGCCTGCTTCGCCGTTTTGATCATTGAAATCTTGTTGAATAAGTATATGTTCTTAACCCAGAAATTCTTTGGCAAAAGGCGGTTCAATGTTAAATCGAGTATTAGACCTTCGGAATTGTTTAGACGATCTTGTCGCCGAAGGTAGGTTGCATCGGGGTGATGCAAATTTACTGTCGGGTACACCCAGAACCCGAGAACAAGCGCTCATGCACCCGTTGGCGTTTATTGCCAGTCAAGAATTAGAAGATCCATCCCGTCCGGGTAAAAAATTAACCGACGACGATCTTGCCGAATGGCTTGCCGAAAAAGCAAAACTACCGCTTTATCACATCGACCCGCTGAAAATAGACGTCGCTAAGGTTACGTCGGTTATTTCTTATGCCTTTGCCAAACGCCACAGTATTTTGTGCGTGAACGTTTCTACCGATGAAGTGGTGATTGCCTGTGCTCAACCCTTTACTGGCGATTGGATTCCGCAGGTAGAGCAGGTCTCGCGACGCGTTGTGCGCAAGGTGGTTGCCAGTCCCGCCGACATCAACCGCTACATGGTGGAGTTTTACAGTCTTAGCAGTTCCATATCCGGTGCTCGTGGCATTGGTGCACAGTCTAACGTGACTAACTTTGAGCAACTGTTAGAGCTTGGCACCCTAAAAGATCCAGAGGCCAATGATCAACACATTGTGAATATTGTTGATTGGCTGTTGCAGTACGCCTTTGATCAGCGCGCCAGTGACATCCACGTCGAGCCGCGCCGCGACATTGGTAAAATTCGTTTTCGTATCGACGGTATTTTGCATCAGGTTTATGAAATGCCTGCTGCCATTACCAATGCCGTTACTAGCCGTCTGAAAGTATTGTCGCGAATGAACGTAGCCGAGCGCCGCAAGCCGCAAGATGGCCGCATCAAAACTAAGCGTGGCGATGGTAGCGAGGTGGAATTGCGGTTATCCACATTGCCAACGGCCTTTGGTGAAAAGCTGGTGATGCGTATTTTCGATCCCGAAGTTTTACTGCGCAGTTTTTCTGATTTGGGTTTGGTCGGTGAAGATTACGCCGTGTGGAAGAAAATGATGGCCAGCCCTAATGGCATCATCTTGGTTACCGGGCCAACGGGGTCGGGTAAAACCACCACGCTCTATTCGACGCTCAAACAGCTGGCGACCTCGGAGGTAAACGTCAGCACCGTTGAAGATCCTATCGAGATGGTGGAGGACAGCTTCAACCAAACTCAGGTGAATCCGCAAATAGACTTTGACTTCGCCTCGGGAATTCGCACCCTAATGCGACAAGACCCAGACATTATTATGGTGGGTGAGATTCGTGATTTGGAAACCGCGCAGATGGCAGTGCAAGCAGCGCTTACCGGTCATTTGGTGTTATCCACATTGCACACCAATGACGCGCCTTCGGCCATCAACCGATTGTTGGATTTAGGCGTGCCGAGTTTTTTAATCAAAAACACGGTAGTGGGTGTTATGGCGCAGCGTCTGGTGCGAACCTTGTGCCCGCACTGTAAAGAATCTGGCCAGATTTCTGTGCGAGACTGGGAGTCACTAGTAAAACCTTGGAAAGCACCCGTGCCGAAAACGGTGTATTTGCCGCAGGGTTGCTTGGAGTGCCGTAATACCGGATATCTTGGACGACAAGGCATTTATGAGATTCTACCGATGAATCCGAATGTGCAGAAATTCGTGCGCGACGACGCCGATATCAGTCAGCTTAGAATGGCGGCGATCAAAGAAGGTATGCGTACCTTACGTTTATCGGGTGCCCAAAAAATTGCCGCAGGTACCACAACGCTTGAAGAAGTACTGCGTGTTGCCCCCGCTTTAGAATCTTGATCCATTGGTGTCTTAACGAACTGGAAATCACTAGTATGAGCAAAGAATACAAAGGCAGTTGTCTGTGTGGTGCGGTGCGTTTTTCGGTCTCGGGCTTTAGCGAAAAGGTCGCTCATTGTCATTGCACCATGTGTCGAAAATTTCACGGTGCGGCCTTTGGCACCTTAGCGCCCGTGAAGGATTTGCACTGGTTGGCTGGCGAAGATCAGCTAAAACACTTCACTGCTGCAAACGGCACCACGCGTGTGTTTTGTGAGAACTGTGGTTCGAGTCTAGGCTTTTTATCAAAGGGCGAAGCGCTGGAGAACCTAGAAGTTGCCATTGCTTGTTTTGACGACGATATTCCTGTTGAAATCGACGCCCATATTTACACCGATTACAAAGCCAATTGGTGCGAGATTACCGATGGCAAACAACAGTTCCCCGAAGGGCGAGGCAGTTAGCGCTGCCTCTGAATTTACCGATAAGAATAATCTATGATTACCGAGCAACTTTCTAAACACTTCTCTCAATTACCGTCTTCACTCCGCTCCAGCAGCGAAAAACTTCTCGCAAATTTTCAAGAACGATGGCCCGAGCACTGGGATTCAGCTCAAACGCTGTTTGACGATAAAAATACGCCACACTTCGTTCGACTTATTGCTTGCAGCTTATATGCGCAAAAAATCGTACTTTCAGACCCAGATCTATTGGGGGTGCTGTTAACCAGTTCCGGTCGGGAATACGCGGATAATCATCGCGAGCAGCTCAACAAAGCACTTTTGAGTGCTATCAACGTGTTCAGTGAGAAGCATCCGGGATTGGGTTTAGAAACCCGTGGCGATGCTAAATGGCAGGCATTGAGTTTTAAGTTAACGCCCAACAAAGCACAGCTCGACGAACTGGCAGCGCTTTGGGATAGCCGCATTCGCCGCTACCGCCAACGCATTATGGTGGCGACCATTTGGCGAGAATTTAACAGCCTGAGTACGCATCAAGAGATCACCTTTAATCTATCGGAACTCGCCAGCGCCTGTGTGCAGGTGTCCATGGATTTGCACTATCAACTGCTTGCTTTGCAACACGGTTTTCCGGTAGGGCAGTTCACCCAAAAAATTCAACCCATGCTGGTGTTAGGTATGGGTAAGTTGGGCGCATGGGAGCTGAACTTATCGTCCGATATCGACCTGATCTACGCATTTCCTGAAGCCGGTGAAACCGCGTTTATCGAGAGCAAAACCGCCGCCGTTATTCCCAGATTAAAAACCCTTTCAAACCAAGAGTTTTTTATTCGACTCGGCCAGAAGATCATCAAAAGTTTGGATGCACAAACCGCCGATGGTTTTGTGTTTCGTGTTGATATGCGATTGCGTCCCTACGGACAAAGCGGAGCTTTGGTGGCTAACTTTAATGCCCTTGAAGATTACTACCAAAACCAAGGTCGAGAGTGGGAACGCTACGCGATGATCAAATCCCGTGTCATTGCCAGCAGTGAACACACTTTAATTGACCCTCAATACAGCGAAGCTCGCCAGCGCAGTTTAATGAATCTTCTACGGCCCTTTAGTTATCGCCGTTACGTCGATTTCTCGGTAATCAATGCGCTACGTGATCTTAAAGCCATGATCAATCGCGAAGTTAAACTGCGCGGCAAAACTCAGGATGTGAAGCTCGGTTTTGGCGGGATTCGCGAAGTGGAGTTTATCGCTCAAGCCTTTCAACTGATTCGCGGTGGTCGCGAGCCACAATTGCAAGAGCGGCGTTTACTTAAAGTGTTGCCGATCTTATCGCGCCTGCATCACCTCTCCGAACAGACTACTCAAGCTCTGGCCGAAAACTACCTATTGTTGCGCCGCGCCGAGCACGGTATTCAAGGGTGGAATGATCAACAAACCCAAGCACTGCCGGTGGATGTGCCTGCACAGCAAGCCTTGGCGGTGATGATGGGTTACGGCACTTGGGATGAGTTTTACGATGCCTTGCAGCAGGTTCGTGAACAGGTCAACGAAGAGTTTCAGCGAGTTATTGATGCCTCCGGCGAGACTAGCCATCAAGACAACCTAACGGAATCGCGCTTTTGGCACGGACTGGTGTGCGGTGAGAGCAATGATGAGGTTCTGCTTGAAGAGCTTTCTGAAATGGGTTTTCCAGAGGCTGAATCTACTTTGGAGCATCTGCGAGGCTTTTTGAGCTGCCAAGAACTCAAACGCATGAGCACCACCGCACGAGATCGCCTCGATAAGGTTATGGGGCAGGTCCTGCATGAAGTTGCTAAGTTGGATATTGCCGAACTCGACTGGGCGCTGTCGCCAACACAGGTTTCGCCCGTTGAGGTGTTAAAACGGGTTCTGCCACTGCTAGAAGCCGTCGCCAGACGCAGCGCTTATTTGATTCTCATGCAAGAGAATCCGACGGTGATAAAGCATCTGGTGCGATTGTTTTCGGCCAGCGTTTGGATTGCCGAGCAAATTACGCGGCATCCGGCCTTGTTAGAAGCTTTAATCGACGCTGCGAACTTGCATCGCGTACCAGAAAAGGTCGCGCTCACCCAAGAATTAAACCAAGCGCTGTTGGGTATCGCCCACAACGATCTAGAAACACAAATGGAAACGCTGCGCTATTTTCGCCGCGCTCATGCGTTACAGGTCGCTGCCTGTGAGGTCAGTGGTTCATTGCCGTTGATGAAAGTCAGTGATTATCTAACTTGGGTTGCCGAGGCAATTTTGGTACAGGTTTTAGAGTTGGCTTGGCAAGCGTTGGTGGAAAAACACGGTGTGCCCACCGATCAAAATGGCCCAAGAGCGGATAAAGGCTTTGTGATCATTGCCTACGGAAAATTAGGGGGCATTGAGCTAGCTCACGGTTCTGATCTGGATTTGGTGTTTATTCACGATTGTGACCCGCAATTATCCACCGACGGTGACGCGCCTATCGATAACCAAACTTTCTACACGCGTCTGGGTAAAAAAATCATTCATATATTGAATACCCGAACGCCTTCGGGGCGTTTGTACGAAGTCGATATGCGTTTGCGGCCTTCCGGTAACTCCGGGCTTTTGGTGAGCAGTCTGTCGGCCTTTGAGCGTTACCAAAAAGAACAGGCCTGGACTTGGGAGCATCAAGCCTTGCTGCGCGCAAGACCGGTTGCCGGTACCGAATCCTTAGCACAAGGCTTTATGGCGTTGCGACGCGAGGTGCTTTGCATGGCGCGAGATAGCGCCAAATTGCGCCAGGAAGTGGTAGAAATGCGCGACAAAATGCTCTCCCACCTTGGCTCGAAACCTAACCAACCACAATTCGACATTAAGCATGATCGCGGTGGTATCGTTGACATAGAATTTATGGTTCAATACGCCGCCCTAGCCTGGGCGCACCAATTCCCTGCGCTGGTGACTTTTTCCGATAACATCCGGATTCTCGACGAGATAGAACAAGCTGGTTTGATGCCTTCACGTGATGTGCAACTCATGGTGGACGCTTACAAAGCCTATCGCTCCATCGGACATCGTCTAGCTTTACAGCAACAGCCTAATGTATTACCTGCAGATTCGTTGTTGGACTATCGTCAAGCTATCTCAGCCCTCTGGCAAAAGAGTGTCGCTGAAAATCCTGAAACCTAATCGCCCTGTAAAGCGATTAGAGCGCCCGAAGTTTGAGGTTCGGGCCGTGAAACTGAATTAAGTTGTTGAATAATCGTTGGAGTTTTCTATGTCGTTTGCAGATCGCGAAGGCGTAATCTGGCTTGATGGTGAGTTAGTTCAATGGCGCGAAGCCAAGACTCACGTGCTCACCCACACCCTACACTACGGAATGGGTGTCTTTGAGGGTGTGCGTGCCTACAACGCCGACAACCTTGGTGCGTCCATCTTCCGTCTTGAAGAACACACTCGCCGTTTATTTAATTCGGCACACATCATGAACATGGACATTCCGTTTAGCCGTGAAGAAATTAATGAGGCGCAACGAATTGCTGTTCGTGAAAACAAATTAGACGCAGCCTATTTGCGTCCTATGGCATTTTACGGCTCAGAAGGCATGGGTCTTCGCGCCGATAATCTAAAAGTACACGTTGTCGTTGCCGCATGGCACTGGCCGTCGTACATGTCACCAGAAGCCAAAGAAGTGGGTATTAAAGTTCGTACCTCCAGCTACACGCGCCATCACGTCAATATTTCTATGTGTAAGGCAAAGGCAAACGGTCACTACATCAACAGTATGTTAGCCCTGCAAGAAGCCTTGCAATGCGGCTGTGACGAAGCCTTGTTGTTAGATGTAGACGGCTACGTGGCAGAAGGTAGCGGTGAAAACTTCTTCTTGGTTCGTGACGGTGTCATTCACACGCCTGAGCTGACTTCTTGTCTAGACGGTATTACTCGCTCGACCGTGATGCGTTTAGCCGAAGATGCCGGCTACACCATCAAAGAACGCCGTATTACACGCGACGAAGTGTACATCGCTGACGAAGCATTCTTTACCGGCACCGCAGCAGAAGTCTTACCGATTCGTGAACTTGATGGCCGTAAAATCGGTTCTGGTAAGCGCGGCCCTGTGACCGAAGCATTGCAAACAAAATATTTTGATTGTATTCATGGCCGTGATGAAAAATACCTAAACTGGTTGACTCCAGTAGCGAAATAATTTTTAGTAGCGACTAAAATTCGAATATAGAAAAAGGCCTCATTTAGAGGCTTTTTTCTTATTTATTAAAGCTCTGATGACGTTAGAGGAAACTCTGATTAACCTAGAGTTTCTCGCGACACAAGGATGTGTCGCCAATTTCAAGAACGGTAAGTGATTGAAATTGTGAAGAAATTGGAAATCTCATTTTCAATTTCTGTCCTCTGATTAAATCATGGATGAGTTAATCAGAGGTTCCTAGAGTTTTTACCGACACAAGCAGGTGTCGAACAATTTAATGACCACAAGTCGTTGAAATTGTGAAGAAATCGAATACAACACCGCCGATTTCTCTCTTTTGATTAAATCACGGATGCATTAGTCAAAGATCTTAGAATTTTTGAATTATCGATGTAACCCTACTTTCTGTACGGAAGGTTTTTGTGCGAATCCTGGTTTTAAATGCCGGAAATTTGGCTGACGTTGTTCAAATGCTACCCGCGTTTAGCGATGCCAAACATGCTTTTCCCCACATAGCAATTGATGTTGTCGTTGACGAGCGTTGGGCTCAGGTTCCTTCTTGGCATCCTGCGGTCGATAGAGTATTCACATTAGCGGTAAAAGACTGGCGAATCGGTATGTTATCGCTGGTTGCGTCTAACGAATTAAAACGCTTGCGCATTCAGCTGCGCAAACATGCCTACGATTGGGTGGTTGATTTACACGGAAATTGGTTGAGTGCATGGTTCAGTCGATCATTCAATACTAATAGTGTGGGCTTTAGTCGCCTAAACGATAAGAAAAAAACCTATTCGTTTTTGTACAATCAAAAAATTCCCGCCCAATGCAATCTGCATCGAGTCGAACAAATTCGCCGTCTGTTTTCAGAAGGCATCAACTACAAAATTACTTATCCAAATTGTTTTTATTCACTGGACGCAAACAGTTTTTGCCAAGGCTGTGATAACAGTGTGGTACTGTGTTTTGGCTGTAAAGATAACAAGCAGCGTTATCCAGCTGCGTTAGGTAGAGAGTTAATTCAAAATTTGGTTGATCAAGGCTTGCGAGTGAAGCTGTTGTGGCGTGATGCCGAATCGGGCAGCTACGTTAAAAGTATGGCCGAAGGAATTTCTTCGGTAGAAATTATGCCAAGGCTTTCACTTTCGGGAATTGCTGCGGTAATGGTGCAGGCGCGCGCCATAGTGACTGTTAATAATGGTTTAAGTCATTTGGCAGCGGCATTAGGTATTCCCACCGTTTGCCTGCTTGGACCAAAATCGGATTTAAACTCCGCCGCTAAAGGCGCTAATCAATTAAAAATTATTGAAATACACTCCCCCGGATTTGACTATCCGCCTGCAAAAATTCAAACAGAGATAAACGATCTTATCGATCAATACCCATCTATTTGTTATTCCACCGAATTTTTTATGCAAAAGAGCACCGCATAAAAACACAACACATTGAAACGCTATGAATAACCAAGAATCTGCGGCTGGTAACAAAACCAGCTGGGACATATATAAAAGACTTCTCGCGTATATAAAATCCCATAAACTCAAATTTGGTTTATCGATTTTGGGTTTTCTTATTTACAGCCTAACGCAAGCATCGTTTGGTTACGTTATTGAAGAATTTATTAAAGCACTGCAAAACCCACAGGAAGGCCATCTATATTTCGTGCCTTTATTGGTGGTGGTTTTAGCGTTTATTCGTGGTGCCAGTTATTTTCTAGCAAACTACTCCATGTCGTTGGTCTCACTGGCCGTTGTTAATGATCTACGCAAAGAGTTGTTTGCGAAAATTCTTTATTTACCGAGTCATTATTTTGATCAACGTAATTCGGCAGAAATGGTTGCCATCATTACCTACAACATAAATCAGGTAAGCACGTCGGCTTCTAATGCGGTAAAAACCGTATTTCGCGAGGGTTTCACGGTAATCGCATTGCTGTGTTATTTATTTTATAAAAACTGGCAGCTCACACTGATCTTTTTATTAATCGCGCCCTTTATGGCGGGTATTGTTGCTCTGGCGAGTAAACGATTCCGTAAGCTCAGTAAGCGTATGCAATCGAGTATGGGTGATCTTGCTCACGTCGCCAACGAAGCAATTTCTGGATATCGCTTAGTGCGCGGCTACGGTGGTGAAGATTACGAACGTGATCGTTTTTATCAAAGCAGTGATCGTAATACTCAACAGGGTAATAAATTCAATTTCGTGCACTCCCTGCAAACGCCCGTGCTGCAATTTATTTTGTCGATTGCACTCGCCGGGGTTATGTTTTTGGTGTTGTTTATTAACGGCACTCCGGAAGAACACGTAGCCTATATTGTTATGGCGGGTTTATTGGCGCGTCCTATTCGTGCGCTCACTCAGGTAAGCGGCATGATTCAGCGCGGCATTACCGCCGCAGAAAGCGTATTTGACGTTCTCGATAGCGATTCTGAACCCGATCAGGGGCAGTATGAAATTGATCGAGTTGAAGGCCGTCTAGAAATTAAAGATGTACTGTTTCGGTATAATCCCGAATCGAATCCGGTTATTAATGCCATTAATTTAACCATTAAACCCGGCGAGACCGTCGCTTTGGTTGGGCAGTCGGGCAGCGGTAAAACCACCTTGGCTGCGTTAATTAGCCGTTATTATGAACCTGACTCCGGTGAGATTTTGTTGGATGGTCGGAACCTAAAAGATTATAAATTAACGAATTTACGCAACCAAATTGCGTTGGTGAGCCAAAGCGTTACCTTATTCAATTGCAGTGTAGCCGAGAATATTGCCTACGGTACACTCAGTAAAGCCAGTGAAGAGGATATAATCCGCGCTGCCGAAGCCGCACACGCTAAAGAGTTTATCGACCAGCTTCCAGAAGGTTTTAAAACCATTATTGGCGAAGATGGTACCCGCCTTTCGGGTGGCCAACGTCAGCGAATTTCGATTGCTCGTGCACTGTTAAAAGATGCACCGATATTAATTTTGGACGAAGCAACCTCTGCACTGGATACCGAATCAGAACGCGCTATTCAAGCGGCGCTTGAAGAGTTAATGAAAAACCGAACTACCATTGTTATTGCTCACCGTTTATCGACCATTGAAAATGCCGATCGCATTGTGGTTATGGGACAAGGTGAAATTCTTGAAATAGGTACTCATCAAGAATTACTGGCAAAAAACGGTGCCTATGCTCAGTTTCATTCCAACCAGCAACAGGACTAAAATCGACACCTACGGCAACACGAAATCATCCAGAGTTGCCAGTGATACAAGGACGCGTCCTTTGATTAAATCGTGGCTAAGTTAATCAGAAGTTACTTAACTACCAGCGTTGATGGAATACCGTCGAACTCATGAACTATTGGCAATATCAATTAATTTGGCGAGCCGCTTTACCTTTGGTGAAGCGACGTTTAAAAAAACGCGCACAATTAAACCCTGGATACGGCCAAAACGTTTCAGAACGCTACGGAACCTATACCCAGAGTTATCACAGCAATAAACCGGTTGTTTGGCTGCATTGCGTTTCTGTGGGTGAATCCATTGCCGCGCAGCCGCTTATTGAGTGGCTTATCGGTCTAGATCGTTTTCAATTATTACTAACCTGTTCAACACCTACCGGACGAGATCAATTGCAGTCAACCTTTGGCGATCGCGCTTGGTTGGTATTTGCACCTTACGATCTGGAAAAATTTGTCACGTCTTTTTTGGATACGTTTAATCCTAAAATACTGTTGGTTATGGAAACGGAATTATGGCCGAGTATTTTAAAGCACTGCAAAAAACGCGGTATTACCAGTTTTTTGGTTAATGGGCGTTTATCTGAGAAATCCGCAAAAGGTTACGCGAAGCTCGGTCGTTTAAGTCGAACCATGTTGGCGGATATTGATAAATTACTGGTTCAATACGAAACCGATAAAATACATTTTTTACAGCTGGCAGACGTTGAATCAAAAATCAACGTACTTGGCAGTATTAAATTTGATATTACGATAAGTGAAAACCTGCGTAACTGCGCCTTACAGCTCAAAAACCAATTGCGTGAAGCGGGTAAAGATTTTATTTGGATCGCAGCATCCACGCATTTGGGCGAAGATGAAATTATTCTTCAGGCTCATCAAGAACTTCTGAAACAAAATCCTAACGGCTTGTTGATACTTGTTCCTAGGCATCCAGAACGTTTTGAATCTGTGGCGCAATTGTGCTCGCCTTATAAATTCGTAAAGCGCAGTTTATGGATTGCTAATTCAGAGTTATATTTTAATGATGTCCAGGTAATTTTAGGCGATACGCTTGGCGAATTAATGTTGTTGTACGGCTTGGCCGATGTGGCTTTTGTAGGTGGCAGTCTGGTTGAAAATGGCGGACATAACTTAGTAGAACCTGCTAACTGGTCGCTGCCATTACTGAGTGGGCCGAGTCTGTTTAATTTTTCGGTGATTTCCTCGCAATTAAAACAAGTTGCTGCTTTAGAAATTGTTCACGATTCAGGGCAATTACTGAAAGCATTAATGGCGCTACAAAGCGATAATTTACGCGCAGAAAAAGGTGGTGCAGCCCTAGCTTTTGCCAAGAAAAATCGAGGCGCGCTGGATCGAGTCAAAGACGCGATATTGCCGTTTTTATCGAAGATTTAAGGGTTTATTGTCGGCATCAAAGAACGCAAGCGTTGGTGAATAATCGTAATAATGCCGACGCTGATCGCCTGATAAATGCGAGCTTATTTTGTTGTCGTGCTTTAATTCATTCCAGGTGTTTATTTTTCCCGCCGAATTAGATTTTTGTGTTGCTAGAATTATTGTCTTATTTTTAAGAGTGAAATTCGAGATTTTTAACGTGGCCGAGAGAATATTGGCGGCGGTATTATCGAATTGTGCAAGAGTAGTTTCTGGCGTTAATTGAAATTCCAATAGATTTTTGTTTAAGGTTTTTGCGGTATTCTTAACGGTGTTGTAATGATTGATATAACATCGGTGTAGATGTTCATGAATAGCTGGTTGTTGCTTTTCATCATTAAAACCCAACGAATATAAATCACCAAAAACTCGTGTTAATGATCGGTGCAATAACGGATGTAAATCTCTAGCTGGTTGTTGCGTTATTTTTTTTAATAACAACGCAATGGACGGTAACCAGTCGTTAAAATCACGATGTAAATAAATCCAAATACTGTTTGGAAAGAATTTGTTTAATTCATAAAAGTCTGAAAATATAGGTGTGTCAGCAATCACCTGGGCTTTTTCAATACAGGCTTGGCTGTAAGAGGTATGTGCAACCGAATAGTTGAGTTGTAAAAAAAGCTGGCACATGCTGGTCGTACCTGTGCGCGGTAGACCAACAATGAATATTTTGTGCATGAAATTGATCTGTGGCTTTATTGGTTTTGGTATTCTTCGTACATCAGATAATAACTTTCATGCATGCCCAGGTTTTGATAGGTATTTTGCGCCGTAGTATTTTCTTTTTCTACGTATAAACGGTATCCGCACACATTGCCTTGGGTTTCGGCAATTTCTTTTACCGCCGTATAAAGTTGTTTGTACACGCCTTGGCGACGAAATGGTTCGGCCACATAAACACTTTGAATCCACCAAAATTCTTTATTGCGCCAATCGCTCCACTCTTTGGTAATCATTAAACTTCCAGCGACCACATCATTTTGTGTTGCCACTAAATAAAATCCGCGAGAAGGGTTTTTAAGAAGTTCGGTGACACCGGCGGTTAAAATGCTGGAGTCTAGCTCTTTGCCTTCGGTTTCTAAAGCCATGGCTTGGTTGAAATCAACCAGTGTTTGCAGGTCGGGCAATTGTCCCTGACGAATAGTGAATACAGATAAGGTCATAAAAAATTCTTAAAAATGTTGATGGCAATAATGAATTAATTTCGTGGTGAACGCGCGTAATAAATCGGATTTTACCGACCAAGTATGCCAGTAAAGAGGCACAGTAATGGGAATTTCTGGATTTAAAATTATCAGTTCGCCACGATCAATGTATTTTTGGCATTGTAATTGGGGAACAATTCCCCAGGCAAATCCGAGTTTAATAAAATCCAAATAGTTTTCAACGGATGGAATTTGATGGTAGCGGTAATCCGCCAAGGTAATATCAAAATGCTCCGCCAAATATTTTTCTTGCAGCTGGTCTTTGGGGCCGTAATGCAGGGCCGGTGCTAATTTAAAACGCTCGGTGCTGGGTTTTTCGGGAAAATATCGCGCATAGAATTCCGGCGTGCATACGCAGTGGTAAATCATTTCGCCTAAGGTGTAGCAATCGCAGCCAGATACCGCTTGAGATTCGGCGCTCACAGCGCCAACTACTTCGCCGGTGCGCAATAGCTGCAAGGTTTGGTCTTGGTCATCAACACGTAGATCGAGCAACACGGTTTTTTGCTGCATAAATTCAGCAGTTGCCTTCAAAAACCAGGTGGCAAGGCTGTCGGCGTTTACGGCAATGGTCAGTTTGTGAACGGTGTTATTGGTGCTGCCGAACATTTCAGATTCAAGCAGTTCGGCTTGGCGGTAAAAGCTCATAAGGCGCTTGCCCAGCTCGGTCGGCACGGGCGGGCTAGAGCGCAACAGTAGCGTTTGCCCAGATTGCTGTTCGAGCTGCTTGATGCGTTGCGATACCGCCGACTGGGAGATATTCAGGCGTTCCGCGGCGCGATCAAAGCTGCCGCTTTCGATTACGGCGGCCAGCGCGCGCAGTTGTTTGTTGATGAGCTGCATTAGAAAAACTTATCTGAGATAAATATATTTAGTTTTTGTGGATGAAAGCAGTGTCTTAAACTTAGCAGAACTTGTCCACAGTACCCGATGAATTCCTCATTGGTTTTATCTCTATCCCGTATTTTTTAAGAAGAAAACTATGACCAGCTTGTTGCCGATCGTTCAAGGCTATTCTTTGACTCTTGGTTTAATCGCCGCAATTGGCGCCCAAAACGCGCTGCTTATCAGCCAATGTATTCGTAATCAACACCAGTGGTTGATGGCCGGAATTTGTATGCTGATTGATATCATGTTGATCAGCGCCGGTGTGTTCGGTTTGGGCCTAGTTATCGAAAACGCGCCCGGTTTGATGATGTTTTTTAAATTAGGTGGCGCTGCCTTTCTGTTTTGGTACGGTGCGCGATCGTTTATGGAAATGCGTGTCGAGCAGAGTTTGGTGGCCGATGATCAGGTCGTTACCGCGCGTAGAACCATTATTCTCACTACCTTAGCGGTGAGTTTGTTAAATCCACACGTCTATCTTGATACCGTTATTTTGATTGGCTCGGTGGGTGCTGCGTTACCAGAAAATCACCAGTGGTTGTTTGCCCTAGGCGCTTCCTTGGGTTCTATCTCTTGGTTTATTAGCCTATGTTTGCTCGGTAAAATTTTGCAGCCCGTGTTTGCCAATGCCAATGCTTGGAAGGTGTTGCACGGTATTGTTGGTGTGACCATGTGGGCGATTGCATCGAGCTTGTTATACGCGGCCATTAGCGCGTAAGTGCTAAACGGCAAAAGTACTCAACTGGCTAGAAAAATAACCGCCAGAAAAGTAACAGTTAGGTTGATCTAGCGCGACATGAATTTTGCCAGCGGGTTGTCTTTGAGTTCTTGCTCCCGCTCGGCAGACATGTCCGCTTCAAGTTTGGCTAAAAACTTACGGTAGTTGTCGGCTTTGGCAGCAAGATTAGGCACCTTTTCAAGCGCGGTGACTAATAATGAGTAAGCAGAAAAGACCAACGACTTATCGTTAAAGCGTTTGTGGAAGTTGTTGAGTAGCTTAATTGCCGCCTTAGGATCGCCTTGGTTTAGTAGGTCCCGAGCCAGTTGAATACAAATATCGGGTTTTTGTGGCATGTAATCAGGCGCCACATTAATGATGGTTCTGTAGGTGCTTGTGGTTGCGAATTCTTCATTGCGTGACATAATTCTGGGTAGATAAGCGTCGGCATATCGAACCAACCCGTCTTTATCGTTTACCGCACACATCAATCGAAAGCATTTTTCCCAAAGACTTAAATTGTTGTAATTTTTGGGCAGAATTTCTTTGTAAATCTCTAACGCGTCTTGATAAAGACCTTCTTTTACCAACACCTCAATGTGTGCCAGACGCACGTCTAACTCCTGGCGTGGCTCGCGAATAACGCTGGAATCTGCGGCGTAAAATCCTAAGGCATCTTGTTTTTGGAAAACCAAATAACCCATCATGTGAAAGGTGATGATTTGGTAGTAACCAGAGATCATGCTGTTGGCAATGATTTGAATGTTGGAGTGACCCGCGCCGATTAATCCATCAAGTACCACCACCGACGACATCATAATGGCGATAAAAATTAACATGATTACATAGGATGCGCCGGTGGCCTTGATAAGCCGACTGATGTTACTCGGGTTCACCGCTTCCGGCAGTGAACCTTCGATGGCCAGTAAAATAAATACGGCGGGCAGCAAGAATAGTTCGAGCAGCACCATCACGATGGCGAGCTCTGCTCCTAAAAATGCGCTGGTAAAATGCAGTAACGCAAACGCCAAGATCATGATGCCGATAAGTTGAATCAGCAGTTTTAAGCCACCCTGTAAACTATCGACAACCTGGGGCGGTTCCATCACGCCCTCTGCGGTTTTTTCTAAACAATCGAATGAGTAGCGCAGCGAAATTGCCAGCGGCAAGATATACACCCAGAAAATACCAATGAACTGGGCGACTAGCGTCAATACGGTTGTCAGTGCAATGAGCTGAAGTGCTTGAGGTTTGAATCCGTAGCGGTAGATTTTATTCAGACGGCGCCAAAAGGGTTCAACACTGTAGGCAGCACCCAAAAAACTGAGTGGCTGGCGACAAATAAAACAGCGCTTGGCTTCATCGTTTTCAGATGCCACATTCTCGTCGCTACAGTTATCGCAGGTAAAACGCTTACAGTGGCGGCAGTAGTAACTGGCCGAGACCAGTGGATGATATTTGCAGTGGCTCATGAATGGCGACGATCGAGGTTTAACCTCGTAAATCCCTTAATTTATAGTTTGGCGGTAAGTTCATCGGCCAACTGATCATAGTGAAGTTTTTTGTCGATGTAACCTTCACGTTCATAAAAATGCGATAACCGGCGCGCTAGTTTGGCGCAGGCGGCACCCACGAAGTTATTTTCTAAAAGGTTTTTCAGAATTTTTTCGCTGGCCAAGCCTTCTTTATTATCCAAGAGTTTTAATGCAATTTGTGCTTGGGTTTCATTGGCAAACTCGAATTGCTCCGTCTCCCCTAGGCTTCGCCAGTAGTTAGACCAAGCGGTAGCCAGTCCTTCGAGCTTATTGTGTTGATTCAAGCACTCGATCAAAAATTCTCTCTGGTTTTCTCCGCCCACGGCTTTGAATAAATTAAGTTTGATCTGCAATAACGGTGTTTGCTCACCGTGGGTTGCGATCATTTCATCCACCAGTTTTAGTGCACGAGTAAAGTCGTAGGAGGCAATTGCGCGATATACCTTGTCCTGATCTTCTAAAAAAGTATCAACCTGTTGATTTTGTTGTAGATAATCTTGGTCGATGGCGCGGCTGTTGGTATAGAGCGTATAAAAAATCAATGATCCACCGGCTAAAAAACCACCGACGTGAGCGCTGTAGGCGACAGGCGAGTTGTCATCAAAAATAAGCCGCATTAATTCGCTGACAATATAAAACGGTAAAAGCCACAGAGCCGGTGCTCTAAAGTAGCCAACGAACACAAAAGCCCAATAAAAGAACTCTATTTTCTTCAACTGAAACAGGGTTACGTACATCGCCATAACCGCTGAAATGGCGCCACTTGCACCGACTAGATGCGTACTTCCGTCAAAGCTCGATGGAAAAATACAGTACATGAGGCCGCCGCCCATGCCGCCAATTAGGTAATAAATGACAAAGCGAGTTAATCCCAGCGCAGCCTCAACGGCGAAGCCGCAAATCAACAAAAACACCATGTTACCCAATAGATGCCAAGTATCGCCGTGTAAAAATTGGTGGGTGATTAGGGTGACAATGCTGAATTCTTTGGGACTTAAACCATAAGCGCGATGACTAACGGTGTTCACAATCGCTTGGACTTTTTCGCGATCGGTACGCCAGCGGTTTAATAAATCGGGATCACTTTTGTAAAAGGAGTCGGTCTCGGCAACAAATTCGGCGAATTTCTCGTTGAACACCATATCGCCGAGCACATCGTTAGGATTTTCACGTTTGTATTCGGCGAAGGTCAGTCCTGTTTTTTCGCCGTAGGTCTTCTCCCAAAAATTTTCGTAGGGCGCTAATTCGAGTTCATTAAGGCCGCGGCTTTGATATTCCCCAACTGCATGTTCGAACTTCTTGTCGTCACCACTTTGATAAACAAGGAACACCAAAATATTGATTAGAATTAACGCAAACACCGCAATCGGTGGGCGGGTCCAATCAATTCGCTTTTCTGTAGGTAAGACGACCATAGTTTCGCAATTTGGCAGTTGTAGGATTAATGTTTAGGACGCTTTAGAAGTGCGTCTACATCAGTGCTTTTCTCAGATGACATTGATGTCACACTATTTTGGCGATGCTGATCCTATTTTAGAAGAGTTTGCATCAAGAAATGTCATTCTTTACCCGGGTTTTGGTTATAAACCCGAGTAAAGAAGAATATGAAGAGATTTTTATTGGTTTTGCGGATAAAACACTGGTCTATTTATGACGTGTTATTTTTACAGCTTTCTGCCAAGGCGCTTTTCGATCTGACGTTTTTCCCAGTTAGCACCAAACAGGTTGGTGATTTCAAAAGCGCTCAATCCGTGACTGATAATGCCAATTCCCCAGCCCATCGCCGGCCACCAAGCCCAAATGTGCGAAGGATTTGTCGCCAAATTGATAATAAACAACAAGCTAATCACAGTTACATAGGTAACGCAGTGAGAATAGAAACTTTTTATCGATCTTACTTGATCAATTACAAGTTGTTCTTCCATTGTCATCGATGTGTCGTTTTGCATGTCTGGCTCCGTTTGTAATTTTTCGATCGTGGTTTCGAAAACAGCAGCTAAGGATTTCAAAGACTCCAAACTGGGCTTCTCGCCACGCTCGATTCTTTGAATCGTGCGAATGCTTAAACCACTTAGCTGGGCCAATTGGTCTTGGGACCAGCCGCGTTGCAATCGAAGTTTTCGAATGATCATATCGTTTTCCTATCTGCTGTAACGGCGTTAAAAGTAGTGCTAAAACGGCTTTGACGGTGACGACAGGCACCCGACAGCTTTATGACATGTTATAAAAATCAAGCACTTACAAAATTTTTTGGTTGTGGACAAATTCAGCACTTAAAAATCTGTGATGCATTTATGGTGCAACAATCTGGCATCAACCCTTCATAAAAAATGCTTTGGAAGCTGGAGTCAAACGATATAACAGTTCTTTGTAGTTGGGAGATGAGAGAGAAGGGTAGAGCGGATTGCGCGGCGAGAGGGTGTAGGTTTGAAAAGGTGCGAATCTTAAGAGCTTGAAGTATGTGCACCTATTAAATCGATTTGATAGGACAATCAATTTGATCGGACAACCAATTTAATAGGTGCACAGCAACGATTAATCTACACCGTAATTAGCACGGGTTTTTTCATCGGCAGAATCAAGCCAGTTGTTTAACTCTAAGATATCCCCCGGAGTTAAGGTGCCAGCAGTTTGCTTCAACGACAGCGTATCGATGATGTAATCGTAAAGCGCGTTGTAGTAGTTAGACTTGGCTTCAAACACACCTTGTTGAGCATTCAATACATCAACAAAATCACGGGTACCTACTTCGTAGCCCGCTTGTGTTGCCTCCAAAGAGCTCTCACTAGAGATGATGGCTTGTTTACGGGCTGAAACAGTCGCGACATCGGTTAACACACCCAAGTGCTGTGAACGTGCCGATTGGATAACTTCACGCTTGGTTTGCAAATACGATTCTTGAGTTTGCGTATATTGGGCGTGCGCTTGGCGTTTTTGCGCATTCAAACCACCGCCATTGGTGATTGGCAGGGTCACCGATACAGTAAAACCATCGCGATCGATATCTGGGTCGCCGTCAAAGTTGTGATCCTGTGACGCCAATAGCGTTGCATCAACGGTTGGTAAAATAGCACTGGCTGCTGCTTTGGAGCTTTGTCTTGCTGCTTCGGCGGCAAGTTTTGCAGCTTTCAACGAGTTGTTGTTTTGCAGAGCAAAATCGACCCACTCTTGGCGAGTGTTTGGTACAGGTTCGGTGACCGGGAAGTTGTCCGACAACGACGATACCGAGTTTTGCAAAGCACCGGTAATCACTTCGAGTGTGTCGTAGGCGCTGCCCAGAGTGTTGCGGTTACCTAGGGTTTGTGCGCGAGCACTGTCGTAATCAGCCTGAGCGTTATGCACATCGGTAATGGCCGTTAGGCCCACTTCAAAACGCTGCTGAGTTTGCTCCAACTGGCTTTTAAGTGCTTTTTCAAGCGCAATGGAGTTCTCCAACACGTCTGCGGCACGCAAGACATCAAAGTAAGCGTTGGCCACACGAAGAATAAACGCTTGCTCATCGGCAGCAAATTGCGCTTCTGCCTGATCAGTTAAACGTAAACCTTGTTTGTAGGTGTACCAAGCGTTTAGGTCGAACAATGCTTGGGTCAGTGAGATGGAGTAATTCACTGAACGCGATGCGGTATTAAAGTTACTGAATCCGGTTTCAATATTAATGTCGGAATATTCTGCCGACGCGCCAATGTTTGGCACAATCCCGGTTCGGTTGATGATTTTTGCCTGAATTCCGGCTCGGTAGGCGGCTTCGTCGGCTTTTAATTGGTGTTCATTTTCCAACGCGAGCTGGTAAACGCCTTTTAAATCGATGGCGAAGCTGGTCAATGGAGCGGCCAGTAACGAGAAAGATAACAGATACTGAAGTGGTTTTTTTACCATGCGTATGAAGCCTTTGATTCCATAAAATACCTTTTGGATTTACCAAAAGGCTTGAGAATTGGAGCGAGTTTGCATTATGAAGCGTGCAACATTCAGATGATTGATGGTTCGACGCGATTCACCAACACAGTTCGAGAGTGGTTTGTGGACGTTAACCCTAAGACGATATAGGTGTCGAGAGTCGTCGAGTTGTGACCTTTGACGTAAACGGAACGAAAATGGTTTCACTTCAATCAACGATAAATGCAATAGTCTGTTTATATGGGTGCTTAAATTACGGTTTCAAATGTCAATGAAAACACTCAGTCTTAAATGATGTGCATTGTTGGTGGATCCATTCTCATTCTCCTGTAATTTTATCGCTTCTCTATCGTTTGTCTTGCACAATCCTGCAAATATATTTAACAAAAGCCCAAAGATTATGGTCGCTGCGTAAGTAAGTGCTGCGAACCATTAAGAATTGTTGTGTGCAGGGCATTAACGCACTGATTTAGGAAAACTTTATGGATACAAGCAATAAGTCATCATTCACAGACCAAGACGTTACGCTTGAAAACACGCAGGTTGCCTATCAAGGCTTCTTTAAGATGCTCAAGTACACACTTAAGCATCGATTATTTAACGGCGGCTGGAGCAAAAATTTTTCTCGGGAGCTATTTGTGCGCGGCGATGCGGCTGCGGCTATTTTGTACGATCCAAAAGCCGATCAAATCGGCTATGTTGAGCAGTTTCGGGTAGGCGCTATGGCCGCCGGACAAAATCCATGGTGCTTGGAGGTTGTAGCAGGAATGATCGACAAAGGCGAAACCGGCCGCTCGACCATTGAGAGAGAGCTTGTCGAAGAGGCCGACTTTTATCCCGCAGAAATTATCGAAATAGGTTCTTATCTATCAACACCTGGAGGTTGTGACGAGCGCGTTTGGCTGTATTGCGCGCTGGGAGATCTTAGCAAGATTGGCGGTGTTCATGGTTTGGATGACGAAAACGAAGACATTCGTGTGCACGTTGAATCTGCGGAAACTGTGCTAAATCGAATCTTTACGGATCGGTTCAATAACGCTGCAACCGTTATAGCTTTGCAGTGGCTAGCGCTAAACCGAGCGCGACTTATCGAGGCGCATCGAGACTAACTCTTCTTTTGGGATTATCGGGAGAAGCAAAGCAAGTCTCCAAATCCGAAAAGTTGGCGTATTCATTGCGCCTAGCCATGTCTTTGGAAATTCGTTAATTTGGCTGACGGATTCTAAACTGAAGGAACCTCTGATTAACTCATTCATGATTTAATCAGAGAACAGAAATTGACAATGCGATTTCCAATTTCTTCACAATTTCAATCACTTACCGTTCTTGAAATTGGCGACACATCCTTGTGTCGCGAGAAACTCTAGGTTAATCAGAGTTTCCTGAACTAGAAACTGGCCGTTTAGGGCAATCATTTACCGTACAAAACTTACCGTACAAAAGAGTTGTTGGAGATTATGAACTCAGTACTTAAAGAACGCCGTCAGTATGTCGTCGACTTGCGCGCTCAGCAGGCTGAGTGTGATGCCAATTATCATCGCCTACTTAAACTGCTACCAACCATGGAGCCAAAAGAGTCTAGAGATTATGTGCTTGATGGTCGTCACCATCACAATCGCGAACAGGTTTCTCTAAAGGTTCTTGAGCAGGCGCCGTATACCTCCACCATTGAATTTAAACAGAGCGAGCCTAGTCATGGCTGGTCGCCCAACTGTGTTTTGCGTGTGCGTATGTATCACGATGCGAAAATGGCTGAGGTGGTTTCTTGGGATGAGCATTGGAACACACGTGCTCGATATCATTATCCCAACAAAAACATGTACCACGTAGATGAGAAGGCACAGCTCAACAAATTCTTAGGTGAATGGCTTGCGCATTGCCTATCGTGTGGTCGAGTTGACACTCAGAATGTCAGTTGACGGCTTGAAAATAGGTAGATTTTACAAGATTTCGACGCTTTGACGCTCCAATTTGTGTACTGGAGCATAAAATCAGACAAAAGATTCTCGAATTCAACCCGTATAGTTTCTGATCACCAATCTATTTTTGTATACTCCGAACTAAATAGCTCTGACTGTTCAGACCAACGGAGTTGGAACCTTGATATCAATATTTTCAGGGCTACTACGCAAAGCTTTAAACTCCGCAAAACGGGGGCAGACCTTGTATATGCACACATCAAAACCGATTCGTATCGCTCAAGTTACCGATCCTCATTTGGGTCGCAACTACGGCGATAAACTGCTTGGCGTTGACGCCGATCAAAGCCTACGGGATGTGTTGGCAGATCTGTCTGCTCACGACTTATTGATTGCATCTGGCGATATTTCTAACGACGGCAGCCCAGAATCTTACCGTCGCTTCGCCGATACCATCGCTGAGTTTGGGTTCTCTCGCTATGCGTGCTTGCCTGGTAACCATGATGACCACGAAGTCATGGCCCGAGTGATGGGGCCTGCGGTAATGAATCCGGTGTTGGTTCACGATTCGTGGATTTTCATATTGCTCAATTCACGAGTACCCGGATACGAGTACGGTGATCTTGCCGATACTGAGTTAACGTTCTTAGACAAAACGTTGGCGCGTCACCCTAATCACCACGTTATGGTGTTTTTGCATCATCAGCCGGTGCGTGTTGGTAGTGCTTGGATTGATCAGTACATTGTTCGCAGTGCCGATCGGTTTTTTAGCATCATCGACAAGCACAAAAATGTTCGCGGCGTTGCTTGGGGACATGTTCACCAAGATTTTCATACCGAGCGTAATGGTGTGCATTTGTTTGCCAGTCCATCAACGTGCATTCAGTTCAAACCCAATTGTGATGACTTCACATTAGATACTGAGATGCCCGGTTATCGAATGTTTGAATTACACGCCGATGGTCAAATCACGACGGAAGTTAATCGAGTGTCCGAGAGGGACTACAAGGTTGATTACAGTTCTCACGGCTATTAGTCTCCGGTCATATCTCTCAAATCCGCAAACCGCTTAGGCTGCGGATTTGGCATCACTAAGTTCATCGATTAGTATTCCTGAAGCATTAATTGGAATACACCAACCATGTCTGATGAAACTCTCTTATACATTCACGGATTTTTAAGCTCGCCGCAGTCTTACAAAGCGCAAAAAACCAAAGAATGGCTTGCTGAATGTCATCCCGAGATACGATTTGTTGCCCCAGAGCTAAGCCCATATCCTTTTGACGTTAGAGACACCTTGACGCAAATCGTTGAAGGTTTGGTCGGGCGCGTCTATTTAATGGGAAGTTCACTGGGTGGTTTCTGGTCTACTTATCTAGCCGAGCGCTACGACTTGCCAGCGGTTTTGATTAATCCTGCCTGTGAACCGCATAAGTTACTCCCGCGATATGTAGGTCAAACCGTGCAAAATTACCACTCCGAGCAGAGTTACCATTTAAGTCAGCAACATGTTGATGAGTTGGCCGAAATCGGAGCTGCTCCCATGACCAAGCCAGAAAACTATTGGTTAATGGCGCAAACCGGCGATGAAACCCTTGATTATCGCTTGGCTGTGGCCAAATACGCCGGTGCTCGTCAATTAGTTGAAGAGGGTGGGAATCATGGTTTTGAAGACTTCGAACGGCATCTACCCTCAACCGTTAGCTTTTATCGTGAATTCTTCCAAAAGGGCTAACTGATTGATTTTTGAGGGAATACATTTTTCCAAGAAACGGTTACGCTAGAACTATCGCCACTATTATTTGAACGCTTTCATGTCTAAATATACCTCTCAAGATATCGAAGTCCTAACGGGACTGGATCCGGTGCGAAAGCGCCCCGGCATGTACACAGAAACCACACGGCCAAACCATTTGGCACAAGAGGTTATCGACAACTCCGTGGATGAAGCCTTGGCCGGTCACGCCAATGAAATCATTGTTACTTTGCATAAAGATCACTCCATGACCGTTACCGATAATGGTCGCGGTATGCCTGTGGATATCCATCCCGAGCAAGGTAAACCGGGTGTTGAAGTGATTTTGTCTACCCTCCATGCTGGCGGCAAATTTAACAACAACAACTACCAGTTCTCCGGCGGCTTGCACGGGGTGGGGGTGAGTGTTGTAAACGCGCTGTCGAAGATACTTGAAGTAACCATTCGCCGAGATGGACAAATTCACCGCATCGGCTTTATGGGTGGTGACAAAGCCAGCGATCTAGAAGTTATTGGCACCTGCGCTAAAAAAGATACCGGCACCAGCGTGCGCTTTTTACCCGATCCTAAATACTTCGATACCTTCAAATTCTCGATTTCACGCATGCGCCACGTGTTGCGCGCAAAAGCGGTTTTATGTCCCGGTTTAAAGGTGGTTTTTAATAACCAGCAAACCGATGAAATCGACGAGTGGTATTTCGAAGACGGACTTAAAGATTATCTGTTAGCAGCAACTTCAGGCTGGACAAGCCTGCCGGAAGTGCCTTTTGTCGGGTCATTCACCGGTGAAACCGAAGGCGCCGATTGGGCCGTGCAGTGGTTGGTTGAAGGTGGCGAACTTATTCAAGAAAGCTACGTAAATTTAATTCCTACCTCCCAAGGCGGCACCCATGTTAATGGTCTGCGTACCGGCTTATTAGAAGCTTTGCGTGAATTTTGCGAGTTTAGAAACCTGCTTCCGCGCGGCATTAAACTAACGCCCGACGATATCTGGACTAACTGCTGTTTTGTTTTGAGTTCGAAAATGGCCGATCCACAGTTCTCTGGCCAAACCAAAGAAAAGCTCTCCTCCCGTGAGGCAGCAGCTTTCGTTTCGGGTATATCCAAAGATGCGTTCAGCCTATGGTTGAACCAGCACACCGGAGAAGGTGAAAAGCTTGCCGATTACTGCATCAGCAATGCCCAGCGTCGAGTGCGTTCCAGCAAAAAGATTGCCCGTAAAAAAATCACCCAAGGCCCCGCTTTACCCGGCAAACTGGCCGACTGCTCCAGTGACGATCCGGTTCGCGGCGAACTGTTCTTGGTGGAAGGTGATTCGGCGGGTGGTTCTGCCAAGCAGGCGCGCGATCGCGAATTCCAAGCCATCATGCCGTTGCGCGGTAAAATCTTAAATACCTGGGAAGTCGATAGTGCCGATATTCTTGCCAGTCAAGAAGTACACGATATTTCCGTAGCCTTGGGCGTTGATCCCGGTAGCGACAATATAGAAAGTCTGCGCTATCACAAGGTCTGCGTACTGGCCGATGCCGACTCCGATGGATTGCATATCGCCACACTGTTATGTGCATTGTTCGTCAAACACTTCAAACCTTTGGTAGAAGCTGGCCACATCTTCATTGCCATGCCACCCCTGTATCGAATCGACCTAGGCCAAGAGGTCTATTACGCCCTCGACGAACAAGAGAAAAACGGCATCTTAGAGCGACTAAAAGCCGAGAAAAAACGTGGCACACCCAACGTACAGCGTTTCAAAGGCCTTGGTGAAATGAACCCTATGCAACTGCGTGAAACCACCATGGCGCCAGACACCCGCAAACTCGTACGACTCAACATCGACGACGAAGAACAAACCTTCGGCACCATGGACATGCTGCTCGCCAAAAAACGCTCCGGCGATCGCAAAGTGTGGTTAGAGTTAAAAGGAGATTTGGCAGAGGTTTAATCGCTAATAAATAATATCTTTGAATTTTATAAGACAAGCCTCAGCAAATTTGTTGGGGCTTTTTTCTAGCGGTTGATGTGATAGATTTTTAAACTTAACAATTGGAAAGTCTTAATCACTATCAATGAGATACAAAAACCAATGAGATACAAAAACGTTATCTAAAACCATAATAGGTAGAGAACTCTTTTTGTTGGCGCTTTCCAAGCTTATTAGTGGAACTTGATGTTATTCGTAAAAACCGTATATATCTTTTAGCAAGCAATAATTTAAGTTATTTTAGGTTCGTAAATTATTCTCTAGTTACCGTTTTTAGTGTTACATCAATATAAGCCTGAAATTAATAACAAATAACACAGCTGCTTTTATTAAAAAAATAACATGCATTTAATGTATTTATTTGATTCGATAAAAATAAGCAGTTTCTTGCGTTTGCAACACTTTTAAAAAGCTCAAAGATTTTGTAAAAACTTTTGAAGCTGAAAATACTTTGCATTAATGCTAAGGGTCTTATCTGATTGCATCGCAATTACCAATCGCAACGCAAAGTACATTTAAAAAATGTTAACAAAGCTCAATAAGCCCCTTGTATCCCTACGAATCATGAGGCTGAGGTGTCCGGCGGCCAAGTTGACAGCTTTTCAAGGATTTCTTAAAACTGTTAGAAATAAAACAAACTATTTTCTGACATCAAAATTTACGAAACTCGCGTTAGCTAACACCTTTGTATGTTCTTTTTCTACGTATGGGTAATTGATAAGAATCCGGATTTGTGACGTAATCAGCGACTTGTCTAATTGGCGCAAATATCTGAGTTTTTCTTCTAGAATCTCAATTAACATCGTAATTGGATAGAATTTGATGTAAGTCTTGAGACTATCCTTAGCCCTGCATCACAAATTTGCTATCTGCCAATGTTTAAAGAAGTTGTTTAGGTTAAAAATAAACATATTCATATTTGTTTGTTGCGTTATTGTTTATTAAATTAGCAGAAAGAATTGAGCAATACAGAGCACCCGACACCGCCACACTCAACTTTAGAGTGTGTATGTGGTTTCCTGTTACTGATGGCTCTATCAATTAATTTCATTTAAGTTAGGGACACCATGTTTAACCTGCACGTAAAAGGTAAAGATGGCGAGCGCTTTTTGCTCTTACCAGGGTTAGGTACCTCCACACCAATCACAGGCGGGCCAACCGCTCAAGAAGCCAAAGCTATTTTAGATAACTTTGATGCCGCTGCCAGAAAGAAAATCTTTGAAGGTTTTTTTGGGCCCGGCAAGCCTATCGACCCGTTTGTTGAGCAAAAACAATTCCCTACCGGTAATGGTGTTTCTCGTCCCTCATTCAATCCTACCGCCCGAGCCGAAGATATTAATATCCATGTTGTTCGCTTGGGTATTGAAGATCGCATGGGTAAAGCACTATTTCTGGCATTTTTAAGTAAACGTATCGTTGTTAATGCGGCGCCACTTAATAATTACGAAAACGAAGAACGCAGTGCGAATTTAAAGGTGCAAATTCGCCAAGCCCTGCAAAAAATCATTGCCGAAGAAAAACGCGAAGCGGCAGCGATAGAAGCTAAACTCAGCAAACAGGGCTGGTGGGAGAAAACTAAAACTTATTCTGGGGCATTAGGTGACGGCCTATACGAGGCGGGCAAAGGTTTAGCTATATGGGCTAAAGATGTTGCCGAGGTTGCTGCCTATGTAAACCCAGTCCGTCAGGCCGTGGTGATTACAGGGTCATTAATTGAGCAAGGCGAACTCAGCTGGGAATCTCTCGAAAAAGCCAATAACACCTATCTTACTGGAGCAAAAAAAGAAATCGTCGATGTATTAGGGTTTGATCCTTCTGCGTTGACTGCCGAACAGTTCGATATGGCACTTGAAGTTGCCACGCTTATTTATAACGATTCCGGCTTGCGCAGTATTTTCTATAAATTTGCCAAAGACTACGCGGCTGCCCAGCATTCGCTTGAATTAACCGAAATGGCCGGTGGCGGCGTCTTTGAAATCATTCTCACCGTAGTTTTAGCGGCAGTAACCGCAGGTGCCGGGGCGGTAGCTTCTTTGGGCAGCAAAGTTCGTTACATGAAGAACTTCCAAAAAGTGGGTGATTTGGTGATGGACTACGTAAAAGTAATCCAGCGCCGCAAAAAGCTAGAACAAGAAGCCAATGCCAAAGTCAACAAGGGCACACTGTCTGATTTAACCACATCCGAGACCGTCGAGACCGATGCGCCCAAGAAAGCCTCCGGTGATGGCAGTAGCAAGGCTGATGAGTCTTCTAACCAAGCAGACGACGGAAAGTCTGGCGAAACGGATACCAAAACCTGCTCGCCAGATGCGGCTAATACCTGCACCAACGGTGAACCCATTAGCATGGTCACCGGCGAAGAGCTGTTGCAACAACAAGACTTCGTTTTACGTGGCCCCATTCCGCTGGCTTGGACGCGCACCTACCGCACCACCAATCCTCGCAACCGCACTCTGGGTTTCGGTTGGGGACATCCTGCTTGCGAAAATCTGTTTGAACTCGACGATAAACGCATTCGCTTTACCACCGGCGAAGGGCTTTACGTGGTTATTCCACGACCTAAACTGGGCGAGACCACACACAACAAAGCCGAAGGCTTGCGCTTAACGCGCTTCGAAAACGGCTACCTGCTGCAAAAGAAAGGTCACCCGCAAAAATTCTTCGAAGGCATTGGTTCGCGTAAAAAAATCAGCCGCTGGGTGGATACGCTTGGCAACGCCTTGACCTTCAACTACGACAGTGATCTGCGTCGTAAACTGATTTCAATCTCGTCAACAACTGGACAACAATTAGCCTTTACCTACAACGGTCAAGGCTTAATCACCGCCATTGATCTGGTGTCTTCAACTCAAGAATCGGAATCTACAGAGACATCACGAACTCTCGTTCGCTATCAGTACGATGAGCACGGTGATTTGATAGCCATTGTGGACGGTAACGACCACGCAGAAAAATTCGAATACACGAATCACATTGTTACCAAGCGCACCCTAAAAACCGGCTTCAGCTTTTACTTTGAGTGGGACAAGTTTGCCCCCGATGCCAAATGTACCCGCCAGTGGGGTGATAAAGGTCGTTACGACTATCGCTTTGAATGGGACGACGCCAATAAGCGCTCCAAAGCCATCGACAGCAATGGCAATGTGCTGCAATACGAATACAACGATCGCGGCCAAATCACCCAAGAAACCAACCCCGAAGGTGGCGTTACTCGAAACGCCTACGATGCCTACGGCCGCCTGATTCACACTCGCAACCCCAACGGCGACGCTACTCAATATCGATACGACGACAACGGCAATCTGATTGAAACCGTTGATGCCTTGGGTAATACCCAAAAGCTCACCTACAACGAAAACGATCAAGTTATAAAGTTGGTTGTTAACGATCAAACCCTTTTCCAGCGCAGCTACAGTAACAATGGTTTATTGATCGAACAGCAAGACGCCGAAGGCAACAAAACCGAATACCAATACGATCAACGTGGCTTCCCCACTAAGATCATTCGTCACGGCTTTGATGGCGAATCCATCAGCCAAGAATTACGCTGGAACGCTCTCGGTCAACTGATCCAAGAAACCAAACCCGACGGCAGCGAAGTCAGCTACAACTACGATAACCTCGGTAACATCACCCGCGTTGCAGCACCTTTAGGCACTCAACAATACCGCTACGACGATAACGGCAACGTCATTCTCGCCATCGACCACACCGGTGGTGTGACCCGTTTCGCCTATAACGAAAACAACCAGCTTACCCGTTACACCGATGTCAGCGGCCGAAGTACCGAATACCACTACGATGGTCTTGCTCAGGTGGTGAAAAAAGTACTGCCCAACGGTGCCGAACTGCATTACGAATACGACAAAGAACGCAATCTTACCGGCCTGATTAACGAAAACGGCGAACGCTACCAGCTGGAATACGACGGCAACGAACGCCTTACCAAAGAAATTGGCTTTGATGGCCGCGTACAAGCCTATCAATACGATGCCGCTGGATTCTTAGTCGCACACATCGAAGGCGACCACAACAACAGTCATCAAGTCAAGCTCAACACCACCCAATTTAAACGCGATGCGTTGGGTCGCTTACTTGAAAAACTCAGTCCCGATGGCGAAGTAACCACCTTTGCCTACGATAAGCATGGTCGTCTAGCTCAGGCCAACAACGCCTCCCAACAACTGCGTTTCCACTACAACGCCAGCGGCCGTTTGATTAAAGAACACCAAGGCGAACAGGTTTTACGCCATAGCTACAACAGTTTAGGTTTGCGCACCCAAACCACACTGCCCAGTGGCGATACCCTAAAGTATCGGTTTAATAACATTGGTCAATTACAGTCGGCCTCGTTTAACGACCAACTGATTACTAAACTAAAACACAACAATTTAGGCCAAATTGCCGAGCGCAAACAAGGCGAACTCACCAGCGAATACGACTACGACGCCATGGGCCGCTTGTCGGAACATCGCGTACTCAGCCAAGCGCAAAAACACGCCGTTATCCAGCGCAACTACCGTTACACCCAAGCGGGTAATCTAGAGAGCATCGACGACCTTAACAAAGGCAGCACCCAATACTTTTACGACGCGCTTGATCGCCTAAAACAAGTCGAAGGCTTTGTTAACGAACAATTCGACTTCGATCCGGCCAACAACCTTATTCAGCAAAGCGAACAGCCCAAAGCTGAGCAGGCGCAACAAAACCCAAATCGAGCCAAAGAAAACTCCAATCAAGCCACAGAAAATTCCCAAGAGTTTGCAAACAGCAACGTTGTTTCACTCGATAAAGCCCGCGAACAAAAAGCGGAAAAACAAACCAAAGGCAACCGCCTCGCCTTTCAAGGTGACAGACACTTCACCTACGACTCACGCGGAAATTTAATCAAAGAAGCGAGAGGCAAAAACGGCAAACTCATCACCGAATTCCGTTACAACGCCCAAAACCAATTAATCGAGATTGATAATTGCGGTACTAAAACCCAATACCAATACGACGCCTTGGGCCGCAGAACCAAAAAAATCAGTGCAGACACAGAAACCCAATTTCTGTGGAATGGCGACGTACTGTTAAGCGAAACCCAGTATGGGAAGAACGCAGAACAAAAAGAATTATTAAACGCAAAAATCTACGTCTTTGAGCCCAACAGTTTCAAACCGCTAGCGCAAATCCAAAACAATGAGATTTATCACTACCACCTAGATCACCTAGGTACACCCCAAGAACTGACCGCCAACGACGGTAGCATCGTATGGAGCGCCCAATACAAAACCTACGGTAACCTCGCTTTAAAAACCGTAGAAACAATCGAAAATAATATAAGATTCCAAGGCCAATACTTCGATAGTGAGACCGGCTTACACTACAACCGCCACAGATACTACAACCCCAATACCGGGCAGTTTACCCAACAAGACCCCGTTGGGTTATTGGGTGGGTTGAATAACTACCAGTACGTGCCTAATCCGGTTGGATGGGTGGATCCGTTTGGGTTGACTAGTAAAGATTGCCCTCCCTCTTATGATGTGGTTTTTGCCGGTCATGGCTCTATCGATCCAGCAAAGGTAGTAAAAATACCAGAGGGTACTTACCTTACGGTTTATTCAAGGGACGGAGCAACTATATCCGATGACCTAGGAAGGCTCATTGAATCAAGAGGAAATGTTCATAATATCGGTGCTGAGCCCGGCAGTGATTTAGCCGAATTTATCACTTCAGGGGGATCTCTGGGTGGCCTTTATCGAAGGACTTATGGGCCCGGTGAAACAGCTCCCATGTATGTATTGCATAATCCCATGGATTACCCACCTTTAGAAAATATAAATCCAAACTCCACAACGGTGGGAAATTCTACCAATATAGATGTGCTTCTAAAGGAAAACATGGGTCATTGTCATTGGGCCGCATGTACAAGTATTGACGGACACATAAATGAAGATGTTATGCATGACATACGTGGCGTTTATAAGTTTGAAAATGATAAAATATTTCAAGAAAATGAAGATGGAAGTTGGATTGAGGTAGGAGATTAAATGTCATTTGTGAAAAAAAAATATGGACGAGTTCTAAAATCACCTTATTCGCATAAACTTTTACCTGTAATTTATACATGGGATTATGAAGCGAAACAAGATCCTGAAGAGTTCAGCTTTGTGGATATTGATGATGAATTTGTGAATATTTTAAATAAATTAATTCAAGATTCAGAGAAAAATAGGCCCATCCTTGATAAGTGTGGTGAAAAAAAATTTATAGAGTTGCGAGGAGATTATCTCTTTCATATACCAATTGATTTTTGTGTAATACTAGAGTCTGGATACAAACCACCTAGACAATTAGTTGATACAATATATCAGATATATGAATCCTAACACTGGCTTTCATATTACAGAGATGGGGATTAAGGTAGAAACATTAACTGGTTAAATAATTAAAAATATAAATGGTTGAAGTAGCTAAGAACTAGTATCTAGTCAAAGAAAATAGCGAACTTTATCAGCTAGAAGAAAGTGTAATGAGACATCCATGAATTTGTGAAAGAAGCCAGAGCCAAAAACGGCAAGCTAGTCACAAGCTTTACCTACAACACCCAAACCAATTAATCGAAATTGATCATTGCGGTACTAAAACCCAATACCAATACGACGCATTAGGTCGCAGAATCAAAAAGATAAGCTCTGATGCAGAAACTCAATTTCTGGGGAATGGCGACGTACTTTTAGGTGAAAGCCAACACGCGAAGAGTGCAGAACAAAAAGAATTATTAACCGTAAAAATCTACGTCTTTGAGCCCAACAGCTTTAAACCGCTGGCGCAAATCCAAAACAACGAAATCTACCATTACCATCTCGATCACCTAGGCACACCACAAGAACTGACCGCCAACGACGGCAGCATCGTATGGAGCACCCAATATAAAACCTACGGAAACCTCGCCTTAAATACCGTAGAAACAATCGAAAATAATATAAGATTCCAAGGCCAATACTTCGACCAAGAGACCGGCTTACACTACAACCGCCACCGGTATTACAATCCCAATACCGGACAATTTACCCAACAAGACCCGATTGGGTTATTGGGAGGATTAAATAATTATCAATATGCGCCTAATCCGGTTGGGTGGGTTGATCCGTTTGGACTTTCATGTAAAGAGGGAAATGGGGAAATTCCTGAGAATTACGATCCTCTAACGGATACTTATATTGGCTCGCATGGTTTTAGAGCGCCAGATGGTGATCAAGAAGAGTTAGTAACTGTGTATAGGGGAGTTCATCCAGATCATCCAGATTATAAGAATGCGATTAATGGTGAATCAGTTCCTTGGGGAGGTCATAGGGATGTTGAATTACATAATTACGGTGATAATCAAAGCGATTTTACTTCATGGACAACAAATCCAAATATTGCGCGCCGTTTTGCTAAAAATGAACCTGCTTCAATAATTCTCGAACAACAAGTAAAAAGAAAAGATCTTATATGGTCTCCTGTGTAGTGGTCAATTATTTTCATACCACCCTGTAGGAGGTTTTTATCATTTAAATGCTTTCTCAACTTCAGCTGGT
>NZ_BAAGIC010000011.1:0-168656 GCF_054658315.1 Sessilibacter sp. MAH1
CAATCACTTACAGTTCTTGAAATTGGCGACACATCCTTGTGTCGCGAGAAACTCTAGGTTAATCAGAGTTTCCTTTACATTTTTTCCATCACTTCAATACCCAACAAGCCAAGTCCTAATTCTAGAGTTTTGGCAACACCTTTGGATAAGCCTAAACGGCTGTTGCGTGTTGGTTCGTCGATGCCGTCTTTTAAAATTGGGCAAGCTTCGTAGAAGCTCATAAATAAGCTGGTTAACTCGAATAAATAGGTACAAAGCACGTGGGGGAAGGCTTCGCGGGCAACGTGTTCTAGGGTTTCGGGTAATTGTAAGAGTTTTAAGGTTAGTGTTTTTTCTAATTCTTCGCTTAATGTAATTGGTGCGTGGAATTCGTCGAAATTAATGTCTGCTTTTCTGAAAATACTGCGAATTCGCGTGTAAGCGTATTGCAAGTAGGGAGCAGTGTTGCCTTCGAACGCCAGCATGGAGTTCCAGCTAAAGATGTAGTCGGTGGTACGGGTTTTAGAGAGATCGGCGTACTTAACGGCACCAATACCCACTTTGCGAGAAATTTCATCTTTCTCGGCATCGGTTAATGTTGGGTTTTTCTCTTCAATTAAGGCTCGTGCTCGGGTTACGGCTTCATCCAGTAATTGCGCGAGTTTAACGGTGCCACCGCTTCTGGTTTTAAAAGGTGTGCCGTCTTCGCCGTTCATGGTGCCAAAACCAAGATGCTCTAGACTTACGCTATCAGGCACGTAACCCGCTTTTCGTCCGATGGTGAAAACCTGTTGCATGTGCAGACTTTGACGCGCGTCGATAAAGTACATCAAGCGATCACCTTTTAAGGTACCCACTCGGTAACGCAAACACGACAAATCCGTCGTGGCGTAAAGGTACGCACCTTCGCGTTTGCGAATAATAACCGGGCTTGGGTTGCCGTCTTTATCGGCGAATTCATCCAAAAATACTACGATGGCGCCTTGGTCTTCAACGGCCATACCTTTGTCGATTAGGTCTTGAACAACAACCGGTAAGTCTGTGTTGTAAGCACTTTCGCCCATAACGTCATCGCGAGTTAAGGTGACGTTTAATTTTTCGTAGATGTCTTCGCCGTGACTAAAAGAGATTTCACGAAATTGTTCCCACAACGCCAGCACGCGCTCGTCGCCGGATTGTAATTTCACTACGTACTCGCGTGCGGTATTGGCGAAGTCTTCGTCGGCATCAAAGTGTTTTTTGGCTTGCTGATAAAAAACTTCTAAATCGCTTAAGGCAATTTCGGCGTTGGTGTTGCTTTGTTGTTCTTCTAGCTCAGCAATCAACATTCCGAACTGAGTACCCCAGTCGCCGACGTGGTTTTGGCGAATAACCTTGTGGCCTAAAAACTCCATGGTGCGTGCCATGGCGTCGCCAATAATGGTTGAGCGCAAATGACCCACGTGCATTTCTTTGGCAAGGTTTGGCGCCGAGTAATCCATAACCACGGTTTGTGGTAGGTCGGTTTTCTCAACAGTTAATGCGGGTAGGGTGAGCGCGGCACTTAACTGCTGTGTTAGCCATTCAGGTTTTAAATAAAGGTTGATAAAGCCAGGGCCTGCGATTTCGGTTTTTTCGGCGATGTCTTCAAGCTTTAAATTGGCAACAATTTGCTCGGCAAGGGCGCGAGGGTTGGTCTTCATGGCTTTTGCTGCCGCCATGGCGCCGTTGGCTTGATAGTCACCAAAACCAGCTTTTTTCGGTTGCGCTAGGTGTGGCTCAAACGAGTCTGGAATTCCAGATTGGGTCATCGCCGCTTTGAATTGGGCGCTTAAAAATTCTTTGATGTTCATTGTGTCTCTTTAATGAAAAGTGTTTATCACTCAGAAATAGGGTTGATTGGCGAAATCGGCTTGCGGCGGCTTTTTATATTCAGTGTAGCGCTGCTCTTAGCGGCAAACCTTCAACAATGTTGGCTTCGATGTTTAACAGTTCATCCAGTCGTTGCGCGATAATTTCTTTGGGAAAGTATAACTCGGCAAGATTGATGAATAGCTCATGATGACGGCCTTCAGATTCGGCAATCGCTTGGTAAAACGCTTTCATTGGGCCAGCGTCTAGCGCTTCGCCAATCAATGCAAAACGCTCGCAACCGCGGGCTTCAATGATACCTGCAATCAACAATCGATCGATTAAATATTCGTCGGTACCGCGCCGGTACGCCTTACGAAAGTCGTTGATGTAGGGATCTTTCTGGTCATCACCCAGAATTTTGCCGCGCGCGTAGATGATTTTTATCACTTCTTTAAAATGCGACATTTCTTCTAGAGCCAAATCGGTCATGGCCTTAACCAGCTCGATGCGATCGGGGTAGTGCGACAGCATAGACACCGCCATGCCCGAGGCTTTTTTCTCGGCGGCGGCGTGGTCTTGAAGAAACGTATCAAAATCTTCAACTACCGTTTGGGTCCATGCGTGTGGGGTTTTAAATCGTAAAAAACTCATTGAATCAATCAAGTCTCGGCACGTGTTGTTGTGAGCCTGGCGGTTAAGCAGGATATGGCTCTGTTGGGCGCGCATTATAACGGATTCGAAAAGTAATGTTGGAATGGATTGCAATTCGGTTTTTAGCCCACAGATAGAGTGCTAATTTGAGGTTTCACCAGTTCGCGTTGGTTTATTGTGCGTGCTCTGAATACTTCGAAACAATGTTAAATGATTACCGAGATGGCTTATCCATTGGTTTCTGTTAAAGAAGTCGTGGGCGATTGGCGCTGCCATCTTTATAATCTCGCCACTTGATTGGATGCGCGGCAAGGTTCCGTGCTTTTTGACCAAGTCTCGGTTTCTTATTCACTGACTGTAGCAGAGCCTTTTGCTGCATTCATGAACAACTACAATAAGGCTACATTATGATCATAAAACCTAAAGTTCGTGGTTTCATCTGTACTAATGCTCACCCAACGGGTTGTGCGGCGAACGTGAAAGAACAAATTGAGTATGTGAAAGCTCAGGGCAAAGTCAGCAATGGCCCACAAAACGTTTTGGTATTAGGTGCTTCTACTGGCTACGGTTTAGCCTCACGCATTACCGCCGCTTTTGGTTGCGGTGCAAAAACCTTGGGTGTTTTCTTCGAAAAACCCCCGACCGACAGAAAAACAGCCTCAGCCGGTTACTACAACGTTGCCGCGTTTGAAGAAGCCGCCAAGGCAGAAGGTTTGTATTCTAAAAGCTTAAATTTAGATGCCTTCTCTTCAGAATCTAAAGCTCAGGTGATTGAAACCATCAAGCAAGAGATGGGTAAAATCGATCTTGTGGTGTATAGCCTAGCAGCGCCGCGCAGAAAAGATCCCCAATCTGACGAAGTCTACAGTTCTGTGCTTAAGCCCATTGGCGAGTCGTATACCGCTAAAAACTTAAATACTGATACCTTAAAAATCTCTGACGTTACCGTTGAGCCTGCCAGCGAAGAAGAAATTGCAGCAACCGTTAAGGTTATGGGCGGCGAAGATTGGGAGCTTTGGATTGATGTCTTGGCAGAAGCCGATTTGTTGGCTGAGAACTTCCAAACCACCGCTTACACCTATTTGGGTGAAAAATTAACGTGGCCAATTTACGGCAAAGCAACCATTGGTAAAGCCAAAGAAGATTTGGATCGTGCTGCGGCGCAAATGTCGAGCAAGTTCCAAGGCTTAAACGGTAAGGCGCATGTTTCGGTATTAAAAGCTTTGGTTACCCAAGCGAGTTCTGCCATTCCGGTAATGCCTTTGTACATTTCGATTTTGTACAAGGTTATGAAAGAAGAGGGAACCCACGAGGGTTGTATCGAGCAAGCGTATCGCTTATTTACCGAAGGTTTGTACACCGATACACCGCGATTGGATAATCAAAAGCGCTTGCGTATGGATGACCGTGAGTTAAAACCAGAAACTCAAGCCAAGGTGGAAGCCATTTGGCCGGAAGTTACCGAAGAAAACCTCTTTGAACTTACCGACTACAAAAGCTACAACGCAGAATTCTTGAAGTTGTTTGGCTTTGGTGTTAAAGGCGTTGATTACGACGAAGAAGTTTCACCGCTCGTAACAGCGAATTTTTAATCGCGTTCGGTTCAAGCCGTGTTGCACAGATGAAATTCTGTAACCTAAGAAGGTGGTTAATGTTAACCACCTTTTCTATTTAAAGACTTTTTCTATTTAAAGACCTTTTCTATTCGTAATTTGGCAAAAGGTGCTTTTGGTCGATAGAGTGCTTTTGGTCGATAGTGTGCTTTTGGTCGATAGGGCGCTTTTATATTTAGCATTATTTGCTCGCATTTAATTAATTGATTCGTAACTTCATAGCTTCGTAACTTTCTTTATAGACCTGTAATGACAGATAAAACAGCTTCTTTATCGCACCCCAAATATTGGAAAACATGGTTTCTTATTGGATTGTGGAAATTATTTTCACAATTGCCGCTGCCGGTTTTAAGAGGCATTGGCCATGTTATGGCGTTTTTTACGCGTAAATTTGCCAAGCGTCGTTGTTTTATTGCGCAAAGAAATTTGCAGTTGTGCTTTCCTGAGAAAAGCCCCGAAGAAATCGAACAGTTGCTTAGAAAAAACCTGTTCCATACCGCTATGAACGGTCTTGAAATGGGCATGTGTTGGTTTCAACCCCATTGGCGATTGAAAAATGTTGGTGATGTTACGGGCTTAGAATATCTCGAAAACCTTGAGGGTGGTGCCTTGATGCTGAGTATGCACAATACCACCATTGAAACCATGAGTGCCGTGGTGAATCCGTATTTCACCAAAATCGATATGATGTACCGAGCCCACAAAAATCCGGTATTTGATCATGTGCAACGCAAAGCGCGCGGTCGCCATAATTCCGATTGCAAAATGATTGATCGTTCTGATCTTCGCGGTGCGGTTAAAGTGATGCGTTCTGGCAGAATTCTTTGGTACGCACCCGATCAAGATTACGGCATAAAACAGGGTGTGTTCGCCACATTTTTTGGCATCCCGGCGGCAACCATTACCGCCACGCCGCGCTTGGCGCATTTAGGCAAGGTACCGGTTGTGCCTATTTTTCATCGCCGTGATGATGACGGCCGTTGCCAAGTTGAGATCTCACCGCCGTTAGAAAACTTCCCGAGCGACGATGAAATGGCTGATATTCAGCGCGTCAACGATCTTATTGAAGCGCAAGTTAGAAAATATCCAGAGCAATATTTGTGGGTTCATCGCCGGTTTAAAACTCGCCCGCCCGGAGCAGAGCCTTTGTATGGAACATACAGCAAGGGTGTGAAAAAAAATTCTTGAGTTAGAACTTGTGCCCGGTTTATGAGCTAAGTACCATTAGCGACTTTTCAAGTTAAGTGAGACACAGTAATGATTAAAGGAAGCATTGTAGCCCTAGTTACTCCCATGACCGCCGATGGCCAAGTAGATTGGAAATCGTTGCAAGAGTTGGTTGAGTGGCATGTAGAAAAGGGCACTGATTCCATTGTTGCTGTGGGCACTACCGGTGAGTCTGCAACCTTAACTGTTGCAGAGCACGGTGAAGTTATCGCTAAGATTGTTAATCAAGTAAACGGTCGCATTCCTGTTATTGCTGGTACCGGTGCAAATGCTACCGCTGAAGCCATCGAGTTGAGCAAAGCCGCTAAAGAAGCTGGTGCAGATGCGTGTTTATCGGTAACGCCTTACTACAATAAACCTACTCAAGAAGGTTTATTTCAGCATTATTCAATGATTGCTAAGTCTGTGGCGATTCCACAAATTCTGTACAACGTTCCTGGTCGTACCGCTGTTGATATGAAAACCGAAACGGTTGTTCGCTTGTCAAAAGTGGCCAACATTATTGGTATTAAAGAAGCGACTGGCGATGTGCCTCGCGCGATCGACCTTATGGCGCAGGTTGGTAAAGACTTTTTGGTGTATTCCGGTGACGATGCAACCGCGGTTGAGTTAATGATTGCTGGTGGTCACGGTAACATTAGTGTTACCGCCAACGTAGTGCCTGATCAGATGGCAAAGTTGTGCGCTCTCGCGATGTCAGGGCAGGCCGAGCAAGCGCGGGCACTGAACGAAAGTTTAATGCCATTGCATCAGGCTTTATTCCTTGAGTCTAACCCAATTCCTGTTAAGTGGGCCGTTGCCGAAATGGGTAAAATTGGTCACGGTATTCGTCTACCATTAACCAATCTTGCTGATCAGTTCCATCAGCCGTTACGCGATGCTCTTAAAAACGCTGGCGCGTTATAAATCTCATTGAGTTTTTTTGCATGCTGGGTGTCATACATCCAGCTCTATTAATTTCACGTTGTTTGTACTTTCATGGTTAAGTCTTTTCCTGTTGTAGTTCTTGCGTCATCTCTCTGTCTTCTCACTGGTTGTGGAACCTTCTTTGGCAAAGATGGGTTTTTTCGTAATCGCGGTGACGAATATCTAAAAGCGGAAGAGATTCCTCCACTTGCACCAGACCACGATCAGAAAAACCCAAGATTGTCCGAAATTTATGTGGTTCCCAATATTGAAGATTCAACCTACGATTACACCCAAGTCTTTGTAGCGCCTCGCCCAATTCCACTATCAAGTTCTGTTCTTGAAGATACCGTAAAGATTCAAAAGCTCTCCGGTCGGCAGTGGATTTTCGTTTCAAATTCACCATCGGAAGTTTGGCCGCAGGTACGTGAATTTTTGGGTGATAAAGATCTTCCTGTTGCCTATACAGATGCCACTGATGGTTTAATAGAAACTACGTGGTTGCAGTTTTCCGACGATAAAGAGCATTTCGACCGTTTTCAGTTGCGCATCGAAACCGGTATTCAGCCAGAAAGTGCTGAAATTCATGTGTTGCACAGCCAAGTCCCTTCTAACCAAACGCCAGAAGCAAACTTACCTTGGCCGAAATCCTCTACCGACGATTCCCGAGAAGCATGGATGATTGACGAGCTTTCGAGTGTATTGGCCAGTAATTTAGAGCGTTCTTCGTCTTCGTTACTAGCGCAAACCATTGGTGGTGAACATAAAGTGGTTCTTGGCTATACCGAGTCAGAAGAACCTATCTTAAAGATGAAAATTAGCTACCTACGCGCCTGGGCCAGTGTGAACCATGCGCTAGAAGAGGAAGGCTTCTATCTTTGGGGACGTGACAGTAACAAGGGTGTTTTCTACTCTCAATATCAAAAACCTAAAGATAATAAAGGCTCATGGATTGGCAACGGCATTCGCGCTGTTGGCGGTTTATTCTCTGGCGTAGATAAAAACGCCGGACCGACCTCGCCCTATACCGTTGTTGAGGTGCTGGAGAATTTACCTGCCTCCAATGAAAGAGATTCTTTGTTTAAAGATGTCATCTCAAGAGAAACAACACCGCTTAAAAATGTTCCTGGGTATTTAGTGGTTGTTCGTGAATCTGCCGACGAAGTTCACGTCTTCATTCGTGACGGTTACGCTCGCAGAATCGACGAAGCACAGGCCAAGCAGTTGTTAAGCGCCATTAGGAATAACCTTATTTAACGATCTCTAAGGATAGATTCTTGAGATTTGCAAGCTTAGGCAGCGGTAGCAAAGGCAATGGCCTTGTTGTTACCGCAGGCGAAACCAAACTGCTCATAGACTGTGGCTTTACCGTTAAAGAAACGGTAGCTCGCTTAGAGCGCTTGGACTTAAAACCCTCTGATCTTACCGCGGTTCTGGTTACTCATGAACATGGTGACCATATCAAAGGTGTTGGCCCCTTAGCTCGCAAGTACAAATTACCCGTCTATTTAACCCCCGGTACTCTCGTTACCGGCAAGCTTGGCGAGGTTCCAACGGTTCAAACGATTGAGGGTTATCAGTCGTTCCAAATAGGTGACGTATTTGTCACTCCCGTTGCCGTGCCCCATGATGCCAGAGAGCCTGCTCAGTTTATTTTTCAATACCAAGATTTTCGGTTAGGTGTTCTAACCGATCTTGGCAGTATTTCCGAGCATGTGATCTTTCATTATCAGAATTGCCATGCACTGGTCTTAGAGGCCAATCATGATCCACAGATGTTGGCCCAAGGCCCTTATCCTTACAGTTTAAAAAAGCGCGTTGCGGGTAATTGGGGGCATTTGAGTAATGCGCAGGCTGAGAACTTTTTGGCGCGTATTTTTTCAGATCAGCTCCGTCATGTGGTTATTGCACACATTTCTCAGCAAAATAATTCGCTAGATATTGTCGAGCAGCAGTTTAGTGCTTGGCAAAATCAACTCGAAACACTTTATTACGCCTGCCAAGATCAGGGTTTTCACTGGTTAGACTTGAACTAACGTTTATTCTTTGTTCGCCACAATCTATTTTCGAACGAGAAGGTCTGCGAGCTGCTTTAAAAATACCAAATCTACGTACGGTAAGTGGTTGAAATCGTGAAAAAATTGGAAATTACATTATCAATTTCTGCTCTCTGATTAAATCATGGCAGAGTTAATCAGAGGTTCTTGAGTTAATCGATATTTCTCTGCATTTCACAATATTTTATGGCGTATTCAGAATATTTTGAATATTGGCTTCCTAGTATGCGAGTTATAAACGTCATCCTGTTGGGTTCGTAGATGTTGATAATGGCTCCAAGAATTGATCGATGTATTTTTAAAAAACAGCGATTAACTTTCTAACGATTTAATTCAAGATAGAAATAGTAAATACTGGTTCTGATTTTGTTGTAATTTCAATTACTTATCGTTTTCGAGATTAATAAACACCGTTGGGTGTTAGAAGCTCAGGGTTAATCCTTTTATAAATAATCGTAAAACTGGAGCCAACAGTAGTAAATAAGCGTTAAACAAAAACCCTTTCCAAATAAATAGTGATTAAATCGATGATCTAACACGCGGTTTATAGGTCTTTTGCTATGCTTATTGTGGGTTTTAGTCGCTAGAGTGTTGGTATTTTTTTAAAAAATTTATTCTCTTTAGTTCTTACAGCGAAATTACTCATTCAACATGTTATTATTTAACGTCGATTCATAAAGCATTTGCTACCGCTTTTCTTTTTTTGAATCTGATGTCCGTGAATACAAGATAGAAGGAGTTAATGAATGGACGAACGTCGTCGGTTTGAAAGACGTCCTACGTCAATTCGGGTTGAGTTGACGCATCCAACGTTTGGCACCATGGTTGGCTACGCTAAAGATATCTCCGATGGCGGCGCTTCTGTAATGCTCGATGTCGATGTCAAGCCACCGGTAGGAACAGAAGTTAGTGTCGTCTTCAGAAAAGTATCTGGGGTTGTTAACGATAATCCGGTAAAGATGAAGGTAATGCATCAGCAACGCAATATCGTAGGTTTAATGTTTACCGGTTCTTTAGATACTCAAATTTTTTAGTAATACCTTTATTTAATTTTTAGTCGGATTGGTTTATTCATCCTTTGTGTGCAATGAGTTGTTCTTGGAATTACGAGTTCACGAACTGATGTACTCGGATTAACACATTAAAAAGCGCTCAGCTGGAAGCGCTTTTTAATGTTAGCAATTGATTCTTTGCTGAATTTTCGCCTTGCTTGATCTTAAATGACCCGATAACTTAAATTTTTTTGCCAGTGTGTTTATTGGCAATGCTCCGGCGCAATCACTACTATACCCGCCACACGCTCTAGTAATTTCACATCTTCGCACAATACCTGATCGTTACCGGATAAGTCTAAGTACTGCAATTTGGGTAAGTTTAATAAGGTTTGTACATCTTTAATTTGATTATTTTTAATCGAAAGTTTTTCGAGACTGCTCAAACCTTGCAATGGCGCTAGGTCTTTAATTTGATTATCGGCTAAATTAATTTGCTTAAGTTTTCTGAAGCGATTAATTCCTTTCAAGTTTTCAATGCCTGCGTGTGTACACACCAAGTTACTTAACTGTCCATATTCGGTTACGCCATTTTCTTCAATAAATAGGCTAATACAGTTTTCTAAGGCTGCATCGTCAAATTCTAGAGCGGTAATAACTTGCGGCGGCGTGTAAACCTCTTTTTCATTTAGGGTTACTTCGTAATTCTGGCAACCAGAAAGAGCCATCGCGGCGATTACGGCAAAGCCTATGACTGGCCTATATACGAGAGCAATTTTGCGCTTTAGGTATTGTTGGCATAAACCGATGCATGAATTGATCATAAACTCGCCTTTTCTCGAATGCTGTTAAGTAATCCTACTAAAGTTAGGGTTCCAACAAAAGTAAAGACACTCGTCTTTTTGATTGAGCTCGCTTTAGTTTACTTTGATTTATGACAGCAACAATTGTATTTTCTGCGGCTACCTATATTTCAACGAGAGTTTAAATAGATACGCTGGATGGGCTCTAGATTGCTCATATTTTCTACGATTTATGGGAATAAAAATAACAACCTATGCTTGTTTGATAAGACGCTTTGGTATTATTGACCGGTTCAATGATGTGAATTTTAAACTTAAGCGTAGATCATGGAGTCTATGGTCTTTATCCAGTTATCTTTTGAGAGATTCGAGAGAGTTTTATGTACTTAGGGATGTACCACTTGAAGACACGGGTTAAACAATCTTTCGTTCAGCTGGGAATAGTGTTTATCGTCGGTTGCGTGGCTTTAAGTCCACTTGCAACGGTGAAGGCTCAAGATAATGATACGGAAAATTCCGCGGATATAACGTCTGCGCAGGGTGATTCTAACTCAGTTGACCAGCAGTCACCTGAGCCTTTAGAGGCCTATAACACCGTTATTCTTGCCGAGCTTGATAACGCCATCAATCAGGTCAATACCTCGTTATCGTCCAGTGGCGTGTTTGCCGCTGAGGCGGTTCGTTATTATTTCACCCGTTTAGCTCTGGTTGATGGCAGGATTGAACAGGTGCCGGAGAATTTTATTATCGATGTGCCTTTTTCGGTCTGCCCGATTATCCTCCGTAAAAATAACCGATACCTTGTCAAGTTACAGCTGAATGCAGATCAACAGTACGACAAGTTTTTTGTGGTTAGCTCGTGTCAAAACTTTGAATTGCAAGCAGAGCCAGAAAGTCACGCTGCCACACCTCAAAGTTAGTCTACAAAATCGACTTTTCGGCTTCTTGCTCAGAGAAAAATCTATGGCTATAGAGCTTGGATTGAGAACTCGGATTGGCTCGTTAACGAGAACTGAAAGGTAAATTTGATCGAAATAAAAACAATTTCTTCTTTGAAGCCTCAAATTCCTTATGGGTAGCTTGCTGAAAAACCAGAGTAATCTCTGATTAACGCATCCTAGAATTAATCAGAGGTTAGAATTCATCAGAGAATAGAGAAATTAAATCAGCCAAACTTCAACTCTTTGATTTTTTAATTTTCTTTCGCCATCGTTTGAAACCACAGGATTAAAGTGGCCAAATCCGGTTACGGGCGCAACTTGAATCCCGTTTTCGTGCAGCCTTGACTTTACCGCAATTGCTCTGAGTTTGGACAACACCGTTGCACGCGTTGGCGTTTGCTTTGCGTCACCAAACCCCACCAGTAAGAGTTCTTTATTTTGATATTCTGGCAGTGACATTAAATCGACCAGTCTCTGAATGTCGTGTTTCGCTTTATTATCCAACAGTGAGCTGCCTTCGTTAAATCGAATATTAACGGAAAGGCGTTGTGCATTTTCGGTAATTTTCAGGTAATCGTCCGGTCCTTGATGTTTATCTACGTGAATCGCAATGGGGGTTTGCGAAACGAAACCTATATCCCCCACAATGAGTTGTCCGCGAGTGCTTTGCACAAAATTTAAAAACTCTTTGACGATAGATTTTTGCTGAGTTTGTGGAGTGTATAAGAACAAGCGCCGTGACAAGGGATAATCTTCTGTTGCAACGGTGATTTGTTGTGGTGGTATCGAATTAGTTTCATGATCCGATACCCCCAAGGCCTTAGCCTTATTCACGGAGGCTAATCCAACAAAGCCAATGGCGTATTCGTTGCGAGCTACCATGGCAGACAGTTGATCGTTCGACTCATACCGTAATGCATTGTTTGACAAGGTATAATCGTCCATTAACACCAGTGATTTAAAGGTGTCCCAGGTACCAGATTGATTGTCACGAGCGTGTATTGAAATAGGTTGATCTTTACCGCCAACTTGTGACCAATTGTTAATTTTTCCGCTGAAAATTTCGGCGATTTGCGTAATGGTTAATTCATTTATTGGGTTTTTGGGATGAACGATGATCGCCAAACCGTCAATGGCAATAACGTGCTCGGACTCGAAGCTTTCCAGATCACCTAACACGCGTAAAGCTTGTAGTTCAGACTCTTTAATGCTGCGCGAAGCCATTGCGATATCGGTTTTTAAATTCTGTAGAGCTTTAAAACCCGTGCTAGAACCATGGGCAGCAATTTCAACCGATGAATATTGACCGGTCGAAGGATTCAGGGCTAAAACAGTATATTCGTTATCGATCTTACTGGGTTCGATTCGAACTTGGATGAATTCTTTTTCTTCCAAAAAAGCCTTAACCAATTCTGGAGCCAATTGAGCGCCAATGGTATTGGAGCCAGTCATTTTAAAGAGTAGATTGGGTTTTGAGCTTTGTGTTTGCGCCAGTGCTTGATAAGGTACAAGCGATGCGCATAGGCTTAATGTTGCGAGCAGAACTGCAAGAATTTTTTTGAGCATGATATTTAGAGATGAAATAAAAAATAGGTAGGCATAGGTAAATTTTTCAAGATTATTGTTGCAAAATGGTTACAAAAACATAGTTTTTTTACTAAATGTATAAAATTGGAGCATTGGTTGAACGTTCGAGGTTTTAGCGATTATAAGGTTTTAGCAAATAAGGCTTTTCTTTCTGAGTCTGAAGCGCTTGCTGCACGATTAAAAGTTTCTTTAATAGAAGAAAAAGACCTAGGCGCGTTTTCAGAAGAGACCGACTTTTTATTAAGATATACCGAGCAAGGCTTGGTATTAGAGAATTTAGCCGCTAAAAAAGTAAATCCTGTCATTGTGAATTTTGAAGTGGGGGCTGCCAATCACCGTAGACTTTTTGGTGGTGGAAAAGGGCAGTTAATTGCTAAAGCGGTTGGTTTTAATAAAACAAAATCCGATATACACATTTGTGATTGCACGGCAGGTCTTGGTGGTGACGCATTCGTGTTGGCAAGTCTTGGAGCCTCTTTAACGTTAATAGAGCGCCATCCTGTAGTCTTTGAATTATTAAACGATGGTCTTGAGCGAGCGCGTTGCAGTGATTCTTTTGAGGTTGCTGAAATTGCCCGGAGAATTTCATTACAGACTGGAAATGCCATCGAAATACTCACAGCTAAGATCAGTTGCAATGAAAAATACGATGTCGTTTATTTGGACCCAATGTTTCCTGAGCGAAAAAAAAGTGCCTCGGTAAAAAAAGAAATGCAATTTTTCCATTCGTTAGTGGGAAACGATGAAGATAGCGATCAACTGCTAGAGCTTGCTTTACAAGCCGCGTTATATCGCGTGGTGGTGAAAAGACCTAAAATTGCCCCGTTTTTGGCGAGCGTAAAACCCAATACTCAACAGCTGGGGCGGTCTAGTCGATACGATATTTACAGTTTAAAAAAATTGCCGGATTAACCTTAAAAATATCTGATTAAATCAAGGATGAGTTAATCAGAGCCTCCGGTAATAAAACGCAAAATTCTAGAAATCGTCATTCTGATATGAGCCAAAATTGCGATTAAAAAACCGATTGAAACGGTAAGAAGTGAAATTGCCAAGAGAGCTTCTTGGGTTAATGACGAAGGAATTTGTTTGGCTGCGTATACGCCAACCATGCCAACAAAAAAAATACTAGCACCCAAGCGGAATTGCTTAAATATCTCAGACAAAGGCGCATTGTAGTGTATAAATAACGCGGTCTTTATCGTTCTTAGATATTTTCTCAACATTTTTAATAAGAATGTTTGGCTTGTTAAGATTTTACGTTGGTGTCTTGATCCCACTCTTGCAAGTCTTTTATCGGCTGTAATACAGAATTCTTAAGTGAAATTTCAGCTGATTTTTTGTTTTAGCAGTTTCTGATAAATACGCTTCAATATTAAATAAGCATCTTTTTCGTTATCGGTTTCTAAAACTGTTTCAGATGTCTGATGTTAAATTGAAACGTTTATTGACGCCTGACAAATTTACATATTATTGATGTCGCTAATTTCAAGAACGGTAAGTAATTGAAGTTATGAAGAAATTAGAAATCGCATGTTCAATTTTTGTCCTACGACTAAATCATGGAAGAGTTAATCAGAGGTTCCTAAACAGTATTTTTGAAGAGTCAATATCGCCGTGTATGTGATCTTGAAGAGTTAGAAGAATGAAGGGAATTGAAAGAATAAAAAGAATAAAGCGGAAAGCGGTGAGTTAAAAGTCTGTCGATCAGAATCAACAGACTTTTAACTTGATAATTACTCATCCAATGATGAGTCGGTAGCGATCAGAAGATTATTTTCAGTCACGTAGTCTTTCGAGTTTCTCTCGTTACGATAAATAAACTTGTTTTGTACCGGTAATTCTGCCTCGTTACGCGCGGCAATAATTTGTTTGTGTTCTGGTGATTTTGCGCAAACAGGGTCCGTATTCTCTGCTTCTCCTGTCAACATATACGCTTGGCAACGACAGCCACCAAAGTCTTTTTCTTTTTCGTCGCAAGACGCACAAGGCTCTTTCATCCAAGAATAGCCGCGGAACTTGTTAAAGCCCGGTGATTCGTTCCAGATGTATTCAAGGGAATGATCTAAAACGTTTGGATATTCAATGGGTAGCATTCTCGCGCTGTGGCAAGGTAATGCTTGGCCGTCGGGTGCAACCGTTAAAAATATTTGTCCCCAACCATTCATACACGCTTTGGGCCGCTCTTCGTAATAATCTGGAGTCACGAAAATAAGCTTCATTGGATTTTTTTCTTGAATAAGCTTTTCGCGGTATTGATTGGTAATGGCTTCAGCACGTTCTAATTGCGCTTTGGTTGGCATTAAGCTTTGGCGGTTTTCAAAGGCCCATCCATAATATTGGCAGGTCGCCAATTCTACGTAATCGGCTTGCAGCTCAATACACAGCTCGATAATTCGATCAATTTTGTCGATATTGTGGCGGTGGGTGACAAAATTTAAAACCATGGGATAGCCATTGGCTTTCACTTCTTTTGCCATGGCGAGCTTTTGTTGGAAGGCTTTGTGCGAGCCTGCCAGCATGTTGTTAACGCTTTCGTCGCTGGCCTGAAAACTTACTTGAATATGATCTAATCCAGCTTTTTTAAACGATTCTATTTTGGTTTCGTTTAAACCCACGCCCGAGGTAATTAGGTTTGTGTAATAACCCATGCCTCGTGCGGCGGAGATTAATTCGCTTAAGTCTTGGCGTACCAAAGGCTCGCCACCTGAAAAGCCCAATTGTACCGCCCCAAGCTTTCGCGCTTGCTCAAACACGGAAATCCATTGATCGGTGGTTAGCTCGCGGTTGGTGTAACCGGCAAAGTCTTTGGGGTTAGAGCAATAAGGGCACTGAAGTGGGCAGCGATAGGTTAGTTCCGCCAGCAGCCAGAAGGGCGCCCCATGGGTTTGGGGCGGTGTTGGTTTGGTGGTGCAAGAGCCGCTCATGACTCAATCCACCGAATCCAGTGTTGGCTCTGTGCTTCTTTGATGAACTCCATAACGTCGTTATCGACGCCTCCTGCATCAGGATATTTTTCGTTCAATAAATGGATGATTTCTTGGGTGGTTCGCTGGCCGTCAACCATCGATAAAACCTCACCGGCGGGGCCGTTGAGCTTTACCATGCCTTCTGGGTAAAGCAGAACGTAAGCCTGCTGAGCTTCTTCCCACTGAAAACGAAAAAGCGTTTCAAGCGCTGGAATTTGATCAATCATTGTCCTAAACCTTTGTGATAAACACGCTCGGATGTCACCGTGTGATAGGGCGGACGATTGTATTCATAGGCCATGGTCATGGCGTCGAGCATGGTCCACAAAACATCTAACTTAAACTGCAAAATTTCAAGAATACGTTCTTGCTGCTCACGAGTCTTAAAATAATCTAGGGTAATACGTAAACCGTGTTCCACATCGCGGCGAGCTTCGCTTAAGCGCTGGCGAAAGTATTGATAACCTTCTGCTTTAATCCAAGGATAGTGCTTAGGCCAGGTATCTAAACGATTTTGGTGAATGGTTGGGGCGAACAATTCGGTAAGCGATGACGCAGCCGCTTCTTGCCAGCAGGCGCGACGTGCGAAATTCACATAGGCATCTACCGCAAAACGAACGCCGGGTAATACATGCTCGTGAGAGAGAATTTCCTCTCGCTTTAAGCCGACCGCTTCACCTAAACGCAGCCAAGCTTCAATACCGCCGATGGCGCCACCGTGGCCGTCGTGGTCGAGAATGCGTTGAATCCACTCTCTTCGGGTATCACGATCATTACAGTTGGCAAGAATTGCCGCGTCTTTTACCGGAATTCGTACTTGGTAATAAAATCGGTTTGCTACCCAACCACGAATTTGTTCGGGCGTACAACTGCCGTCGTACATGGCGATATGGTAAGGGTGTTGAGTATGATAGAAGGCACCTTTCGCTTTTAGCGCTTGCTCAAATTCTTCTGTGCTCATGGGCGCTGGGCTTTGATCAGTCATATTAGCCTCTTTTTATCTCTAAATAAGTTGGATTCTAATAGCTAAGAGCAAACTTAAAGTTCAAACTCTAAGCCGTCAAAAGCGACTTCAACATTATGTTCTTTTAAAATTTGTCGCTGGTGCGAATCTTCATCGAGAATTGGGTTGGTGTTGTTTATATGGATCAAAATTTTACGAGGCTTATTTAAAGTATCTAAATAATTAAGCATGCCATTTTCACCGAATTGCGGTAAATGACCCATGGTAACGCCGAGCTTATCGCCAACACCTGCAACAATCATTTCGTCTTCTTGCCAGAGTGTTCCATCCACTAATAAACAATCAGCGTTTTCCATGATTGGCTTTAAATGATCTTCAATTTTGCCAAGACCCGGTGCGTAGAAAAGCGTTTTATTGTTACGCAGATTTTCAACCAAAATACCAATGTTATCACCCGGATGTGGATTGCCACGATGCGGTGAATAGGGCGGCGCGCTGCTTAGCAGTGGAATTGCCGTCATGCGTACATTAGGTACTTTAGACACTTCAAAACTGTTTTTGCCGTCTTCAATATTGATGGTGTGTCTGTTTAAACCACCGTTCCAGTGTTTAAGCATATTGAAAACAGGGAATCCTGTGGTTAGGTCTTGATAGACCATGTCGGTACACCACAACTCATGTGGGCAACCTTCTCGCAACATTAATAGGCCAGTGGTATGGTCTATTTGACTGTCCATTAACACAATTCCCGCAATACCCGTATCGCGAATCGCGCGAGCAGGTTGCATGGCTTTAAAATTTGCAAGTTGAGTAAGAATGTCTGGGGAGGTATTAAATAGAATCCAGTCGATACCGTCGTCACTGATGGCAATGGAAGACTGAGTTCGTGCTTTCGCATTCAAAGTACCGTCGCGATAGCCTTTACAGTTCGCGCAATTGCAATTCCATTGAGGGAAGCCTCCGCCGGCTGCGGACCCAAGAACATGAATTTTCATAAATACAGACCAAACATTTGTACGTTAATTTCGGTTTTCTTATTCATAGAAGTAACAGAGAATATAGAGATTCTAAGCGCAAGAAAATTGGGAAATCTGATTTGAAATAGCTCAATGTTAATTATTGTAGTTTTTATAGAAGAGCTCATCGGTAGAGTTGTTATTTATTCTCAGTCATCGTGAAATAAAATGCTGAGTTAAGTAACCGTGTATCGTTAAACATCTGTGTTTTAAAGATACCGAATTGACGAGACTGATAGGGCAGTATTTTTTGAAAAGGATCAGTGGTGGTATTACTGCTCAAAACACCACCACCTAAACCAAGTTCGGTTTATTAACGGTTTGCGAAGTACATAGTAACTTCGAAGCCGATGCGCATATCTTGGAAAGCTGGTTTAGTCCACATGATAATTACCTCGTTTTTTGTTATATAAATGAAGTCCGAAGACATCACAATAATAGGAAAGTGAATTCACTAAAAACATGGTACTTTAGGATGAAAAATCAGTGTCTGTTAACCCGAATTAGGACTAAAACAGACAAAGATAATTAACCTCAACCAGAACCATGGCCTGAGAGCTATAATAGCCCACAAATTTTGACTTTGCAGTTAATAAAAAGTTCTTTTCAACAAAGTCTGTGTTTTCATGAAAATTATCCCTAATTAGTCATTATAAATAAGCGCGTTAGAGGCTCTCTATCACAGTATTTTCTAGAGCATTTTCGACTACACTGAACGATAAAAGGTTATATTGTCCTTATTCTTAAGTTGCCTATTCTTGGATCACTTCATCATAAAACTGACGATAATGTTTCTCATTTTATCGAAGCAAACGGTAATCTTCATAGGCTGTAATCGCTAAGATAGTCATTATTTGCTTCGAGTATTTGGCAACTGAGGAAAAAGTTATCAATGTTGGTGACTATCAGGGAATGAGGTTTTCAAGAAACCGATGACTTCTTTGTTCACTTTCATTTTCTGATTAAATGAAAGATAAGTGAATCGACGATGATACAAGACTTATTAATCTTAAAATAATTATAAAACAAGTTTTTTAAGAAATTTACTGAATGACAATATCTGATGCATTTGCAAGAGTTGGTGTCTGAAAACCTAATGTCTAAAAGCTTTATGTCTGTTTTTATGTGAACTGCTGGTGGTTCTACAGAAGTCATTGTTTGTGAATGATTTAAACATTTGGATACGTTTTTTTTATTTTTGTAAATTATTTTCAGCTGGTCATCAACTTATAAGAAGCAGTGTTTTATATCTAATTAATTGAAAAGTGCGTTAATAAAAAAATACCTGACTGATAATCGACTTTTATTAGATGCTTAATTATTAAGTTTATATCGAGGGTGAGATGGCCTGACCCTGGTTGTGTTATTAAAGTAATGGGATGTATTTTAGGTAAAGGACTAGGTTTTTCTACAGAGTAGAATTTTCTAAGCTAATACTTTTGTTTTTTAAAGCTGCTAAAGCGTAGTGTCTAGACATCTTATTTTTCTGGATCTTATCTTTCTGGTTTGTACTAACAGCTGATACCATTAACTTGTTTCATGAGAAGTTGGTTTTTTATTAAAAATAAAAGAGCGTAGCATAAGAGTTTTTTGCCTAGCTTTTTGTTAATTATTTTATGTTGCTGTTTTTACACTTTTATTTTATGTGCTACTATTTTGCACTACTAAAGCATTAGTAAATAATTTATTAAGAGTTTTAAATGTCTCAGGGTTTGACTTGTTGTAGTTTGATTTGTTGGAGTTAGATTGTTCGAAATTCGTTGTAAATTTAACGCCATTTATCCAACGCTTCACTGTCACTCTTTTTATTTTCTACCCAAAGTTCGTGGGTTGGCGTAATTTCTTTTTTCCAGAAGGGGGCGTCGTTTTTCAGGTAGTCCATGATGTACTCGCAGGCTTGGAATGCTTCTTTGCGATGTAAACTTGCAACACCCACAAATACAATTTGCTCTCTGGCGGTAATTTTCCCGACTCTGTGTACAATAACGATATTTTCTAATTGCCAACGTTCTTGAGCGGTCACGGCAATTTTGTGCAGTGTCTTCTCAGTCATTGCTGGGTAATGTTCAAGATAAATAGCCTGAACATCGCCATGGCTAGAAAAATCTCTAACTAAACCCGTGAAGGTGACTACAGCTCCTGGCGGCGTGTTTGCTGATCGTAAACCGTTATATAATTCGGAGTGATCAAAGTCAGCTTCTTGAATGTGTATATTAATCATGTCAATTTAGTGGTAGTTGGGTAAGTTAGAGAGTTTATCTCAGTAGAATGTCAAAACATTATATTTTTTAAAGTAGCTTTTGATATTTTACCCGCCGGTTACCGGTGGGAAAAAAGCAACTTCATCACCATCTTTTATTGTTGTTTCGCGTCCAACAATTTCTTGATTGACAGCTATAAACACCTGTTGGTGTTCAAAAGTTGATTGCCAAGACGGATTTTTATTGAATAAATAGTCCAGTAGCTTGCGGATGGTTATAGAACTTTGATTATCAAGATCGTTTATTTCTAAGTTGAGTCCTGAGCAATTTAATTGGTCTTTAAGCCGAGCGAAGAATAAAATTTTAATCATCAAAGAAATTCTCAGTTAGCAGCATTCCAGCTTCCAGATTTACCGCCGTGTTTTTCAAGTAATTTGGTATCGCTAATGGTCATAGATTTATCAACAGCTTTGCACATATCGTAAACGGTAAGCGCGGCAATGCTGGCAGCGGTCAATGCTTCCATTTCTACGCCAGTTTGTCCGTTTATTTTACACGTGGCAGTGATCTTTATTTGGTATGTTTCTCGTAAAATTTCTGTGTGAATTTCGGTGGAGGAAATCATAAGAGGGTGGCATAACGGAATAAGCTCGGATGTCTTTTTTGCCGCTTGAATACCGGCAATTCTTGCAACGGCTAATACATCCCCTTTTTTTAAACTGTTAGTTTCGATGAGGTTTATAACCTCTTCAGTTGTATTCACGATGCTTTGTGCAATTGCAGTGCGTTTTGAATTTTGTTTTTCACTCACATCAACCATGTGAGCTTCGCCTTGATTATTTAAATGCGTCAATTTGGACATAAGTGTTATCAAACTGTTTACTATATTTATCTTGTGAATCGAAATTTACGTTTGTCTGCTGGCAATTTGACCGTTTGCAGATATATTTTCTTATATAAACGAAAAATTTATCAAGTTAGGGCCATTTAATTGAGATTAAACTCTTCCTTCTTGATGTTATTTGGTTATAATAAAGCAAGTATGCGCTTGAATACTACTCTGCCTTCATCTTTTGTCATCAATCTTTTGGCTATGAATTCAATAATTGCGTATATTTCTCGTTTACGAGTTCTACAGTTTCGGTCTTTCTAGATCAAGCGGTTGGTTTTTCAGGCGATTCTACGCTTTAACCTTTCATTGGTTACCAATCGACGATTATTTTTCCTTGTTGCGTGTTTTATTTAAATGCAATTTAAGTGAATGTATTTTCACGAATTATCAATTCGAATGGGTGGGAATATTCCCGCTAAATAAAATAAATTGATTAAAAATAGTGTAAGAGAAATCAATGCTAAAACATATTGCTGTACGTTTGCGTAAGTTTCATCACGGTCAGTTGGCTTTTGATTTAAATAATTCTACTGTCATCAATGCGGCAATTGAAAAACGTGATCCAGCTTTAAAAAACTTGGTTGAAGGATTAATCAATCGCGGTCTAGAATACACAGTTGATGGCTGCGATTTGTATTGGTTTCAAATCGACGATGATCATCCAATTAGCCACTACGCACCACTTAACGAAGTTGAAGTAGTGTTTGAAAGTGACTGGTTTGAGCAAAAGAAAGAAAGCTTTCGCCATATGAGTGGTCTGCGTTATTTTGACGCGAGTGCAGGCTTGGCTGAAGAGTTTAAAATTAAAGATCAGTCTCGAAAAATTGGCTACCAGCTAGATTCTGCCGCTTAATATCTTTTAAAAACTAACTCAAAATACACGGCGCTTATTTTAATCCCTGGAGTTAAATCATAACTCTGGGGATTTCTGCTATTGACTTAATTTTTTAAGTTATGTAGCAATAATTGTAATTTGGCTTGCTGATATTCTTTGTTTCAGTTGCATTACTAAAAATTTACACGCTTTTACATCACTTTTTGTAATCTTCCATTCAATCTTTGGCTCTACTTTTTTTGTTGATAGTTATCATATTTGATAATTTATTTTTCTTTTTTGCAAAATTCTATTTATCGTCTGTATTTTATTAAAAGTTCAATAAAAACATAGGGTTGCATGTATTTTGAGGTGTGAATTTTTAGTAACACTAACGATTTTGATTGAACAACCTCTAAAATAAAAACACTATTTTTATTACGTTTAAATAATTCTGCTTGGATAAATACATGAACTTAAGAAGTTTTGGTTAAATAGTTTTTAGCGAATTTTAATTTTGAAGGTTTATCTACAGTTAATAAATAAGATGAACTAGATGAATAAATGATGAATAAATAGTGTCCTACATTTGTGATTATCAATTTAACTTATTGAAATATAAGAACAAATTTATAGGAAACTCTGATTAACCTAGAGTTTCTCGCGACACAAGGATGTGTCGCCAATTTCAAGAGCGGTAAGTGATTGAAATTGTGAAGAAATTGGAAATCGCATTTTCAATTTCTGTCCTCTGATTAAATCATGGATGAGTTAATCAGAGGTTCCTATAGTTTTGTTGAGAGTAATTCAGCGAGTTTATAGTAGTTGGGTTGTTAACTGTTAAGTAATCTTATAAAGAGTAGTGTTTAAAATCCGACAGTGATTTTAAAATTGTGTTTTAGACACGTCTAGAAACGAACATTTTTTTATTGATACGTTAAAAACTATCAACACTAGAAAGGAGCCTTGTATCGACTCCTTTTGGTATTGAATACTTTCTTAACCGCTACATTATGGTTGAAAACGAGCTTTGAGGTATTCGAAAACTGCTCTTATACCCATTGCTTCGCCGCCGGTGGGTCTTCCCGGTAATTTGCGGTTGTTCCACGCCATTACATCAAAGTGAACCCAGTCTATATTCTCGTCAACAAACTCTTGAAGGAATAGCGCCGCCGTAATTGCGCCGCCAAACGGCGAGGTTGCGCAATTAGTAATATCTGCCACTTCACTGTTGAGTAATGCCTTGTAGGGTTTGTGCAGTGGCAATTCCCAAACTGGGTCGCCACAGTTTTCACCGGCTTCTTTTATGCCATTAGCAACATTGCTGGAAGTTGAAAACATGCCGGGCAGTTCTGTCCCCAATGCTACACGACAGGCACCTGTTAAAGTTGCAAAATCAATAATGAGCTCGGGTTGATCGTTATTAGCTTCTGCGAGTGCGTCACACAGGACCAGTCTGCCTTCGGCGTCGGTATTATCGATTTCTACGGTAATGCCTTTGCGCGTGGTAATTACATCGCCCGGTCGAAATGCGTTACCGGAAACCGCATTTTCGACCGCAGGTACCATAACTCGCAGGTGAATCGGTAATTTCGCCGCCATGATAAGATTGGCTAATCCTAAAACGTGAGCGGCACCACCCATGTCTTTTTTCATAAAACGCATGGCTGATGACGGTTTAATATCCAAACCGCCACTGTCGAAACACACACCTTTACCAATCAAGGTAACCTTAGGATTGTTAACACTGCCCCAGTGTAAATCAATTAGCTGAGATGGGTGGGAGCTGGCTCTGCCAACGGTATAAATGGTTGGGTAGTTTTCATCCAGAAGATCTTCCCCAACAATTTGTCGGCAGGCGCCGCCGTATTCGGTGGCCAACGCATTTGAGGTTGCCGCTAAGTGCTCGGGCATCATGCTATCGGCTGGCGTATTAATCAGATCTCGGGTGATAAATACCGATTGCGCATAAGTTTTCGCTACAGATACGACATCGGCGTCATCGATATTTAAGGTAACAGCCTTACTGGTTTTATCTTTGGATTTGAATTTTGAAAACTGGTAACCACCCAGTAAAAAACCAAAGGCGACTTTTTCAAGTACCGATTTCGAGTCGCTAAGCGCGTTAAACTCGCCCTCAGGCAGAAGATTATACAACTCCCCGGCGCAGAATTGATCATCGGTATCGGTGCTGAGTAAGGCTTTATCTAACTCACCATTGGCGTTAGGAATTACTACTAAGCCGTCGCCTTTATAACCCGTCGATTTTATCCAATTCTTTGTGAAGCTTTTTTGTTCTTCGAGCCACGATGGATAGTTCTTTTTATGGACGACGAAAAGCGGTGTTCCGTTTGCTGAGGCGTTTAATACAGGCAGTTTTGTTGGGTGCAGATTTGTCATGCTTGAGTGCCACTTGAGAATTGATTTCAATAAATTAAGCGAATTTACTAAGCATTGGGGTAATGCGATTAGAAATCAACCTCTATTTTGTATCACAATCCCTGTTTTACTACCTGGCAGCAGTAATTAGTGACCAGCAATAGTTGTTGATAACAACAGTCGTTGATAACAACAGTCGTTAATAAAACAATAGTAGTTAATAAGTAGTCGCTCTAATCATATTGGTCTTACGTTATATGATTAGTGGCTTCGAGCATTGTTCTGTTAACCTGATGGGAAAACCCGTTGGGAACGAGCAACACAATCTCAACCCTAATCCCAATCCTTTCAATGATCTGTTTGCAAATATCACATCAACTCAACGTCAACTGTTTAAAAAATTTCCCAAAATTAGAATTGTTAAAAGTTGGTAAACATTTTGAATATTAAAGCTTCAGTCGCAAAAATTAGCTTGGGCAGTGTTTGAAATATAATCAAAGGAATGCGGTGTTACACCTTAAAACGGGCGCATTTTACGTATATAAAGTCAGATAATCTTCCGCTGTACTAAGTGATTTTGGGTTATGCGTATTGGTAACAATAAATATTTATGATGGTTATTTATTTAAAATAAAATTGTAAAAAAATAAATGATTGTGTGTTTTTTACAAAATTTTATAAATCTACGCATACATAAAACAAGGCGCCGTTTTGCGACAGCAAACTGGTTGTTGCTAGCTACGCTAAATACAAACTATGGTGGTTACGAACTTGGCAACAGAAAAACAAAAATTTGTAACAAAAAATTGAGACCTGTTAAATTTTTGTGCTTATCAACGTTGTAATGGTGATTTTAACGATTCAGGTTTTTCGTATGTTAGGCGGGTTTTTCGTATGTTAGTAAGTTTAACGCTAAAATCTTTGAATAATTCATTCTTGGAAAGTTGATGTTAATTTGCGATAAATTTATTGGTGAAATTTCATCGTTTATGTTGATGTTTTAATAATTTTTATTGCTGAGATTGTTTTATTTTGTGCTCAAAATAGAGAGATAACAGGGTTTGACTACTAGGTTTATAAACAGAAAAACGGTAATGTAAATACAGTCAAATTAAACCTATAGGAACTTCTCATTAACTCTTTTGTGATTGAAGCTAGGGCAGAAATTGAAAATACGATTTCCAATTTTTATACAATTTCAAGCACTGGTTGTGATTGAAATTGATGGTGAACCATTGGTGTCGTTGAAAACTCCGTGTTAATCAGAGTTTTCTATTGAGAGTTTTCTATTGAGAGTTTTCTATTGTCAGCTTGTAAGTTGATTTACGTTAAGCAAACGGTTATTCCAAAATTAAGAATATCAGCAACTAGTTTTTATGTTTAAGACTGCTGACATTAAATTTAAGTGAGCAAGTCAGATTTATCGATCAAAAAACCGCTTTAATCGAGCCAGTAGCTAAGCGCAAGCGGTTCTTTCAATATAAGTAAACGCAAGTTATAAAAACATATTGTTAAACGCGACGTTGTAGATTTTTTTCCATAATTATTCGGGTGGCGATTTCTTCAACCGAAATTGCAGTTGTGTCAATCCATGGAATACCAAGAGCGCGATACATGTATAACGCTTCTTTGACTTCCCATTCACACTGTTTTATGGACGAATAACGAGAATCAGCACGGCGCTGATGGCGAATGTTTGATAAGCGTTCGGGATCGATACTTAAGCCAAATAATTTATTTTTATGCTCACGCAGTATTTTTGGAAGTTCGTTTTTCCGTAAATCCTCTTCCGTAATAGGGTAGTTTGCTGCGAAAATGCCGTGCTGCATGGCTATATATAAACAAGTTGGTGTTTTAGCACTGCGCGAGACACCGATCAAAATAACATCGGCGGACGGGTAATATTTTGTTTTGGCGCCATCGTCATTATCTAAGGCGAAATTAACAGCGTCCATCCGAATCAAGCCTCGTTCGCCATAGGGGCTTTCATGACTTTGGCCGGCTTGATAGGACGAAACTGCTCCTAGTTCCTTTTCTAATGAAGGTAAAAAGGTGCCAATAATGTCCATTAAAAAGCCTTCGGACCCTGCAATTCGATCACGAATTTCTGGGTTCATGATAGTATCGAAGATCAACGGTTTTTCGCCAGATTTGGCTGCGGCTTCGTTGATTTGTTGCACTGCTTGATCAGCTTTTTCTAAGCTATCGGTATAGGGCAGGTGCACTTTGTGAAATTTTGTTTCTTGAAACAACGGTAACAAGGCGTTGCCAAGAGTTTGAGAGGTGATTCCGGTGCTGTCTGAAATAAAGAAGGCGTATCGGGTACTCATGAGTAAATCTCTTGGTGAAGTCTGAAAAAGTTCGTTAATAGTAATTAAGTTGTTATTATTGCGCCTATTGGCAATATATACACGAGGAGATAACGTGATCGATCAGATAATTCCCTTCGAAAAGTTGGGTATGAACGACGTTGAAAAAGTCGGCGGTAAAAATGCTTCACTCGGTGAAATGATCAGTAACCTAACCGATTTGGGCGTTTCAGTACCAACCGGCTTTGCGACCACTGCGGAGGCTTTCCGAACATTTTTAAGCCAAAGCGGTATCGACGATCGCATTCACAAAGTTCTGGATGAACTCGATATTGAAGATGTTAACGCCTTAGCCGCAGCTGGCAAGCAAATCCGTCAATGGGTCGTTGAAACGCCGTTAACACCTGAGCTTGAACAAGCAATTCGTGCCGCCTACACCGAAATGTGTGGCGACATTGGTGACGTTGCTGTTGCCGTCCGATCTTCAGCAACCGCAGAAGATTTACCAGATGCCTCATTCGCAGGTCAGCAAGAAACCTTCTTGAACATCAGAGGTATTGAAAACGTACTTCACTCCGTAAAAGAAGTATTTGCGTCGTTGTTTAACGACCGTGCGATTTCTTATCGAGTACACCAAGGTTTCGATCACAAAGAAGTGGCGCTATCGGCGGGTATTCAGCGCATGTGTCGCAGTGAGACCGGCGCCTCGGGTGTTATGTTCACTATTGATACCGAATCTGGCCACCGTGATATGGTGTTCATTACCTCTTCTTATGGTTTGGGTGAAATGGTTGTTCAGGGTGCGGTTAACCCAGACGAATTTTACGTACACAAACCAACGTTAGAGAAAGGCTTTAAAAGCGTTATTCGCCGTACTCTAGGTTCTAAAAAAGCGAAAATGGTTTATGGCGCCAAAGCGGAAGCAGGTAAGTCTGTTGAAGTTGTACCGGTACCAGAAGATCTACGCACTCAGTTTTCCATCTCTGATGAAGACATACTAGAGCTTGCCAAGCAAGCGATGATCATCGAAAAACACTACGGTCGTCCGATGGATATCGAGTGGGGTAAAGATGGCGATGATCAGAAAATCTACATCCTTCAAGCGCGTCCAGAAACTGTTCGCAGCCAAATGAGCACCCAAAAAATGGAGCGCTACCGCATTAAAGAAACCAGCGAACTGTTGGCTTCTGGTCGTGCAATTGGCGACAAAATTGGTGCTGGTAAAGTACGCGTTGTATCTGGCCTTGAAGAAATGGATCAGGTTCAAGAAGGCGACGTATTGGTTACCGATATGACCGATCCGGATTGGGAACCGGTAATGAAGCGTTGTGCGGCTATCGTAACCAATCGTGGTGGCCGTACTTGTCACGCAGCAATTATTGCGCGTGAATTAGGTATTCCTGCCGTTGTTGGTTGTGAAGACGCAACCAGCAGCTTAACCAGCGGCACCGAAGTAACCGTTAGCTGTGCTGAGGGTGACACCGGTAATATCTGGGCAGGTTTATTAGAATTCGAAGTGATTTCTACCGATACCACCGACATGCCAGAGCTTGAAATGGATGTCATGATGAACGTTGCTAACCCAGATCGCGCCATGAGCTTTGCGATGTTGCCAAACAAAGGTGTTGGCTTGGCGCGTTTAGAGTTCATCATTAACCGTCAAATCGGCATTCACCCTAAAGCGTTATTAAATTACGATGCTCAAACCGATGAATTGAAGAAAACCATCGATGCAATGACCTCTGGTTATCCATCGCCGGTTGATTTCTACATCGAGAAAATCGTCGAAGGCGTTGCAACTATTGCCGCGTCTTTCTACCCCAACAAAGTTATCGTTCGTATGTCTGACTTTAAATCGAACGAATACGCAAACCTTGTTGGTGGTCGTCAGTACGAGCCAGAAGAAGAAAACCCAATGATCGGTTTCCGTGGTGCTTCACGCTACGTTGCAGAAAGCTTCCGCGATTGTTTCGAGCTTGAATGCAAAGCCATGAAAAAAGTTCGTAACGAACTCGGTCTTGAAAACGTATGGTTGATGATTCCATTCGTACGTACCTTGAGCGAAGCCCAAGCCGTTGAGCAAATTCTTGCTGATAACGGTTTGAAGCGCGGTGAAGATGGCTTAAAACTCATCATGATGTGTGAATTGCCTTCTAACGCCTTGTTAGCCGATCAATTCCTTGAGTACTTCGATGGTTTCTCAATCGGTTCAAACGACATGACTCAGCTAACCCTTGGTCTTGATCGTGATTCTGGCTTGATTGCACACTTGTTCGATGAACGTAACGAAGCCGTTAAGAAAATGCTTAAAATGGCTATTGATGCGTGTCGTGCACAGGGCAAATACGTAGGTATTTGTGGTCAAGGCCCATCAGACCATCCAGATCTTGCCAAATGGTTAATGGAACAAAAAATTACTTCTGTTTCTTTAACACCAGATACCGTTCAAGAAACTTGGATGTTCCTAGCCGAAAACAGCAAGTAATTGTTGTTTAATAAGCTTAAAAAAACCCGCCTTGTGCGGGTTTTTTAGTTTTTGGCGAGTCATTTAATAATTGAAGAACACTAATTCTAAGTGGTATGTTCATAATTATCAGTTAATCGATTAAAAACACAAACTTATGGAAAACTTAGAGTTACAGCGCGTTGTTATTTTATTGCATGGCTTAGGGCGAACCGCGCGTTGTTTTAAATTATTAGAAAAACATCTTAAGCAAGAAGGATATCGGGTTATTAATCAGAGTTATCCTTCTCGTCATTATAAAATTGAAGATTTAGCAGAAATCGCAATTCCTAACGCGTTAAAAGAATGCCCAAAAGACGCACCAATCAGTTTTGTAACCCATTCATTGGGCGGTATTTTAGTCAGAGAATATTTGCGCAAACACACCATCGAGAATCTTGATAGGGTAGTGATGCTTGGCCCGCCAAATCATGGCAGCGAAATAGTCGATAAACTCGGTTGGTTACCCGCTTTTACCTTTATAAATGGGCCTGCTGGTTTACAGCTAGAAACTAAGCCTGATGGATACTTAGCGCAACTTGGCCCGGTAAATTTTAAACTGGGTATTGTTGCCGGAACTCTTAATAAAGGTTGGTATCTAGAAAAATTTTTGCCAGAACCTAACGACGGTAAAGTAACGGTTGCAAGCACACGAATTACAGGTGAAGCGGATCATATTTGTTTACCCGTAAGTCACGGTTTTATGATGAACAAACCTATGGTTATTGAGCAGGTTCTAGCTTTTTTAAAAACCGGAAGTTTTAAGCACCAGAAAAGCTAAAGGAAACTCTGATTAACCTAGAGTTTCTCGCGACACAAGGATGTGTCGCCAATTTCAAGAACGGTAAGTGATTGAAATTGTGAAGAAATTGGAAATCGCATTTTCAATTTCTGTCCTCTGATTAAATCATGGATGAGTTAATCAGAGGTTCCTAAAGTAGTATTTTAGATTTTATGTGCAGTTTACTCGGTTGAAAAATCATTACTATTAAAAAGTTAACTGCGATTTAAATGGTTTTTACGACATAAGACATAAAAACAAAAATATGTTGCTAATTCCAATCTTAATAAATAAAAGCACGTATAAACATTAAGTTGCTTTACCGATGTAGACTCATTAATTAAATTAAGAATGACTTACTCAGAGATTCCTACAGCTTAAAACGTTTGGTTAATTCCTGAAGTAAATTAGCTCTTTCGGCTAATTCTTCCGTTGCCGAAGAAATTTCATCAATTGCTTGGCTTGCTTCGGCGGATTTACTATGCACGGTATTTACACTTTGGCTGATATTTTCAGATACTGTAGATTGTTGTTCAGTTGCTGTGGCAATTTGCGAAATCATCGAATTTATGTGTTCAACCGATGAAACTACTTTGCGTAAACTTTCTACCGTATGCTGTGCTCGTTCCGATACTGCATTTGCTTGTGTCACACTACTAGATACCACTTGCCCGGTTTGAGACGAGACTTTTTGTAACGCCTCCACAATACTGGCAATGGTTTCTGTTTCTTCGCGAGTGTTTTTGGCAAGGCTTCGAACTTCATCGGCAACCACCGCAAATCCTCGGCCTTGTTCACCGGCTCGGGCTGCTTCTATGGCCGCATTTAACGCCAATAAATTGGTTTGTTCGGCAATGCCTCTAATGGTATTCACAACCACAGTAATATTGTTGACGCGTTCTGTGAGCTGGCTTGAAGTCGCTTGTGTTTGATTTAAAAAATTAGCCACTTCGCGCATATCGCGCGTGGTTTGAAAAACTTCATCAACACTGTGTTCTAATTCTTGTTTTGCATCACGAACAATAGTAACCGCTTTTTGTGTATTGTCCGAAACTTCAACCACAGTTTCATTCATTTTTCCAATAGCATCTGCTATTTGCGCGGTACCTTTATTTTGGGCATGAAAATTAGATGTTGTTGATACCGTAATTTGCGCGAGTTGATCGGATGCGGCTGCTTGCCCGGTTGCGGAATCTAATATTTTGCCCACTAACTCTCTTAAATGGTTACTCATGGTTGCCATAGAGCTGTATATACTGTTGGGTGCAGCATTTTTATCAAAGGCATAGGCTAAGTTACCTCGTGCAACCAAGTCTGCGATTTTTACCAATTCTTCGGGTTCGCCTCCCAAGGGTTTGGTAATTGATTTTGCTAAAAAATTAGAAGCAATAATAATTACCACAAGTGCTATTGCTAAAATAGCCACAGAAATGTTAGTCAGTAAATAGCTATGAGCAAAAGCTTCGGATTTATCTATTTCCGATAAAATAACCCAATTTAAGCCTGCAACGTTTAAAGGCGAGTAGGCCGATAATACCAGGTTACCGTTGTAGTCAATGATGATATCCAATCCGGTTTCGCCGTTGATTGCTCGCGTAACCGCATCGGTATTTACAGAGCCTAATGTTGGATTCGCGAACGACGCAATAACCGAATGGCTTTTAGGATCAAAATAAGAATCCGAACGCATGAGTCTGTCAGAACCCACCAGATAGCTTTCACCCGTCTCTCCCATACCTGGCCGTTCTTGCATAATGGCATTAAGTCTACTGAGCGGAAATTGAACAATTAATACTGCAACCATTTCGGATTGATTAAATATTGGTTGCGCAACAAATCCAGTCGGTGCGTTATAAGATGGTAAATAATGAGAAAAGTCTTGAATTACAGGATTTTGATCGCGTTTATTGTTCATTGCTAGACGAAAAGCGTCTCCAAGACCACTTTGCGCATAGGGACCTGATTTTAGCGAAGTTGCAAAGTCAATTTCTTTAAAGACCGTATAAACAATGTCGCCAGATTTTGGATGAACGATAAAAATATCGTAGTACTCCAATTCCGCACGTACTTCACTCAAACTAGGATGAAGGCGAGCATGAACCTGATCGTACACAGGATAAAGAGCACTTTTAGCTAAAAGATCTTTATGACCGAGTGGATTTGAATTTTGCGCTATATAAGCGTCTTGGAGCAGAATGCCTTTATCGTCAAGTTTACCAAGTAAATCGCTGACTTTTGGCAATATTTCTGAAGGGTTTTGACGTTTAAATTCTGGCAAAAAATTATCTTGATAGTTTTTTTCGAGACGTCGCCGAGCTTCGTCAATACTCCCGGCCTTGTTATCTAAATCGTTAATGAAACGATTGTAGGCCTCAATAATATGAGCCGATTCTTCTATAATAAATGGGTCTTTGGTCATTAAAGAAACTTGAGAAAATATCGAGTTTAAATATCGATTTACTGAAGATTTTTTCTCTTCACGCACAGCTTCTAAGTGTGCGAACGACGTTTCTTCAAGAGCTTGGCTACTTATCCATAAAGCAGTAAAGCCAATAACAAAACAGGGCACTATGCCCATTAAACAACTCCACAACATCAATCGTTTTTTAAGAATCATTATTTTACTCGTAATAAAACCAATCTATGTGCCGCTTTATAGGCGAATATTTATTATTAATTTTTTATTAGATTTCTATAGTCCATGCTGTCTATAGCCATTCAATTAAGTGTAGATTGATTATTTATATTCGTATTGGTTGCCATAAAGAAATCATGGCATATTCCATTACTGTATTTCTGGTTTGGTCGGCGGGCAAAAACGGATATTACCATTTTCGAGGTATTACATTTTTAATTTCTAACCGTTATTTAATTCTTTAACTCTGCCATTCGAGTTGTTGATGGCTTCAAATTAATAAGCCCTTCTAAGAGAGAAACATCGATCATTTGAATGGCCCAAATTGTGCTCTTTCTGTCAGTAGTGGTGAATTGACAGTTTATTGGCAGATTCACGTCAATGAATTGATCATTTTAGTGATACTTACGAGGAAGGTTTTTACTGTGAATGTTTCTAATCGACCTGATATTCAACAGTTGCTGGTTAACATGCGAGACATGCGCTCACAGGTGCAAGTCCCAGATATTAATCACGTAGCCTTAGACGTTAAAGACAGTGTCACTTCGGTTAATCAAGCACAGGCCCCTGCATTTAATGAGCTTTTTGCCCAAGCAATTGATTCTGTAAACAGTTTACAACATCAATCAGGAGCCTTATCAAACGCTTATGCAATGGGTGACGAGTCGGTAGACATTGCCGATGTAATGATCGCAAGCGAAAAGGCTAAAATCGGTTTTCAGGCAACCTTACAAGTTCGTAATAAGGTTGTTGAGGCTTATCAAGAAATTATGAATATGGCCATTTAAGCGGTGATGTGAGTATTTGAAATGGCAGAAACTACAAGCGCGTCAATGAACAGTTCGCCCGCATCTAATAATTTATTAGAAGGGTTCAATAATTTAAATTTAATTCGCCAAGCTGGTCTTATGGTCGGCTTGGCGGCAAGCGTCGCCATTGGTTTTGCGGTGGTATTGTGGACGCAAAAAGAAGATTTTCGCCCGCTGTATGGCAGTTTAGATCGCTTAGACTCTGCGGAAGTGGTGGAAATATTAGAATATAACGACATTCGCTTTAAGGTCGATCCCAACACCAGCGCCCTGTTGGTTGCGGCAGACGATGTACACAAAGCACGTTTAAAACTCGCCGAGGCGGGCATTCCCGGTGAAGCATCGGTTGGCTTTGAATTATTGGATCAAGAACAACCTTTGGGCACTAGCCAATTTATGGAAGGTGCTCGCTACAAACGCAGCCTAGAAGGTGAACTTGCGAAAACAATCACCAGCATTAACAGCGTTAGGGCTGCGCGTGTCCATTTAGCCATTCCTAAAGAATCGGTCTTTGTTCGCAACGCCAGAAAACCGACGGCGTCGGTCTTTTTGGAGCTATTTCCGGGCAGAGGATTAAAACACGAACAAGTAAAAGCCATTGCTAATTTAGTTGCTTCGAGCATTCCGGAATTACAATTAGATGACGTAACTGTTGTTGATCAAAAGGGTAATTTATTAACAACCGGTGAAGAAATGGCAGAACTGGTTGAGGCTGCTCGTCAACGGGAATACACCCGTGAGCTTGAAAACGATTTAATTGCCCGCGTTAATGGTATTTTAAATCCGTTGGTGGGTAGCGGAAATTATCGTGCAGAAATTAGCGCAGACGTTGATTTTACCGAAATTGAACAAGCCGATGAAATTTACAACCCAGACTTAGGTGCAGTACGCAGTGAACAAACACTTGATGAACAGCGTGTTGGCTCAGAAATTATTGCTGGAATTCCGGGGGCATTAAGTAATCAACCGCCGGGCGATGCCCAAGCGCCAGAGCAAGCAAATCCACAAGACCCAACCCAACAAACGCCACCCAGTAATACTCGTAAACAAGCAACGCGTAATTTTGAATTAGATCGGACCATAAGCTACACCCGACATCAATTAGGCAAGGTAAAGCGCTTAACAGTAGCCGTGGTTGTTGACGATAAAAATATTGTTAACGCAGAAACTGGAGAAGTGCAATCACAACCTTGGACTCAAGAAGAACTGGAAAGATTAACTATACTGGTACGCGATAGCATTGGTTTTTCGGCGGTACGAGGCGATAGCGTTAATGTAATTAACAGTCCCTTCTCCGGTATTCGCGACGAAGTGAGTTATGAACTTCCCATATGGGAGCAACCTTGGTTCCTGGGTATTGCGAAACAAGTCGTCGGGTTATTAATTATTCTTGCTTTATTATTAGGATTATTACGACCTGTATTAAAAAGTTTGGCCGGTTCTGGTCTAAAAGCCAAACAAGAAGAAGAGGCGAGAGAATTAGCTGCGCTCGAAGCCTCCGGTCTTGAAGCCTTTGACGCATTGTCTGATGAAACCGTGACTTTAACCGGTGGTGATGCTCTGGCATTACCCAGTCCCGATGAGAATTTTGAACAACAACTCAACGCAATTCGTGGAATTATTGCCGAAGATGCCGGACGTGTTGCCTTAGTAATTAAAGGTTGGATTAACGAAGATGGCTGATGCCAAAGTCCCAGCGGAAAGTAACCGAACCAAACTAGAACAGGCTGCCGTTTTATTGATGAGCTTAGGCGAGGCCGATGCCGCAGAAATTTTAAAACACCTGGGTCCTAAAGAAGTACAAAAACTTGGCACAGCAATGAGCCAACTAAGTAATGTTCAACAGGCAGAAGTTGAAGCAGTATTATCGAATTTTCTTACCGAAGTAAGAACCCTAACCGGACTTGGTATGGGTGCCGATGGTTATATTCGCAATATGTTGGTGACGGCTTTAGGCGAAGACAAAGCCAACGGTTTAATTGATCGGATTTTATTAGGTGGTAATACCACCGGTTTAGATACTTTAAAATGGATGGAAGCACGCTCCGTTGCCGATATTATTCGCAACGAGCATCCACAAATTCAAGCCATTGTTATAGCGTATTTAGACGCTGACCAATCCGCCGAAATCTTGTCGTATTTTAAAGAAAATGTGCGTATGGATATCATGATGCGTGTGGCGGCATTAGATACGGTACAACCCAGCGCCTTGCAAGAATTAAATAATATTCTCGAAAAACAATTTTCCGGTAGCGCCGGTTCGCAAACTAAAACCATGGGTGGCGTTAAAGTTGCCGCAGAAATTGTTAACAATCTTGACAGTAGCATGGCTAACGAACTACTTGAATCTATCACCGAGGTTGATGAAGACTTAGGTACACAAATTCAAGATTTAATGTTTGTCTTCGATAATCTTGTAGATGTCGATGACAAAGGTATTCAATCTTTGTTGCGAGAAGTGTCGTCGGATATTCTTATTATTGCTCTTAAAGGTGCAGATGATGTACTTAAAGAGAAAATATTCAATAACATGTCAAAACGCGCCGCAGAACTACTGCGTGACGATTTAGACGCTAAGGGTCCTGTTAAATTATCAGAAGTTGAAAATGCACAAAAAGAAATTTTAATCATTGCAAGACGCATGGCCGACGCGGGAGAAATTAATCTTGGCGCTGGCGGTGAGCAAATGTTGTAAGGATGAAAAATACCAGTGCCAAACAGTGATAAGTCCAAGGCCAGTAAAGAAGTTGTTTCACTTGAAACAAACAGTGCGGTATGGGATGCGTGGAATGCTCCTGAGTTTGATTCCGAAACACATCATGTAATTTATAACTTGCAAAAAGTTAAGCAAAGAATTAATAAAAAAGAATCTGCAAAAAAATCTTCATTATCAGAGAAAAAAGGTGGGCTTGCCCCTAACTCTGAAGTCAAAGCGCCCGGCGACGAAAAACTCGATAATTCCGAAGATTCTCTAATTTCTTCACAGGACGAATTGGTTGAAGATGGTGACGAAGTAGAAGAATCTGTTGAAGACGTTGACGACAACGAGTTGAAAATTCCCAGCGCTCAAGAGTTGGAGGAATTAAGACGCAGCGTAGAGTTGGATGCGTATCAAAAAGGATTTGAAAAAGGCGAAGCACACGGTTTAGAAAGTGGAAAAAAACAAATCGACGACCAATACCAACCAGACATTGAAAAAAGCTGTAATGCGCTAAAAACTCTTACCGAAAATCTCTCCCAATCTTTAAGTCAACAAGAAGACGCTATATTACAAACACTGCTAAATACGGTTGTTACACTGGTAACCAATATAACTCGCAAAGAACTTAGCATACCAAATACTGCACTTACCGATTTAATTGAGGAGTCGCTACAAATTATTGGCGACAGTAAACAAGCTAAAACAATATTAGTTAATCCGGGTGATTTAACGTTTATTGCCGAGCGGAGTGAGCATAAATCTTGGAATTTAGTCGCCGATGAAAAAATAACAGCGGGCGGCTGCCGTATAATAACCGAAGACAGTAGTGTGGATTCAACGGTGGAAACCCGTATTAACGATACCATCGAAAAATTTCTGAATAAAGAATTTGCCAGTCATTAAGTGGTTTTATGTTAAAAAGTGATGGTGTTTAAGATGGTATATTCAACGCTTTTAAATCAACTCCAATCGTTTCAACCCAAACACATCGCACCGAGAATACCCGTTGCGGTTGGTAAATTAATTCGCGTTGTTGGCACCACCATTGAAGCCGTTGGCATTAGTGCTAATCTCGGTCAACAATGTGAAATTATTGTTGATGAAAATCGTAAAATAGAAGCAGAAGTTGTAGGCTTTTCTGAAGGTAAAACATTTTTAATGCCCATAGACAGTCTCTCGGGATTAAAACCGGGTGCTAAAGTTGTGCCTTTACCTCACCGAATGGGAATCAAAATTGGCCCAGAAATACTAGGCAGAGTCATTAATGGACTCGGTCAGCCTTTAGACGGTAAACCCATGTGGCCGGTATCGGAATACGTTGATTTTGAGGCGAAATTAATTAATCCTCTATCGCGCGCAGTCATTAAAGATCCTTTAGACGTTGGTATAAAAGCCATTAATGCATTACTAACCATTGGTAGAGGTCAACGTATTGGTTTATTTGCTGGCAGTGGCGTTGGTAAAAGTGTTCTGCTTGGCATGATGACACGATTTACACAAGCCGATGTCGTTGTGGTTGGTTTAATCGGCGAACGCGGTCGTGAAGTAAAAGAATTTATTGAGAACAATTTGGGTGAAGTGGGTAAAGCACGTTCTGTGGTAGTTGCGTCTCCGGCAGATGATCCACCGTTAATGCGATTAAGAGCCACGCAATTAGCCACTCGGGTTGCCGAATATTATCGCGATCAAGGTAAAAATGTATTATTGCTTATGGATTCATTGACGCGCTACGCGCAAGCACAGCGTGAAATTGGTTTAGCAACGGGAGAACCTCCTGCTACCAAAGGCTATCCACCGTCGGTATTTTCGAAACTACCACAATTGGTTGAGCGGGCCGGTAATGCCGACGAAGGTGGAGGTTCTATTACCGCAATCTACACGGTTTTAACAGAAGGCGATGATTTACAAGACCCCATAGCGGATAGCGCCAGAGCAATTTTGGATGGACATATTGTGTTATCGCGATCTTTAGCCGAAGAAGGACAATATCCGGCGATTGATATCGAAGCATCCATTAGCCGAGTTATGCCAAACATTGTTACACAATCTCAATTAGCGGCGGCGCAAAAATTTAAGCATTTATTATCTGTGTATCGACAAAATAAAGATTTAATCAGCATTGGTGCATACACCCATGGCGCCGACGCAACCATTGATTTAGCCATTAAAATTCGACCACAACTAAGAGAATTTATTATTCAAACTGTTCAGACTAATATTACTTATGAACATTCAATGACAATGTTATCGCAGTTAATGGCGTCCTGACCTATTATTGGCACCTCTGATTAACTCATCCATGATTTAATTAGAGAACAGAAATTGACAATGCGATTTCCAATTTCTTCTCAATTTCAATCACTTACCGTTCTTGAAATTGGCGACAGGTCCTTGTGTGGCGAGAAATTCTGGTTAATCAGAGTTTCCTACTCTAAATTGTTCCGTTTTTTAAATGATTTATTTTTTAAGTTATCTACAGAAACTGATACTTAGATAAGCAGGCTTTCACTAGCTTATTATGAAATTAATCAAAGTTTTCATTAATGTATTCTTGATACATAATTCACAATAAACAAGTTTTTTGCACGCGTATTTAGTTGTTATTTATGTCAAAATTAGATCGATTTATTCTATTATTGAAAATGGCAGAACAGGCCGAAAATAAAGCGGCGCAACTTTATAACGAGCAAAAAAAACATCTTATGAGTCACTTAAACCAACAAAAGACCATAGAAGCTTATTATTTAAATTTTCGCAATCAATTAGATAATACCACTGGTGGCTCAATTCAGGATTTGGTCAACAAACGCGCTTATTTAAAACAGCTCACTGATTTACGGGATTCTCAGCAGGCAAACTTAACCATTATTGAACAACAGACCGTAAAGGCTGAGCGTCATTGGTCAAAACTTCATCATAAACGCCTTAAAATTGAAGAGCTGATTGAGTCTATCAAACAAGATCTAACTAAAGCCGATGATCTTAGAACGCAAAAATTGTTAGATGAGCTTTCTGGAATACGTTACCACGATAAAAACTCTTAATTTTGTACTATAGGAACCTCTAATTAACTCATCCATGATTTAATCAGAGGGCAGAAATAGAAAATGCGATTTCCAATTTCTTCACCATTTCAATCACTTACCGTTCTTGAAATTGGCGACACATCCTTGTGTCGCGAGAAACTCTAGGTTAATCAGAGTTTCCTATAAGAACCTCCGATTAACGCATCCATAATTTAATCAAAGAAAAGAAATTGAACGTACAATTTCCAAATTCTTTCCAATCTATTTACAATTTCAATCACTTACCGTTCTTGAAATTGGCGACGCATCCTTGCTTGTGTTGCTAGAAACTCTCGGTTATTCAGAGTTTCCTATAGAAAATTCCGATTAACCGAGCGTTTTCTATTATCTCACGCGTGAACCATTTTTAATTCCCAAAACCATCAAACTAAATGTCGTTTTTTTACGTATATCTTCCTGTTGCGCATATTTTTTTACGAAGTTCTCAATTTTTTAACTGTTAATGCCTATTTTAATAAGATATAAATGAAGAGTTTGATATTCTCGGCACAATTATAATGAGTGGTAGATAACTGACAGTATGAATATATTAATCACTGGTGGCACCGGCTTTATTGGCCGACATTTTATACAGCAATACACTCAATACCAATACACAGTACTTATCCATAATCGTCCACCTAAACATTTGCCTGACAATGTTCAAACCATTACCGATCTTAGCAAGTTAACTGACCTAAATAATTTTGATGCGGTAATAAACCTAGCCGGAGCGCCCATTGTTGGCAAACGCTGGACTGAAGAGTACAAGCAAAAAATTCGTACCAGTCGATTAAATACCACACAACAGCTTTGTACTTTATTTACCGTTACTACGAATAAACCTAAGGTTTTTCTGTCTGGGTCAGCAATCGGCATATACGGCGATACCGGCGTTGGTAAAATAGACGAAAGTAACGAGTTGAGTATTCGCGAAGACGATTTTGCGCAACAGTTGTGCCTTGATTGGGAAAAAATCGCTCGTACCATTACCGATACACGTTTGATTTTATTACGTACCGGTATTGTACTGGGTCGCGACGGCGGCGCCTTACAACAAATGCTACCGGCATTTAAGTTAGGTTTGGGCGGGCCTCTTGGTGATGGTCAACAATACATGTCTTGGATTCATGTATCCGACATGGTTAAAGCGATAGACTTCTTGCTCAATTCGAGTCAGAGCGAAGGTCCATTCAATATGGTTGCTCCAAATCCGGTGACAAATTCAGAGTTTTCACAATCTCTGGCGGTTACCCTAAAGCGTCCGGGGTTTTTACGAGTTCCTAAAATTGTAATGAAATTTACCCTTGGTGAAGCTCATCAGCTATTATTTGACAGTCAGAACATTTTACCAGCCCGATTACAACAACAGGGCTTTAAATTTGATTACCCTTATATAAAAACTGCCCTTCAGGCGCTGGTGGGTAAAAAGTCATGAGCTTTGGGTTATAACATTTGCTATGAATGCTTTGCAATTTTTTGATCAATATACACTAGCCAGTCTTCGCGAAATTATGGAGGAAGATTTTCCGGCACTTTTACAAACCTATCGTGACGATGTTCTTGATAAATTCCAAACTATCGAATCATCAAAAGCAGCTGGCGAAACCTTATTATTGAAAAAAACCGTGCACAGCTTAAAAGGTAGTAGCGGCAATGTTGGTGTTATGCGCCTTATTGATATATGCCAGCATATTGAAGAACTGTGTGTACGTCGTCTTGAATCTGTTGATGCCGATGCACATTCGTTGCGTCAGTTAGAAGATAGGGTAACGTTTTATTTGAGTGCGTTATTAGAATTGAAAGAACCACTGCTTAAAGAAATAGATCTCTTGCTTGCAAACAATCCCATTTAATGTTGAATAATCTCCCAATATATTTAGGGAACTCTGATTAATCTTGTCATGTTTTAATCAGACCATTGCAATTAAAAATGCAATTTCTGATTCCTTTGCAATTTTAAACACTCACAGTGGTTGAAATTGATCACATCTCTGTTTCGCTGAAAACTTTAGATTTCGTCGAACTCACTCTGATTTTTTCTAAATTCAAAGATCCCTGTAATTCTAGTGATTACATCGGCTTGTTGTATGCGTCTCAATAAATAGGCTTCTTGCCATAATAGTTATCTATCTGCAATTAACAAAACGCGCAAATTTTCGCTGGCTGATCATTTTTAATCACTGAGTGTGAGTTTGGCTCCTCATTTGCTTAGTGTCCTCCATGAATTTACTTATCACTTGCGTATTAAATTTAGAGGCAAACAATTGCCTCTCTTAACATAGGTGGCCGTATGACATCTGGAATCAATGCTCTGGTCGTTAAATCCGATAAATTTGAGGTATCTGCCAATAGTAATTCTCGATCAGAGCTCCGTTCAAATGACGATAAATCGTTTGAGCAGGTTTTTGACGAAACAAATCGAAATAACGAAACCAAAAAATTATCCTCTAACAATAAGGATTCCACCGACGAAAGAATTTCCAGCAAAAACAACAGTGCTGATCGAGATTCGGCAACGTCTGAAAATACCGAAAATAATTCGCGCGCAGACGGCTTTCAAAACACGAGCGATACTAGCTCTGAGCTAAGCGAAGAGAATTCATTGGAGCCAACATCGTCAACTTTGGCAACGTCGCAATCACCACTGGTAGAAGCGTTTATTTCAGATTTACATCTAGATGGTGAACTTGAGGGCCAATCGCCATTATTAATAGCGACATCAAGCACAGGCGGTTTAGGCCAATTAACAACCGGTGCGGAATTGCTTGAGCAGTCTGGGTTTGGTGGATTGTCTGCATATTCAAACTTATTGCAATCAGAAAGCTTGATATCTAAAAATAGTCTAAATGCCTCAAATGGTTTGAATAAATCTGCGTTGTTGAACGTAAGTCAAGGTGACTATGAATTAAACGGCCTAGCGTTAGATTCAGATTTAAATGCAGATGTATTGGATAATAATGCGCAAAACAGCAAGTTTTCTGCAAAATTTGATAGTCTGCTTAATCTTGCGGGTTTGAATAACTCTACGGAAATCGATACGCTTAATCCAATTGACAATAAAGTAAGCCAATATATTAACGGTCAGATCAGTGGTGTATTAAATCCGTCAGATGCGCTTAGATCAACACCCACGACAACCGGTTTATTTATTGGGCATGGCATAACTTCTCCCGCTTGGGGAGCGGATGTTGCCGAAAAAGTTTTATGGTTGGCGAGCCAAGGATTATCAGAGGCCGAAATTCAACTGGATCCACCGGAGCTAGGCCCATTACAAGCTAGAATTGTTGTACATAACGATCAAGCTCAAGTCAGTTTTAACAGTCACTCTTCGCAAGTACGCGATACATTGGATCAAACGGCTAACCGCTTGAGAGAACTTTTTTCCCAGGAAGGTTTAAACTTAGTGGATGTTAATATTTCTGGTCAGTCTAATCAGGAGCAACGTCAAGAGAGTAATAACCGGGCAGAAAATGACAATCTAGTGAATTCTGGCGGTATTGAAGAAAATACGGAAGTCACCCACGTAACACCTGTGAATACTCATACCCGTTTGGTAGATAGCTACGCTTAATTTGCGTTTTAATCACTTTTGAATAGCTCTGATTAAATTATGGAAGAATTAATCAGGGCTTTCTTACGACTGCTTAATAGAACGATATCTTTTTAAGCCATTAACTATTGGCTCTGTAACTAAATAGTTTTTTCTTGCGATTTTGGTGTTGTTGGCTAAACATATTTTGCTCTAACCGCCATTAAAAATACTGTATTCAAAACCTAAATTCATTTAAAACGCTCGGCGGCACAAGAATGTGTCGTCTGTTCTGAGTAGGGTAAGTGTTTGAGCGTGCGAAAAATTTCAAATCGCGCTTTTAATTGTTTTTTTCTTTTTTTACTTTTTCTGCATTATTCACGAACGAATTCATCAGACGTTTCTATTTAACAATTCTTGAAAATCCTCAAACCTGTGCTACACCAGTGAAGGCGCGATTATTCAGCATCGTGTTATTCAGGCATAGCCTTTGCTGATTCTAAATCTACAGCATTAACTACAAAAAAATGACGAGATCTTGACATGGCTGACGAAGAACAGGCAGCAGAAGAATCCAGCGGCGGTGGAAAAAAGAAACTCATTCTATTAATTGTTGGCGCTTTAATTTTAATTTCGGTTTCTGTTGGCGGAACCGTCGCAGTATTGACTATATTCAAGGAAGATCCTCCGGCTGTTGAAGAGGCTGATGATGCCGCCATGGAAGAAAAGTCCATGGAGGAAACGAAAATGCCAGCGGTATATTTTCCATTAAATCCATCATTATTAATGACCTATAACGTTCGTGGTCGCCAGCGTTACGCACAAATTGATATTACATTAATGACACGGTCAGACACGGTGGTAACCGAAATTGAATTACACAGCTCGCGGGTAAGAAACGACCTAATCTTGGCGTTCTCGGGCATGGAATACGAAGAAATTCAAACCCCAGAAGGCAAAGAGTTAATGCGACAAACAGCTCTTACGGTTGTTCAAACGATCATGAATGAAGAGATCGGCGAGCCGGGAGTGGAACAAATACTATTTACTAATTTTGTCATGCAATAACTGAGGTCTGTAAACCTTGCAAGACTTACTATCACAAGACGAAATCGATGCTTTATTACACGGTGTCGACGATGGCGATATCGAGGTCGAAAACGACAACGAGCCCGGTAAAGCTAGAGGTTATGACCTAACCAGCCAAGATCGAATCGTTCGCGGGCGAATGCCAACGCTCGAAATGATTAACGAACGATTTGCGCGCTATACCCGAATTAGCATGTTTAATTTATTACGCCGCACAGCCGATGTCTCAGTCGGTGGCGTACAGATTATAAAATTCGGCGAATACGTACACACCTTGTACGTGCCAACCAGTTTAAATATGGTGAAATTTCGGCCTTTAAGAGGTACAGCGCTGATTATTTTAGATGCAAAACTGGTTTTTAAATTAGTGGACAATTTTTTTGGTGGCGATGGTCGGCACGCAAAAATCGAAGGCCGTGAATTTACGCCCACCGAATTACGTGTTGTACAAATGGTATTGCAACAAGCCTTTACCGATCTCACCGAAGCTTGGAAAGCGGTTATGCCGTTGGAATTTGAATTTATAAATTCCGAGGTTAACCCTTCAATGGCCAATATTGTTAGCCCCAGTGAGGTCGTGGTTGTCAGTACCTTTCACGTGGAATTAGACGGCGGTGGTGGAGAACTGCAAATTACCATTCCTTACTCCACAATCGAACCCATACGCGAAATGCTCGATGCAGGCTTGCAAAGCGATAGTGATGAACGAGACGATCGTTGGATAGTTGCATTGCGAGAAGATGTTTTAGAAGCGGATGTGCAACTGGAGTGCGAAATTGCCAACGCCAAAATACGACTAGGAGATATTGTCAAACTCAAAGTTGGCGATGTTATTCCCATAGAAATGCCGCCTCATCATGTTGTTACCGCCAACAGAGTTCCCATGTTTCGATCAAAACTGGGTCAATGTGACGGCAACATGGCTTTGCAAATTCTCGGCTTTATTGATCGATCCATAATACAAGAGAAATCGAAATTAAATCATCCAGGATTATTCGCAGGAAAAGACCCAAAAGAAACTGAGGTAAATCAACATGGCTGATGAAGACAACAACGAAAACGAAGATGGTCTCGACCAGGACGCAATGGCAGATGAATGGGCCGCTGCCATGGCCGAGCAAGAAATTGTTGACGGCCAAGGTGAGGGCGACACCGACGCCGAAAAAATGGCTCTCGATGAATTTCAGCCACCACCAAATCCGGCTTTAAAAAATCCAGACCTAGACGTCATTCTCGATATTCCGGTAACCATTTCTATGCAAGTTGGCAGTACTTCAATCAGCATCCGAAATCTACTGCAACTCAATCAGGGGTCTGTCATTGAGCTTGATCGCCTAGCCGGTGAGCCGTTGGATGTATTGGTTAATGGTACCTTAATTGCGCACGGCGAAGTGGTGGTTGTGAACGAAAAATTCGGTATTCGTATGACAGATGTCATTAGCGCATCTGAAAGAATTAAACGCTTAAAATAACAAAGGTATTCATCATGAATGTCGCTATTTTGTTAAAACATTATTTTGAAAAAAACCGCTTTACAGATTTTTTTGTTAAAATGGTAACCTTAAAATCGGTCTTGATATTGTTGTTTTTGTTTGTGCAGCCTGTGATCGACGCTCATGCCGACATTCAAACCGTATCAAAAGAATCTCAAGAAATTGTCGCAGTCGGTAATAGTGTACCTAAAATATCTAGCCAACCAATCTCAGCAATACCCACAAAAACATGGGTGGCTCAGGTTCTTATGGGGTTGTTATTGGTTGTAGTGCTTATTTTTTTACTGGCTAAGTTCGCCAAAAAATACAATTTGGCGGGTATTTCAAAACATAATGAATCAATAAAGCTACTCAGCCATTTGTCTGTTGGAATTAAAGAGCGTATAGCCGTTGTGGAAGTCGACAACAAACAACTGCTGCTCGGCATTACTCCACACAGTATCAATACCTTGCATGTTTTCGAACTGAATAAACTTGCTAGAGAAGAATCTTTAGATTCGGGTAACATAAAAAAAATAATCGTTCCTAATTTGTCGAACACCGCGACCCAAAATAAACCCGACGACGATTTGTTCAGTGCAAAAAATATTCTCCGGTGCGCCATGTCATGGGTTGCAAAAAATAAGTCGCCGTTGGTTAAGGGCCCTATGAGCGAGAAAGAGACAAAAACAGTTCTTAAACCCACCGTTGAGCCCACAAATACCCAGTCGTTTAGCTTTAATAATATCTATGCCTTTGAGCTCAATAAAAATAAAGATTCTAATAAAGATTAGAGCTGTAATTAATGATGAATTTAATAATTGGGGGGCTAGGTCGATGTTTTATTTTAATGATATTCGTTTGCACGATATCATTATTAAACATTGAATCCGCGTACGCTCAGGCCGAGCCTGCGGCCAACCCAGAAACCAGCGATAGCTCCAGAGAAGCATCAAATTCATCAACAGAAAAAGAAAATCTTATTCCGATTAACGGCATACCGGGTTTACCTGCCTTAACCGTTACCACTCAACCTGACGGAAGCCAAGAATATACGGTCACATTGCAAATTTTAGCAATAATGACCGCATTTACCTTTATCCCTGCAATCTTAATGATGATGACCTCATTTACGCGCATCATTATTGTTTTTGCAATTTTAAGACAAGCACTGGGTTTACAACAATCACCGTCGAATCAAATATTGATTGGTTTATCACTATTTATGACATTTTTTATCATGTCTCCGGTATTTGAAGAAATTCATATCAATGCCATTCAACCTTACATCAACGAAGAAATCGGTTCTCGTCAAGCGGTAACCAACATTGCGGAGCCCATGCATAAATTTATGATGTCTCAAACTAGAGAGTCGGACATCAAATTATTTTTAGATATTGGCGGCTACGAATCGGTTGCTTCACCGGAAGAGATTCCTTTTACTGTGTTGGTTCCCGCTTTTGTAACCAGTGAGTTAAAAACTGCGTTCCAAATTGGCTTTGTTATATTTATACCATTCTTGGTTATTGATTTGGTGGTCGCCTCTGTATTAATGGCCATGGGTATGATGATGTTGTCACCATTGATTATTTCGTTACCCTTTAAAATTATGCTGTTTGTATTAGTTGATGGTTGGGCATTAATTATTGGTAGTTTGGCGGCCAGTTTTGGTCTTTGACCAAGTTTCTAGATACTCGATGAGGTGATTATGACTCCTGAAGTTGTTATGGATTTATTCGCGAATGCTTTTTTACTAACTGTGTTAATGATTACGGTAATTGTTGGCCCGAGTTTGATTGTTGGGTTGATCGTTAGTGTTTTTCAAGCGGCAACGCAAATTAACGAACAAACATTAAGTTTTTTACCTAGATTGGTGGTAACGCTATTAACCATTATGTTTGCCGGTGCTTGGTTATTAACAAAAATAATGGATTTATTTGTACGGTTAATTACCGATGTACCTAATTTAATTGGTTAACGATACATGCGCATTAATAGGTTGCTCATCACCCAAAAGTACAATGTTTAGCTTAAGTGACCAACAGATATCTGCTTGGTTAGCCCAATATCTTTGGGTAATGATTCGCATATCCGCTTTCTTATTGGCTGTTCCTATATTTGGAGCCCGCACCCTTCCAGCCCGAGCACGTATAGCACTTGCCATACCTATAACGCTTGTCGTAAGCCCGCTAGTTAATAATATACCCGACGTAGAACTGCTTTCTGTGCAGGGATTTTTAGTTGCTATAGAACAAGCCATTATTGGATTTTTATTGGGATTTATCTTCCAGCTATTTATTCAAATGTTTGTAGTAGCCGGGCAAATAATTGCTATGAACATGGGTTTGGGTTTTGCCTCACTGAATGATCCGGCCAACGGTGTGGTGGTTACGGTTTTGTCGCAATATTATCTAACCTTGGCGACATTGTTGTTTTTAGCGGTGAACGGTCACTTGGTATTGTTAGAATTAATCAGTAAAAGTTTTATGTTTTGGTCGTTTACCAGTTTTCAGTTAAATGCTGGTTATTTCAAAGAGGTTGTTGGTCTGGGAAGTTGGATGTTTGCAGGCGCTATGGTGTTAGCTTTACCGGTTACCACGGCGATTTTATTGGTTAATATTGCTTTTGGTGTAATGTCACGTGCGGCGCCACAGATGAACATTTTTGCCGTAGGTTTTCCAATTACCTTGGTATTTGGTCTGTTTATCATTTGGTTTGGTTTAAGTAATTTTTTACCACAGTTTCAGCAGTCGTTAACCGAGCTGATTTTATTCGCCGAAAATCTGTTAGGGTGAGTTATCGTGGCAGAAGACGATAGTCAAGAAAAGTCGCAGGAACCAACCGCAAAACGCCTAGAAAAAGCTCGCGATGAAGGTCAGGTTCCCAGATCCAAAGAATTAGCTACCAGCGCCATTTTAATTGGTGCTACCGCGGCCTTATATTTCTTTGGCAGTTATCTTAGTGTGCGGATTAACGGCATTTTTATTCGTGGTTTTACCTTTGGGCGCGAAAGCAGTTTTGACACTAATTATATGTTTGTTGCGCTTTCTTCGGCAGTAAAAGAAGGTTTGTTTTCATTAATTCCCATTTTTATTATTTTGTTGATTATCGCATTTGCTGCTCCTCTGGGTTTGGGTGGATGGTTGTTTAGCTCTAAATCGTTAATGCCTAAAGGCAGCCGAATGAATCCGCTGTCTGGCTTAAAACGCATGTTCTCCGTAAAAGCATTGGTTGAATTGGTAAAATCCTTGGGCAAAGTGGGTTTGGTGGTCGCAATTGCAATCATCGTGTTATATCAACGCCGCAATGATATTGTTCACTTGTCTGATCTACCCTTCAATGTTGCGATTCACGATTCTATTTTTATTTTAATTATTTCGGCCCTGTTGTTATCTTGCTCGACACTTATCATCGCAGCCATCGATATTCCATTTCAATTATGGGAAAACAATAAAAACCTAAAAATGTCGATGCAAGAAGTTAGAGACGAGATGAAAGATTCTGAAGGTCGCCCTGAAGTTAAAGGAAGAATTCGGCGTCTGCAAAGAGATCTGGCGAATAATAGAATGATGCAAGAGGTTCCTACCGCGGATGTCATACTTACCAATCCAACGCATTTTTCGGTAGCGCTTAAGTACGATCCTGCCACCATGAAAACACCGCTAGTCGTTGCTAAAGGTGGAGATTTTATTGCGCTTAAAATCAGAGAAATAGCCAACGCTCATTCGGTTGAAATTTTACAAGCTCCAGCATTAACGCGCGCCATTTTTTACACCACAGAAGTCGATAAAGAAATACCCGCGGGTTTGTATTTGGCTGTCGCACAGGTATTAGCGTATATTTTTCAATTGCGGCAGTATCGCCGCGGTAAGGCCAAGCGGCCCAAAGCTCCCAAAAAGTATCCCATACCCAAAGAATACACGTTCGATAAATAACCTTTTACCATCACCATACTAATGCCTTTTTATACCACTAAAAATTGCGGACTAAATCGTATTTACGTTCTGCCTTTTTTAAAGGTTAAACCTCTTGCGTATCTGACCTGTTGTTCAAAATAACTGCGTTAATATTGTCATCACAATTTTGCACTTGGTATTTTAATTGCGCATTGCTGTTGTTATTTTAAAACCGTCAATATTTTGATTGTCAGAATCTATGCAGCTACCCCGTTTTTTAAGCGTTAATCGTCCGAAAATTACCAGAAGTTCTATTAATCGAGCTTATGTTAACGGCCGTTCAATAATTAACGGTAATTTAGGCGTACCTATTTTACTGTTAATGATGCTTGGCATGATGACTTTGCCATTACCATCATTTTTATTGGATGTCTTCTTCTCGTTTAATATTGCCTTGTCGATTGTGGTTCTTTTGGTCAGCGTTTACAGCTTACGTCCACTAGAGTTCGCGGTTTTTCCAACCATATTATTAATAGCAACTTTATTAAGGCTTGGGTTAAACGTTGCCTCAACCCGTGTTGTTTTACTCAATGGTCACGAGGGCGGCGATGCGGCCGGTAAAGTGATTCAGGCATTCGGTGAAGTGGTTATTGGTGGTAATTACGCGGTTGGTTTGGTTGTTTTCATTATTTTAATGATTATTAACTTTGTGGTGGTAACCAAAGGTGCTGGCCGAATTTCGGAGGTCAGCGCACGCTTTACCTTAGATGCAATGCCTGGTAAACAAATGGCAATCGACGCCGACTTAAACGCCGGTTTAATTGATCAAGAAGAAGCAAAAACTCGACGCGAAGAAGTTTCCAACGAGGCAGACTTTTACGGTGCCATGGACGGTGCTAGTAAGTTTGTGCGTGGTGACGCCGTTGCCGGTATTTTAATTCTGCTTATAAATATTATCGGTGGATTGGGCATAGGCATGGCCCAACACGGTTTAACCTTCACCGACGCGCTGGAAAAATACATTTTATTAACCATAGGTGATGGTTTAGTTGCTCAAATTCCGTCGTTATTGTTATCAACCGCCGCCGCCATTATGGTTACGCGTGTTAACAGTTCAGAGGATGTGCGCTCGCAGGTATTGAGTCAGATGTTTGACTCTCCCAAAGCCTTGGCCGTTTCAGCAGGTGTGTTATTTTTAATGGGTGTTATTCCCGGTATGCCTCATGTGCCATTTATTGGGCTTGCTATTGTTTGTGGCGTGTTAGCGTATTTTATTTATAAAAAAGACAAGCAGACACTTGAAGTTGCCGACGGTAGTTATAATCCTTCTTCGGGTGCACCCGGTAATCGTCCTTCACTTCCCAATCAAGAAGGCGGCGAAATAATTGACGCTCGACCAGAAAATACAGAGTTAAGCTGGGACGATGTGCAGCCGGTGGATTTAATTGGTTTAGAAGTCGGCTATCGTTTAATTCCGCTGGTGAATAAACCTCAGGGTGGAGAGCTTTTAAAACGCATAAAAGGCATTCGAAAAAAGCTGTCTCAGGAAAAAGGCTTTTTAATTCCAAGTGTTCATATCAAAGATAATCTCGATCTCTCGCCGAGCAGTTACCGGATCTTGTTAATGGGTGTTTGTTTGGGTGAGGCCGAAATTTTTTCAGATCGTGACCTGGCTATTAACCCCGGTCAAACCATTGGTGAAATTGACGGCATTGCCACCAAAGATCCGGCTTTTGGTTTGCCAGCAATATGGATTGATCTGACCAAAAAAGACGAAGCTCAGACCTTAGGTTACACCGTTGTTGACGCTAGTACTGTTGTCGCAACGCATTTAAATCAGATTTTACTGAAACACACCCATGAATTAATTGGTCACGAAGACGTTCAAAAACTGCTAGACCAACTCGCCAAAACATCGCCCAAACTCGTATCAGAATTGGTACCCGATAAACTCTCGCTAAATGCCGTTTTAAAGGTGTGTCAAAATTTATTGCGAGAAGGCGTTGCCATAAAAGATTTTCGTTCCATCTGCGAAGCCTTGTTGGCTGCCAGTGAAAAAACTACCGACAGTGAACAATTGACCTCGGCTGCACGTGTGGCCTTGTGTCGTCAAATTATTTATGCACTGGTTAAAAGTGATGAAGCATTGCCGGTAATTACCCTTCAACCGGAGCTGGAACAGCTTTTGCTCAAAGCTAATCAACAGGCACAAAAAACTGGCGCTGATGAAACAGGTTTTATCGAGCCCGCGTTAATAGAAGCAATGCAGAGATCAATTCGCGAGAATCTACAACGGCAGGAAATTGCCAATAAACCGGCAATTATTCTCGTGGCAGGTGTTCTCAGAAGTTTACTTTTAAAACTCTGTCGATCTTTAGCGGTAGATGCAACAGTTTTAGCCTATGCAGAAATTCCAGAAAATAAATCCATAACGGTTTCGGGAACCATAATCGGAATATCTGGCAATAACGGTAATTCACAGCATTAACATAGTCGCTAGATTTTTAGCAATTGTTCGATGTTTTCACTATAAATAGGCGGTATCTATGCAAGTTAAACGGTTTAAAGCGGCTGATATGCGAAGGGCGCTTGAAATGGTGCGCGCTGAACTGGGTGAAGATGCTGTTATTTTATCGAACACTAAACAAGGCAAATATGTTGAAATACTTGCGACCGCTGATGATTGCACGCAATGGTTAGACGTTAAGGACAATGCTGAGTCCCATCAGAGTGTTTTTTCTAAATACGAAGGTTTAGCCGATACTGGAGAATTTACCTTTTTAACCGAATCAGAAGGTTATGTAACCTCCGGTAAAAAACCTGAGTCAGGGCGAAAAATAACCGGTGCAGATAACCTTGCAAACAAGGCAGAAGAAAATGTCTCCTATTTATCTCGCCAATTAGATGCTCAGAAAAAACAACAAGCACAACGTTATTCTTCTAATCCCGTGCAGAAACGTTCTAGCTATAAAAGTTCCGCCGCTGTTGTTAATTTATCACGCAACACAAAACATCGTAGTGAAGCCGATGAAATTATCGACGAATTATTTTCAAAAGGTACGCCGTCGATGGCAGATGTTGTCTCTTTTTTGGAAAAAGCCAAATCTAATCGTCAAGAAAACGCTAATCGTCAAGAAAATACTAATCCGCAAGGCAATATCAGCAATCAAGAAACGGTTAATAGAAACCGGGCGACGATTAACAATAGTCACGATGCGGTTAAATCTCGTCAAAACCCTAGTACTGATGAGGTACAAAATTCCCTAAACAATTCGGTCATTCATCGAGACGAAAAAAGTGCAGATGTGAATTCGCCATCTAATCAGAATCTACAACGCGCAATACAGCAATTATCGCAGCAGAATGAAAACAGTTTAACTAAGCCAAGCAGATCGCCGGAGTCCGTTCGTACGGCAACGGTTATTGATAACTCGGGTGATATTAAAAACTTGCAATCTGAACTTAATGATATGCGTGAGCTTCTGGAGTTGCAGCTTAAACAGAGTAACGGGAGATCGTTAAAAAGCTATCAAATGATTTTGGAAAAACGTTTTTCTAAGATGGGTTTTGGTGAAGAATTTATTACCCAGCTGTTAAACCATGTTGTTATGAAAGCTGGTGAAACGGGCCGCGATGTTTGGCTTAAAGCGCTAAAATATTTAAAATCAAATTTACCGTTAAGCACTATTGATATTGTTAAACAAGGCGGTCGCTATGCCTTTATTGGCCCTACCGGAGCCGGTAAAACCACCACCATCGCTAAACTCGCAACCCAACATATTTTGGAGCACGGCCGCCACGGTATCGCTATTATTTCTACCGATAATGAACGTTTGGGTTCGCAAAGCCAGTTAAAGAGTTTATCGCATATATTGCAAATTCCTCTGCATGTTGTCACTACGGGCCGGCAGTTGAACGAAGCATTGTTTTCGCTAACCTATTGCGATTTGATTTTAATTGATTCCCCAGGAATTAATATTCGTGACTTGGACAATAATCTTTGGTTTAACGAATTTAAAAACCATGATTTTGTTGCCAAAATATTTGTCATGACCACAAATTCGCAAAAGGCTTTTCAAAAAAACATATTAAGTGTTGCTAACGATCTTGATGCGCAAGCGTTGGTACTGACCAAATTAGATGAGTGTTGCAGTTTGGGTGATAGTTTAGATTGTGTCATAGAATCAAAATTACCCATTGCTTATTTGACAAATGGACAAAATGTGCCAAAAGACATTGAGTTCCCCGTTCACAAAAAACTTATCGCCAAAGCATTAGAAGCAATTGCGCCGGCGAAAAAATCCGCTCAATTAGCCCCTGCTAATTTTGGGATTACTGAAGACGTAAATAATTACGAAAAAGTCCAAGCCTAACTGTGTTTATCGGCGCTCAAGAGCGTGTGCTTAGTTAAGTCTGTGCTAAATTTAAAAATACTGCTTGTTGTTTTACACAGTTTAATGGGTTTTCTGCTTCGGTATTTATTTGTAGATAGTTTGTGTTGGTATTGGTGGTACATCTTTTTATGCCACCGGGAGACCCTAGGTTGATCGGTGTTTCCTGTAGATAGATTAGATTTCATTTATATTTAGCAATAATTATATTGAGTTATTTGGAGTTTCTATGAGCTACTCTCGTCCTGTTCAAGTCATAGCCGTAACTGGTGGAAAGGGTGGTGTTGGTAAAACCAACCTTTCAGTGAATTTGAGCATTGCCTTGGCCGAAATGCAAAGACGAGTGGTATTGCTCGATGCTGATTTAGGATTGGCTAATGTAGATGTGCTGTTGGGTTTGAGAGCTAAGCACAACATAGCGGATGTATTAAATGGCGTATGTGATCTGCAAGATATTTTGTTGACCGGCCCTGGAGGAATAAAAATTGTTCCGGCCTCATCCGGTGTTCAAAACATGACGCAATTAAGCGCCCAGCAACATGCCGCATTAATTAATGCATTTAATACGCTTGATCAGCAATTGGATATTTTGGTTATCGATACCGCAGCGGGAATTTCAGATACGGTTGTCAGCTTTGTAAATGCGTCCAACGAAGTCATTGTTGTCGTGTGTGATGAGCCTTCATCCATTACCGATGCCTACGCGTTAATTAAGTTACTTAACAGTGAATATCAACAATCGCGTTTTCGGGTGGTTGCTAATATGACGCGCACCGTTAACGAAGGGCAAAACCTGTTTAATAAATTACAAACCGTATGTGATCGCTTTTTAGATGTCACATTACAGTATCTCGGCCATATTCCTTTTGATGAAAGCGTACGTAAAGCCGTACAAAAGCAAACGCCGTTAATGACCGCTCTGCCACGCAGTCGTGCTTCCCAGGCAATTAAAGGTATTGCTCAAAAAGTTATAAGTTGGCCGCTGCCAAGTGGCCCAAGAGGGCACTTGGAGTTTTTCGTTGAACGGCTTTTGCATACTGCACATGTGGAGGTTTAACTATGGCTGCTGTGGACGGATTAGCAATGTATGATCAAGCGCAACTTCAACCGGCGATCGACATAGAACAGTATGCGAGTTTGGTAAAACGTATTGCCCATCACATGATGATGAGAATGCCGGCGAGTGTGCAAGTTGAAGATTTAATTCAAGCTGGAATGATTGGCTTAATTGAAGCATCGCAAAAATACGATGCCAGTAAGGGTGCGAGTTTTGAAACCTACGCAGGAATTCGCATTCGTGGCGCCATTGTGGATGAAATGCGCAGAGGTGATTGGGCGCCGCGTTCGGTGCATCGTAATGCCAGACGCGTTCAAGACGCCATTGCGCAAATTGAAGCACGCACAGGCCGCGATGCGACTGATAAAGAAGTGGCCGACGAATTGGAAGTGAGCTTAGAAGAATATCACGCGATTTTGCAAGATAGCACCAGTACACGCTTGTTCAGTTATGAAGAGGCCGTAGGCGAAGACGACAGCCGTATTGAGCACGACAGTGCCAGCGATGGTAATCTCAGTCCATTTGTAGGCCTGCAAAAAGATAATCTGCGTAAATGCTTGGCCGAGGCGATTAAATCGCTGCCAGAGCGCGAACAGCTGGTTTTAGCGCTATATTACGATGAAGAGTTGAATCTTAAAGAAATTGGGCAGATATTAGGCGTAAGTGAATCGCGAGTCAGTCAAATTCACAGTCAGGCTGCACTGCGTTTACGTGGTCGTCTTCAAGATTGGGTAATTTCGGAGTGATAATTACGAATTCATAAAAATAAGTAACGATTTATTCGGTTAAATTAAATCGCTGACAAAAGATAGTGACCCGTTTGTGCCTTTCATGGTTCTCTGCGAATCTCTTTTATTCAATGGCAATTCTGAATAACGACAGACCCCTCTAATTTTTTGCCAAATTTACCGTGACTTTTTTTCTTGAACAAAATCCCATTCAAATTAAATATTTTGTAGCTTTCCCAATCTTGTGAATAATTAAGATAATTTTTTTGCTTTATTCTAAAAAAAAGTCGTTTAAAGCCGAAACTATCCTATAGAAACAGTTTTATAGAACGAGCGTGACATTTATAGCTAGGAATATTTAGGAATCTCTGATTAACCCGGTCGCAATTTTTACTGAAGAACGAAATTGAAAATGTAATGTGTAATTTCTTTATCATTTCAATTGCTTATCGTGTCGCGGTTATCAATGCACCTGGTGCGGTGACTAGGCCGAGGTTAATCAGAGCTTCTTTATTCTAATTTATTTTAACAATCGGGTTTTTATTGAAAAGAGATTTATTTAGTAAAAATTCAGATTGAGTGTTATTACGCTTTTTTTGTACAAGATTTAGGTATTTGATTTCATTAAACCCTACAGATTATGTCCGCGGTTGATCAATACCCGAATATTGGTAATCGCTATCCTTAAAAAACTGGATACCGCACAAACTGCTACTAGACTTTGTATTGAATCGGTTTCCCTCGACCAGGGCCTATGGAGGTTACATTGGATAAAAATATGAAAATCCTCATAGTCGATGATTTTTCTACTATGCGGCGGATCATTAAAAATCTATTGCGTGATTTAGGGTTCACTAATACGCAAGAAGCTGATGATGGCCAAACGGCGTTGCCGATGCTTAAAAACGGCGATTTCGATTTTTTGGTGACGGACTGGAATATGCCGGGAATGACCGGTATTGAGTTGCTCAGGCAAGTCAGAGCAGATGAACGTCTTAGCAGTTTACCGGTGTTGATGGTGACCGCCGAAGCAAAGCGGGAACAAATTATTGAAGCGGCCCAAAGCGGTGTGAATGGTTATGTTGTAAAACCGTTTACAGCTCAAGCTCTAAAGGAAAAAATCGAAAAGATTTTTGATCGCGTCGGTTAACTCATTTCCACAGGTTTAGTTATGGATTCTAATCAATTCTCGAAAGACCCGAATCGAGCAGTCGAAGATCTTCGTGAAGCTGCGCAAATGTTGCTTGAGAAATTACAGAACGAAGATTATCACGATGCAAGCGAAGTGATATCGAAATTAAATCAACAACGCGACAGCTTAATTTTTAACAGTGTCGGTAAATTAACTCGTGCTTTGCATAACGCTATTGTTAATTTTAACGTTGATGCAAATTCGGATAATGACTCCACGTTGTCGGATAAATCTCATATCAGCGATGCATCAGACCGGCTTAACTACGTTCTTAAATTAACTCAAGACGCCGCTGATAAAACGATGGATCGCGTTGAAGCTTCAGCGCCTATTGCTGCCGAAATCATTACTGAGTCGGCGCAATTGCGAGAAGAGTGGAAACGCTTTAAGCGTCGTGAAATGGGCCCAGATGAATTTCGGCAATTGTACTATCGCATGGATGAATTTCTTGCGCGTATTGGTACAGGCGCAGAGCAACTGGGTTTAAATTTACAAGATATTATTTTGGAACAGGGCTACCAAGATTTAACCGGCCAAGTTCTGAAAAAAGTAATTGGTCTTATTTCTGATGTTGAAGGCGAACTGGTGCAGCTAGTTCGTATTGCCGGACAAGTAGAAGATGTTGCTGGGTTTCGATCAAAAGCAGATAAAGAAGCTGCCGAGAAGAAATCGGCAAACGGCGAAGGCCCGCAAATTCAGGCAAAACATCGTCCAGATGTTATGGCCAGTCAAGATGAAGTTGACGATTTATTATCAAGTTTAGGCTTTTAATAGATTTGATATTTTAAGAATAAAAACGACTGAATAAATCGTTTTGGCGAGAGGAGCAGTGAATGGGGTTCGGCGATGATGAAGAGATTTTGCAAGACTTCTTAGTAGAAGCTGGCGAAATCCTCGAGACGCTTTCCGAGCAACTGGTAGAGCTTGAGCAACGTCCAGATGATCGTGATTTATTAAACGCGATATTCCGTGGTTTTCATACGGTCAAAGGCGGTGCTGGCTTCCTGCAAATTGCGCCAATGGTTGAATGCTGCCATGTAACGGAAAATTTATTCGATATTTTACGCAATGGTAAACGCGAAGTAACTTCCGAATTGATGGACGTGGTGCTGCAAGCGCTGGATGCTGTTAATTCACAATTTGATCAGGTTCAAAATCGTGTTGAACCATCACCCGCAGATGAGTCTTTAATTGAATCACTCGAAAGATTAGTCGCCTGCGAGGATTTACTCGAAGCTTCCGATGAAGAAGTTGTTGATGAAGAAGTTGTCGAAGAAGAATCCGTTGACGAAGAAGCCTACGAAGAAGACGTCGTTGTAGATGAAGACGTATCAGAGCAAGATATTTCAGAAGACGAACCTCAAGACTCCGAGTTCAATGCACAAGCCGATATTGATGAAGTAGAACTCGATGCACAAGACTCGCAGCCCTCAGCGAGTAGTGACGATTTTTCTGACAGTGCAATAGCTAACTTGTTGGATGCAATCGCCGACGAAGATGAAGACGGGGCAGCTAAACCCGCCGTAAAATCTACCACTGCTAAGAATTCTCCGGTTGTAAAGAAAACTGAATCCGACGAAATCACCGACGATGAGTTTGAAGCGCTTCTTGATCAGTTGCACGGCGAAGGTAAAGGTCCAAGTGTTGGCGAATCTAAAAAAGCTGCACCAGAAAAATCAGAAGCTGCGCCTGCCGATGACAAATCCGGTGAAAAGGCCAAGTCTAAAAAATCCGCGGGTGGAAACTCTGATTTAATTACCGAAGACGAATTTGAAAAACTCTTAGATCAAATTCACGGTCAAGGCAAAGGCCCGGGTGGTCAAGATAAATCTAATTCATCGGCTAAGGCAGCTCCTGCGGCTGAGGCAGAAAAGGTCGAAAACGCCAATCCAAAAGAAGAAAAAACCGAAGATGTAAAAGCAGAAGAGGTAAAAGCGCCTGCGCCCAAAGCTGCAAAACCAAAATCCGAATCTCCAAAAGCTAAAGCGAAAGCCAACGACGATACCATTACCGAAGATGAGTTTGAGGCGTTATTAGATCAATTGCACGGTGCTGGCAAAGGACCAGGCGCTGGTAGTTCAGATACCAAGGTCGCTAGTACTAAGGCCGCCTCATCACCGCCGAAAAATACAACTGCACCAAAAGCAACAGAATCGAAAGAGACTGTATCTGAGAAATCAGACGTTAAAGCAGAAAAGTCAGAGCCGAAAAAAGAACCCGTAAAAACCGCCGCAAAAGCACCTGCTGCACCGAAAAAACCAGCAACTACCAAAGCCTCCGAGCCAGATAAGAGTGCCGCTATTAAGGCGGTTCCTGGTACCGGAAAACCCAGCACCGCCGCTGCAAAACCTGAGCTTGTTGCCGTTCCCGGTGGTGCTAAAGCGAGTGCAGCTAAACCGGCATCGCCACCGGCGGCCGCACCCAAAGAAGCGGCTGCGCCGGCTGCCGAAACCACGGTGCGTGTTGATACGCAACGTCTCGACGATATTATGAATATGGTCGGCGAGTTGGTATTGGTGCGCAATCGGTTGGTTCGCTTGGGTGATGAAAAAGGCGATGAGGTATTATCAAAAGCCGTTTCTAATTTAGATGTTGTTACCGCCGATTTACAAACCGCGGTTATGAAAACCCGAATGCAGCCCATTAAGAAAGTGTTTGGGCGTTTCCCACGGGTTGTGCGCGATCTTGCACGCAGTTTAGGAAAAGAAATTAGTCTTGAGCTTGTCGGTGAAGAAACCGATCTCGATAAAAACCTGGTAGAAGCTTTGGCTGATCCCTTGGTGCATTTGGTTCGAAACTCGGTGGATCATGGTATTGAATTACCGGATGTGCGCGAGCAAAAAGGTAAACCACGCGTTGGCCGAGTTGTATTGTCTGCCCAGCAAGAGGGTGACCATATTTTATTAGCCATCACCGATGATGGCGGTGGTATGGACCCGAATAAACTTAAATCCATTGCTGTGGCCAAGGGTGTATTGGATGAAGACGCGGCAGCGCGTTTATCCGATCAAGAGGCTTTTGCGTTAATTTTTGCTCCCGGCTTTTCGACCAAACAAGAAATATCTGATGTATCCGGCCGTGGTGTTGGTATGGATGTGGTGAAAACCAAAATCACCCAACTCAATGGCACCATAGAAATTGATTCGGTCGTTGACGAAGGTACTAAACTTTATATTAAAGTGCCTTTAACCTTGGCCATTATGCCAACGCTGATGATTATGTTGGACGATCAAACATTCGCATTACCCTTAGTTAATGTTGATGAAATCTTCCATATGGATTTAAGTCGCACCAACATTGTTGATGGCCAAGAATGTGTCACCATTCGCGAAAAAGCGATACCGTTATTTCACTTAAAACGTTGGTTAATTCGTAGCGCAGCTTACGCGACACCACCAAAAGAAGGTCACATTGTCATTGTTTCGGTGGGTACTCAGCGAGTCGGTTTTGTTGTTGATCAGTTAATTGGTCAAGAAGAAGTAGTAATTAAACCGCTTGGCAAAATGTTGCATGGCACACCGGGTATGGCCGGTGCGACAATTACCGGTGATGGAAGAATCGCATTAATTTTAGATGTTCCAAGTATGTTGAAACGCTACGCTGGTAATGCTGCTTAGTTTCAAGAGACTTTGATTAATCCAGAGTTTCTTGCGACGCAAGGGTGCATCTTAATTTTCTAGAATGGCTAATTTAAAGGAAACTCTGATGAACCTAAAGTTTCCAGCGACACAAGGATGTGTCGCCAATTTCAAGAACGGTAAGTGATTGAAATTGTGAAGAAATTGGAAATCGCATTTTCAATTTCTGCCCTCTGATTAAATCAGGGATGAGTTAATCAGAGGTTCCTAAAGTTGTGAAGACATTGGTAGGGGCATTTTCAATATTTTCCCTCTGATTAAATTATGGGTGAGTTGATCAGAAATTCCATAGTCTTGTATTCGCTCATTGGTTGTAATGTTACGAAATTGTGTGTGAATAATAACGGTGTCGTGAGAAGGTGCATCCCAATTACGCTGATAGAGCTCATCAGGTGTCTAGGTATATGGCTATTAATGTTTTAATTGTCGATGACTCTTTATTTTTTCAAAATAGACTTGCCGCCATTATTGACGAGCATCCTCAATTAAAAGTTATTGGTATCGCGGGTAATGGCAAACAGGCCCTTGCTTTGACGCTTGAAAAAAAGCCCGACGTTATCACCATGGACTACGAAATGCCATTAATGGACGGGTTAAAGGCCGTTCGTAAAATTATGGCACAGCGTCCAACTCCGATTTTAATGCTATCTGCGTTAACCTACGAAGGTGCAAAATTAACTCTAGATGCCCTCGATGCTGGGGCGGTTGATTTTATGCCGAAAAGCTTTTCGGAAATTTCGAAAAACCCGCAAGAATTAAAACGCAAATTACATCAACGCTTATTACTAATTGCTCGACGACGAAATATTATACCGGCTACTCGTCCCGAGTCGGCAACCAAGGTTGCATTAGAAAACCATTATGAGCGTAATTGCGAAGTTATCGTACCACCCAGAACATTTCCCCATTGCTCGCAAAAACTTAACGGTAAAATAAAACTCATTGCAATGGGAGCGTCTACGGGTGGCCCGGTGGCGTTATCGGAAATATTAAAATGTTTGCCGGAGAATTTTTCACTGCCAATATTATTAATTCAGCATATGCCAGAGAATTTTACGCGTGCTTTTGCCGAGCGTTTAAACAGTACTTGTCGCATTCGCGTAGTTCTTGCAGAAGATGGGATGGTGTTGCGGCCAGGCACAGCCTATCTTGCTCCGGGCGGTCAACAGATGATGATAAACCCTAGAGATCGAACCCGAATTAATGTATTTCCGGGTGACGACCGATTAAATTATAAACCATCAGTTGATATTACCTTAGCCTCAGCTGCAAATACCTGGGGCTCAAGTTTTATGGCAATGATTTTAACGGGAATGGGGTCAGATGGCTGCGAAGGCAGTCGGATTGTGAAGGAAAAAGGTGGTGTTATTTGGTCGCAAGATCAGCGCAGCAGTGTGATTTATGGAATGCCAATGGCTGTGGCTCGCGCCAATCTTACTGACAAAGTGGTATCGTTAAACGAAATTCCAGAGCAATTACAAAAAGCGTTTAATTATTAACGCGTCCTACCTTAAAAATCCTCATTAGCTGATCCCGTTAATAACGGTGGATTGCCTAACTCGTCACCTGCAATCAAAAAATTACGGGTAAACTATCTTGGACAAACTCAGTTTCATCGGCGTCATTATCGGTTTTACGGCACTGATTGGCGGTAACTTTTTAGAAGGCGGTAGCTGGAAATCACTGATCAATGAATCGGCGGCATTAATTGTTATTGGTGGAACCCTTGGCGCTGCGATTTTACAGACACCTTGGCAAAGCCTAAAACGGGCGCTGTCGGTATTTGTCTGGGTATTTAAACCGCCGCAATATTATTTTCACGACGAAGTAAAAAAAATTGTCTATTGGGCAGCCACAGCACGTAAAGAGGGATTGTTAGGATTAGAGACCATAGCCGATCACGAAAAAGACATGTTCTCAAAAAAAGGTCTAATGCTATTGGCCGATGGTGCTCAATCTGAATCGATTCGTCAGGTGCTCGAAAACGATCTCATTCAAAAAGAACAACTCGATCTGCAAGCGGTGCAATTTTATGAAAGTATGGGTGGTTACTCGCCTACCATTGGTATTATTGGCGCCGTTATTGGTTTAATTCATGTTATGCAAAATTTAGCTGATCCGGAGTTATTAGGGCCTGGCATTGCCGTTGCTTTCGTAGCAACCATCTACGGTGTAGCCTTTGCTAATTTATTACTATTGCCGATTGCAAATAAGCTAAAGCAGTGTGTAGGCCATGAATCGCGCTTTAAAGAATTGATGATCGACGGTTTAATTGCAATTTCTGAAGGTGAGAACCCCAAATTTATTGAAATAAAACTCAATGGTTATATTAAATAATCGTATAGAAAGCTCCAAATACACTGGAGTTTCTAGTGGTACGAGAATATGTTTGTAGTTTTAAGAGTGACGGTGATTGATGTTTTGAAAAAATTGGAGATCGTATATTCAATTTTTGCTCTCTGATTAAATCAAGGATGCGTTACTCAGAGGTTTTTATAGTCTTAATCTGTATGGCGTCTCATGATTAAATCGCGTGCTAAAACCGAATTAAGTGTTAATCACGAGCGCTGGCTGGTTTCCTATGCCGATTTTATTACGCTACTCTTTGCCTTCTTTGTGGTGATGTATTCTATTTCTCAGGTTAATCAAGATAAATATCAACAGCTCAATCAGGTTTTACAGGCAATATTCAATCAACCTGAAAAATCACTGAATCCTATTCAAGTCGGTGATCCGAGTGTATCCACGTCTGCGGCTCCCGTTAATTCAGAATACAACTCCTCGATTAGCTCCGATGCTCAAGATGATCCAGCGGTGCTTTCTAAATCGAATGTATTCACTAATGACGCCGACAAAAGTTATTGGGATGCTCTTGAGCAAAAACTTGAGACGGAGATATTTGCGCAATTAGACAACGATTTAAAAAAAGCTTTGCGCGATTATTTAAATAGCGGCAACGTGAGTGTGCAAAATGGCAAGTTTTGGTATGACATAACCCTTAAAACACACGACTATTTTTTACCTTCTAGCGCAGAACCTAATTACGCTGCGGAAACTTTGCTCGACGAAATAGCCAAAGTGTTGGCTGTTTATAAAAATCCGATCTCTGTTGAAGGGCATACCGATAATTTAGCTATTAACTCCGATTTCTATCCCAGTCACTGGGAGTTGTCTTCTGCACGGGCTGCTTCTGCCATTGAGATTATGGTTCAATCAGGAATCGATCAACAGCGTTTAACCGCCGTGGGCCACAGTTTCCAGCGTCCTGTTGTTGATTTTAGTAGTGAGCAATCTTCTGTTGAAAATCCGAGAATTGTTATCAGAGTCGCGAAGCGGATTATCGAAGAAGTCATCAGTAGCGACAGAGAATTTAAACGTTATTATCAGCAAAGACAGCAAATTTTAACCGACAAAAATCTAAGTGCTAGAGAAAAGAATAATCGCTTAATCGAATTGACCAAGCCGGTAGGAGATACGCCTTTGCAAACAATTCGCGACTCCATTGATATTCAGCACAAAACTGACGAAGGTATTAACAACCGCGATATTAACAACCGCTATATTAACAAAAATAATACTAACGTATTTCGTGCTAACTCCAGTTCTAACACGTCGTCTGAGGAGATTAACTCCGTGAACGATCTCAATATTATTCAATTGAACGATGGTAATATTCTAATCACCAATGAAGAGCCATCTAGCGAGATTACGCCAAGACGCTAATCAGTCAAATCTAGTTCTAGAGGTCTTTTTCGAGAACGGTAGGAACCTCTGATAAACTCATCCCTGACTTAATCAGAGGACAGAAATTGACAATGCGATTTCCAATTTCTGCACAATTTCAATCACTTACCGTTCTTGAAATTGGCGACACATCCTTGTGTCGCGAGAAGCTCTGGTTAATCAGAGTTTCCTATAATAAATTCTGAGTTTCTGGCGATAGGAGTAATATTTTGATAATTTAATAACTCTCAGCTAACCGGAGAGTTATTAAATTAGCATTTTATGATGTTATTAATTTGGCTGAGTTTCTGCCGATAAAGAGTGTGAGTTCCGTTTTTGCTCGATGATTTTGTTTGTTTTATAAAATTTTTAGGAAAGAACAGCACTTAGTTAGGTATTTAACTTGCTTTATTCTGCGCAACTGCACCGAATAAAATTAAGGTGGCAATAGTTTGACGCTAAACAGATTAATAATATCGAGGTCGAGATGCTTGTTTGGAGTGTTGCAAATCAAAAGGGTGGTGTCGGTAAAACGACCACAACTATTGCGCTGGGTGGGCTAGCTGCACAAGCTGGGCTAAAAGTACTTATGTTGGACATTGATCCGCATGGCTCACTCACCAGTTATTGGGGTTTAAACGCTGATTACTGTACAGAATCTACCTATAACCTCTTTGAGCACCATAAAACCCTAGATAAAAATACGATTAATAAACTGATACATAAAACCAATCTCGAAAATTTATTTTTTATTCCTGCATCAACGGCTCTCGCAACCCTTGAGCGTCAAGCGATTGGTAAAGACGGTTTAGGTTTGGTTATTTCGAAAACCGTTAAAATTCTCGAACAAGACTTCGATTTAATACTGATTGATAGCCCACCCATTTTGGGTGTGCTCATGATTAACGCACTGGCCGCCTGTGAACGATTAGTTATTCCCGTACAAACCGAGCATTTAGCCATTAAAGGTTTGGAAAGAATGGTGCATACTCTAGGTATGCTCAGCAAGTCGCGTAAAACGCCGTTGGAATACACCATTGTACCAACCATGTTTGATCGACGAACTCAAGCTTCTACCACCAGTTTAAGGCTGATTAAAAACCAATATCCAGATCATGCCTGGGCTGGCAAAATTTCGGTGGATACTCGTTTGCGTGATGCCAGCAAAGCAGGTGTAGCACCACACGTGTTTGATCCAAATGGCCGAGCGGTTTCAGCCTATCGCTCGCTATTAAAGTTTTTGTTAAAAGTACCTGACTCGCAACAGGACTCGACCGAGTATTTGGAGCAAAACGTTGGTTGAACCCCAAGAATTTGAGGGCTCGGAAAAAGCCTTAGACTCTTATTTTTCTCAACTGCTAGACAACGAAACAGCGGTTCAAGAAACGCATGACTGTGATTCAGACGCTAATAATAATGATCGAGAGTTACAGTCAGAAAAGCCGGAGTTATCAGTACATCAGAAGTCGCACTCTTCATACCAAAATTCTTCAGAGCAGAATTCTTTAAAGCATGGTTCTTTAAAACAGAGCCCTTTAAAACAGGGTTCTTTAGAAGAAGGTTGCTCAGATAAAAATTCTTTAGATGCTTGTGCCAATACAACGCAGAATAAATCGTTCGAAAAAAATGATTCACAATTTTTTACGGCTCTTTTTTCTCAAATAATCGTCAACAGACTTCAAAGAAAAATACGATCGTTACAAAATTTTGATTTTGAATGTACTAGGCATTGCGCGCAGTTAGTAGAGCGTTTGGGTGAATTAGATAAAGATTTAAAATTTTATTACCGTAATCGTGAGCGTTCGCAGAGTGAAGAATCTTTTGATGCTACCACTGGCTCTGTTACTACTACTGGCTCTGTTACTACTACTGTTTGTCGTGATCCAGAACAGAAAGCTGAGTTAACCTTGCATTCCGACTTTTTCGTTGAGTTATCGCCTCATTCTAGTGTTAACAATTCCTCTCTAGTGGACGCTGGTGCTGCTCTCGGTACTGATACTCACAACACATCTGATCACAACTCTTATACCAATAATTATTTAATAGAAACACCTAATAAAGAGCTTACAACCTCTTCGCTAAATTACGACTCTCAAACTGTTCCTAAAGCTAACGAAGATTTCACTACTGAGCTTGAGTCTAGGAATAATACCCAAGAAAAATCACAATTGTTGGTTACAGATTCCAAATTATTACCCATCGATTACGCCGAACGTAATCAGAATTTACAAAGGTTGTTAACCCAGTCTTTTTTGCAAACGCCAGTAAATACCGAAGCTTCAACATTAACGCAAACGTTACTACAGCAGAATGTTGCGACAGAAACAGAACAAGTAGTCGCTACAAAAGTAGAACCTGTTGTTGATGTTAACGTTGAGCAAAAAGTTGCTTTAAAAACAACAACTCAAGAAAAGCTTGATCTTAAAACGCAAGATAAAACCACATTGGCGGTTCGACAAGCCGAGATAATGCTTGCCAAATTGGGCGTAAATCTTAAAGAAACAACCAGCATTGCCGATCAATTAGGTACTAAGACCAAGACACGACCAGACATACGAGAATATTTTGAATGGGCCGAAAATGGGCGGCCTAAATGGGCTCAAAAGAAGTTCGATATTTTCTTATTTGAAGTCAATGGTGTAACTATGGCAGTGCCCTTGGTAACCCTCGGACAAATTTATAAAATAGGTAACAATTTAACGCCTATTTTTGGCCAAGCAAATTGGATGATGGGAATCATGCAAACCCAGACGGGGAGGGTGAAAACTATCGATACCTCTTTGTTGTTAATGCCCGAGCGTTATAATTCAAGTTGCAAATCTCGATATCGATTTGTCATTACAATTGATCAAATTCCCTGGGGATTTGCCGTTGATAAAGTGGATCAACCTTTTCGTTTAGATCCGGCCTCGGTCAATTGGCGTTCGTTGCACGAACAACGACCTTGGTTCGCCGGTATGATTAAAGAAAAAATGTGCACTCTTATAGATATTCCAAATTTAGGTAAAAAGGTCTTAGATTCGGAGCGGAAATCCGTTCATTAATTATGTATGGCTAATATTGCGATAAGAGTCTCTGATTAACTCATTCATGAATTCATCAGAGAACAGAACTTGAAAACGTGACTTTCAATGTCTTCACCATTTCAATGACTTACCGTTCGTGAAATTGGTGATACGTACTGATGTCACCAGAAGCTCTGAGATAGTCAGAGTTTTCTATAGCAAAATGATAGATTTAATTATTCCAATATAAATGAGTAGAAATATAAGTTAACAGGAATATACGCTAACAAGAATCGATAAGTCGTTAGTCAATAAGAGCCTTATATACTCACTAGCTATTTTTAACCGCTTTAATGGTCGATAATTTAAATATCTACTATATTCAATGAATCAGAAATTTGAATGTGTTTGAACCTTAATAGGTATCAGGAAAATAAATCATGGCAAGTAATACCAACACAAAAGCGAAAGTTAACGAAGATCCAATTTTGCAATGGGTAACCTTCCGACTCGCTGGTGAAACCTATGGTGTTAATGTGATGCAGGTGCAAGAGGTGCTGCGTTATTCTGAAATCGCTGCTGTACCGGGCGCGCCTGGATACGTGATTGGAATTATAAATTTACGCGGCAACGTGGTGACGGTTATTGATACCCGTAATCGATTTAATTTAGAGCCCGGCGAAATTACCGATAACACCCGTATTGTCATCATAGAAGCAGATCAGCATGTCATTGGTATTCTGGTCGATAGCGTTGCCGAGGTTGTTTACCTACGACAATCCGAAATTGAAACTGCCCCTAATGTTGGCAACGAAGAAAGTGCTAAATTTATCCAAGGCGTTTGCCATAAAAACGATGAGCTTCTAATATTAATAGAATTGAATAAACTACTCACAGATCAAGAGTGGGCTGAACTTGAGGAAGTTTAATATTATGCGCTCAGGTTTTATGCCGCTGTAATATTAATTACAAATACCAATTAAGCCGCTCTTAGCTTATTCAATGATTGTTGTGTTAATCATTCTTTGAAAAAAGCATACGTTAAATCGTAAAGAGCGGCTCTTCTATGATTAATTCCTTTCTTATTATTCTTTCTCTGGTGTTGGGCATTGGTGCTGTTCTCTGTTTCAGTTTGTTGTTCGTTGTTTTTAGGCGTCTTCGAACGGTTTCACAACAGCATAAAGAACTCGCCAGTTTTGTAAAAAGAGAAATAACAGTCATCAACCAGGCTCAAGTTTCTATGGGCAAGGTGCTTGTTCATCTTGAGCAACACGGTAAGACTTTACAGCAGAAAGTAGAGCAACTTGAGGCAAGGCCTAATTTTTCACACAATGATTCGCCGAATCCCGAGAGGTACACCTCTGCTTCGGCAGTTCAAGAACCTAGGCCTGAGAGCAAATCAAAACCCGATAATAAGCCACAGCGCAATTTCTTTAATGAGGAGTTCGACGCACGGTATTTGAATTTTTCTGACGAATTTAGTTTTCAGCAACGCTTGCAATCGGGTTCTTATAACGAAGCCTTACACTTGTTAAAACAGGGTGTGAGTGCAGAAGAGGTAGCCGAACGTTGTGGATTATCGCGCTCCGAAGCCAATTTAATGCAGTTGGTTAATAGCGAATCGTCGGCGAATTAAAAAATCCCCCTAATTCGAGGGTACGAAATAGGGGTGTCAAGATGACAGCAGGATTAGATTTGCAAGATCTATAGAAAAGGAGAATTAAAACTTGTAGGTGTAATCCACAAAAATACGATTGTCGAAATCGTCGCCTTTTACACCATCTACGTTACCGGTCTTTTTGCCACGGTAATCGTGAATACGCCATTGAAAAGCTAAGCCCTTTAACCAATTGGGATTGTATTTAATAAAAATTTCACGGTAATTTTCACTGCCTTCACCCAAAGATTTATCAACACTGTTTTCAATGTCTTCGCCTTTAGAATAATTAAATGCAGTGCTTAAACCCGGAACCCATTTATGCCAGTCGTACTCAACACCTACAAGGTAAGCGGTTTCATTGCTGTTTGAAAAGTCTGGAAAAATAATTGAACGCGTTGGGAATGGGTTAGTACCATGGTCGCCGGAGTGGTTGTCTTCAATCCAAGTTTCGTCAAATTTACTGACCGCAGTGGTAAATTTCCAGTCGTGGTAATCCCAAATACCTTGAACATAGGCTCCAAAGCCATTGTTGTTACTTGGTGAGCCTACTGCCGCTGCATCTTCATCATCAAGTTCGCCAGCTTCTGCACCTACCACAAATAAACTACCATCGTCGTCAGAAGTAAATACACCGGCTTTCGCGGTAAAACGTTGATCTTCACCTAGGGGCCAGTAGTAGCTTGCACGTAAACCGGTTTTTTGCAAAAAATTAGCGGATTTTAAAATTTCCGCGTCAACCGTTAACGCATCTTTTTTATAGGTCAGGCCGTTAATCCATATATGATCAATCTCTGCGCCTAAATCGGTGGTGAATTTTTCAGAATCTTTATCGTGGCGGCGCGACCATTTGTTGTACCACTGGCTGTAAAGTGTGACATCGCCCAATTTATACGCAGCAGAAATACCTTGGTAGGTGTCTGGAATTGCACGTTGTCCAGAGCTGCTTTTTAATAAAGATTTAATGGGCTGATAACCCACTTTAGCGCTGAAATTTTTAAACGGTGTTAGCTCAACATACGCCTCACCAAACTTAGTGAAACGTTCTTCTTGATCGCCTGCGGGATTTACCGGTAATAAATCATTGGCCGCGGCTCCGCTCGTATAAACTTCTTCTACGTGATAAATAGACGTTACCAAGCGAATGCTGTCTGCAATTTTCCCGGTTTCGTATTTAAAACGTAAACCTAATACAGACTGCTCGCGATCGGTTTGAGGAGCTTCTTTAAATTCGCGAGTGATGGTGGCAAAACGTGATTGCAGGCTCAAGTTAGCGTCTTTCACAAACGCATCTTGTAATTCACTGGCATTCGCTAAGGGTGTCGTTGCAGCAGTTGTCACGGCCAAAAATAATAAACTTTGGTGATGTCTTCTCATGGTCCAATTGCCTGTTATTGTTATGTTCGTATTTCACATGCTATTTCGATGTGGCGTACAATCGTTCATAATTAAATCAATTAGATGTAACGCTGGCGACACTGAGCGAGAAGCATACCAATGTGAAATTTTGGCTAAAGTTACGGAAATGTGTAGATTCGCCAAAGACTAGAGAATGAAAAATGGGTGGAAATCCACCGATTTCGATAAAAGTGGGTGAATTTGGTATCTTTTAATCTTTGTTGTATTACCAAGTAAAAAGATATATTGATGATCGGCGATTACAGATGTGTTAGAACCTATAGGAACCTCTGATTAACTCATCCTTGATTTAATCAGAGGACAGAAATTGACAATGTGATTTCCAATTTCTTCACAATTTCAATCACTTACAGTTCTTGAAATTGGCGACACATCCTTGTGTCGGGAGAAACTCTAGGTTAATCAGAGTTTCCTATACAGACAAACGCCGATTTAATACGTGTTTTTAGCTATTAGACATAAGTCATAAAAAACATGCTGCGATGCAATAACGATAACTTAGTGAAATCATGATGAAATTAGAAATTATATTTTCAATTTTTTGCTTTCGCGAAATAGCGATAATAGACGTAAATGACAGTGTTTAATTTAATTTCCTATCAACGATTACGAAATCTTAGCGCCGTAACCTATGTGATGGGTTTTACCATTGTGTGTTTTTTTGGCTATTTTATAAGCGGAAAACAGCTTGATGAACAACTTCAACGTGAACGGTCTTTGGTTGAAGATACTTTAAGTTCATCGCTAACCTATTATCAGTTTGTTCCTTCTTTACTCAAACAGTCGGGATCGGTTTTATCGGTATTAATTAATCCTACCGAGGCAAATATTTCAGCAATCAACTTAGAATTTGAACGACTCAATAATGAGTTGGGGAGTGATGTTATCTATTTGCTCGACGATCAGGGAGTTACGGTCGCATCGAGTAATCATAAGCAGCCAGACAGTTTTATTAGTGACGATTATTCTTTTCGTCCCTATTATCGTGAAGCTATAAATACCGGCGCCGGGCATTATTTGGCATTGGGTATACGTTCGGGTAAACGCGGATATTTTTTCTCTTCTTCGGTAACGCATAATGGAAAATCGATTGGGGTTATAGTCATTAAAATTTCGCTGAATCACATTGAGGAAATTTGGCAAAAATCGGGCATCGAATTTTTAGTGTTCGATCGCGATGGCATAGTCTTTTTCAGTTCTCGATCGGATTGGTTGTATAAATCGCTGCTTGACCACAGCGTTGAGAAATTACGCGCATTAAATGACACGCAACGTTACGGTCCGAACGAGCTAAAGGTGGTGGCAAAAACAACCTCTAACGATTTGAACACTGTTAACGAAATATTTTTAGGTTCCGGCGAGGTAAAAAAACATTGGCAAATTAATCAAACATTTATGCCAAACTGGGACTTAAATGTGGCCACGTTGGTACCCTTTGCCAATCGATATTTATCCATTGTGTGGTATTTATTTACTTATACGGTTTTATTTTTATTGTTACATATGTATTGGTTGTATTTGGATAAAAAGCGGGAATTGCGCGTTCATTTGCAAGATATGAATCGACGACTTGAAAACCAAGTGAATGAGCTGACGCAAGATTTACAGGTGCGCAACCAACAGCTGCAAGAATCTGCCATAGAACAAGAACACGCCCATAAAGCGCTGCAACAGGCCCAAGCAGAATTGGTGCAAACCGCTAAATTAGCCGTGTTAGGGGAGTTTTCCGCAGGTTTACATCACGAATTAACGCAACCGTTACAGGCGTTACGTAGTTACGCCAACAACAGTTTACGAATGATGGAACTGAAAAAAACCCGGCTTTTGGAAGAAACTTTGCGCGATATTGTTTCAGTAACCGATTCAATGGTAAAAATTGTTCAGCAGTTTCGAATCTTTGCCAGACGCTCACAGCCCGAATCGCGACCTTGTGGTCTATCAGAAATTATCTCTGCGGCATTAAGTATTGTGCGACCAGAACTTGAAAAAAAATCCGTTAAATTAATCAACCAAACTACCGATAGCTTGGTATTTTGCGAACCTGTTCTAATTGAGCAGGTTATTGTTAATCTAGTCAGCAATGCAGTACATGCCTTAAACGCTACCGAAAGCCCAAAAATTTCTTTAAGTAATTACGAATCAGACGGATACCTGTGGCTTGAGGTCTGCGATAATGGTCCGGGAGTAGATGCTAATATTTTAGAAAATCTGTTTGAGCCATTTTTTACTACCCGTGATAGCGGTCTGGGTTTAGGATTGGCAATTGCCAAAAGAATTGTTGAAAGTCAAGGCGGCAGCATAAAAGCTGACTTAATAGAGCAGGGTGGTTTAAGGTTGGTCATATCTTTGCCTATACATACCAAACAAAATCACTGATCACGCGAGTAATTTTACCGGAATGAATTTTTTTTCAAAAAAAGTTTTGTTGGTTGACGACGAACCACAGGTGTTAAAAGCATTATCTCAAACCCTTGAGCTTGAAGATTACGAAGTGCAAACCGCGGCTAATGGCAAGTTAGCCTTGGATTTGGTCGAGCCTGGGTTTGATGGTGTTGTTATCACCGATATCGATATGCCGTTAATGGACGGCCTACAGCTGTTGTCGGAAATATCGAAAATCGACAGCAATATTCCCGTTATTGTTTTAACCGGCAAGGGTAATGTTGCCATTGCCGTTGAAGCTATGCATTTAGGGGCTTACGATTTTTTGGAAAAACCTTTTTCCAGCGACGCCATGTTAACGCGACTTGATAGAGCGTTAGAAAAACGTCGTTTAACCCTAGAAAACCTAGAATTAAAGCGTGAATTAGAAACGCAACCTTCGGCAGGCATTCGAATTGTTGGCAATACGCCTGTCATGAAACGCCTGCGCGGTTTGCTTCATGACATTAAAGATTTGCCTGCCGATGTATTAATTGAGGGTGAAACGGGTTGTGGTAAAGAGTTAATTTCGCGCTATTTGCATTATCAAAGTGTTCGTCATGAAAAACCCTTTGTAGCCATTAATTGCGGGGCTTTACCGGAATCGATCATCGAGAGTGAATTATTCGGTCACGAAGCCGGTGCCTTTACCGATGCAAAAGGTAAACGCATTGGTAAATTTGAATACGCCAACGGAGGTACCGTTTTACTCGATGAAATCGAGAGCATGCCGCTATCGTTGCAAATTAAATTACTGCGCGTATTAGAAGAGCGAGCTATTCAACCACTGGGCAGTAATAAACTCATTCCTGTTGATGTGCGGGTTGTAGCTGCAACAAAAACGGATTTAAAAGAATTAAGCGATAAAGGCGAATTTAGGGCCGATTTATATTATCGACTTAATGTGTTGCAGGTGCGTATTCCGCCGTTGCGCGATCGAATCGAAGATGTGTCGTTATTGTTTGAACATTTCACTCAGGTGGCGGGCAATAACTACAAGGTTGAGGTACCTTTACTGTCTGCCGAAAAACGTCAGTGGTTATTGCGCCACGATTGGCCGGGTGGTGTGCGCGAATTGCGTAATCTTGCAAATTGTTTTGTTTTATTGGGTGAGGCTAGGGCATTCGACGAATCCAGCCCGGAACGACCGCGAGCACCGTTAACGCTCGCCGAGCAAGTAAGTCGGTTTGAAGAAAGTATTATTCGCGATGAGCTAACGCGTTGCGAAGGCCGTTTAAAAGTTGTGCAAGATAATTTGGGTGTTGCCCGAAAAACCTTGTACGAAAAAATGCGCAAATACAATCTCGATAAAAGCCAATTTAAAGATGCCTAGACTAAAGTAGTGTTGCTTTTGTGCGGTAAATAGGCACTTTCAAACCTCGTTTTTATATTGATGATTACCACAATGTTAGGTTGGTAATCATCCCACCCATTGGTTAATTTAAATGGGTGGTTTTATCCCCTCTACTTTTTTTTAAATTCCTTGTTTAATTTTTCAATTAAATATAAAAGTTATTATAATTCAAAAGGTTATATCAAAAAAAAGCATTGGCATTGCTCTTGCCATATAGAAACCGCAGGCGAATCGTACAAGATTTTCCCACAATTAACCCAAAAGTCTCGGCGACAGAATTTTTAAGCCGTTCTGATAATAAAAACGTGCTCGTCTATAAAAGCAATAATGCATTTAGAGCACATAAATGAAAGAGAGTCGATGTTATGACAGCACAAGCTGAATCAAATACCTCGTCGGAGAGCGTTACAACACCAACTACCCCCATGTCAAAGTTGCGATTATTCAGTATTGTCGCCGGGCCTTTGGTATGTTTAATCTTAACGTTTATTCCTGCACCAGAAGGTTTATCTCCGGGCGCTTGGAAATTGGTTGCGCTCACTACTTGGATGGTAATCTGGTGGATGACCGAGGCCGCCCCTGTTCCTGTAACGGCGTTATTGCCCATTGTATTTATGCCGATATTAGGAATTGGCGATCAAAAAACTGTCGCAGCCAGCTACAGCAATCCATTAATTTATTTATTTTTGGGCGGGTTTTTAATTGCCGCCGCCATGCAGCGTTGGGGACTTCATAAGCGTATTGCATTGACGGTGGTAAAATTTGCGGGTACTTCGGGCAGCAGCATTATTGCAGGTTTTATGTTGTCCACCGCATTTTTATCGATGTGGATCTCCAACACAGCAACAACCTTAATGATGTTTACCGTAGGTATTTCATTAATTGATTTCATTGCCTCAAAAGGCAAAGACCCTGCGCAGGTACGTCGCTTTGGTATCGCCTTAATGTTAGGTATCGCTTACAGCGCGTCAATTGGTGGAGTTGCAACGCTTATCGGTACACCACCAAACACCTTATTGGCGAGCTTCTTACAAGACAGCTACGGTATAAGCATCGATTTTGCTACTTGGATGATGATAGGTGTACCCGTAGCCGTAATTTTATTACCGATTGTTTGGTTTATTTTGTGTAAATTGGTTTTCCCTGTTGGTCATCTCGATTTAGAAGGTGCCGATCAACTGGTGGTTAACGAATTAAACGCAATGGGCAAAATCGGTCGTGGTGAATTAATCGTCTTAATTGTGTTTGGTTTTACCGTGGTTGCTTGGATCTTCCGTAAATTTATCATTAGCCTTACTGGGCTGAATATAAGCGACACATCAATTGCATTATTTGCGGCAAGTATTTTGTTTGTGATTCCTGCATCTATTGAACGCAATCAATTCACGGTTGACTGGGATGCCGCCAAAGGTGTGCCTTGGGGCGTATTGTTATTATTCGGTGGTGGTTTAGCACTGGCGGCAGCGTTTAAGAGCACCGGTCTTGCAATGTCTATTGGTGAATTTGTGGGTTCACTCGATTCGTTAGAAATTTCGATGATTATTTTGGTAACCATTATCACCATCGTATTCCTAACCGAAATTACCTCTAACACCGCAACCACAGCAACCTTCTTACCGATTCTTGGTGCGGTTTCTGTCGGCCTAGGATACAGCCCATTAGCATTGGCAATTCCTGCTGCGTTGGCAGCATCAATGGCATTTATGATGCCGGTGGCTACTCCGCCAAATGCTATTGTTTTCTCCTACGAAGGTTTGCGTATTAAAGACATGATGAAAGCAGGTCTTTGGATAAACCTAGTCAGTATCTTCATTATTTATATTGCGATTATTACTCTTGCACCAACCATATTCGGAATCGACCTGTAATTCCATCGATTCAAAAAATACAAGCACCTTGTTCCGGCTGTTCATCAGCCGGTTTTTTTATTCTAAAAACCCCGTTTAGCGGGGTTTCCTTTTTTTAAAGATTAATACATTAATCCAAATAAATAGGGTTGTATTCAGTGTTATCGTCATTAAACACTCCATCTTTTTTGATGGTGATTTTATGACCTTTAAAAGTTGTTAAACTAAATCCTGGAAAATCTTCATTCACTGTTGTGGCTTCTTGCTGTAATAACGCAATTGCTACTTGTTCACCAGCGTATAAACCTTGAATGCCATCTTGGCGATAATGAACACCTGCACCGTCACGACCAAGTGCAATATTATTGGCCAATTTGTTAATTTCACCGCCAAACGTAACACCTTCAGAAAACTGACTGGAAACATCATTTAGCGTTAAACCGTCGGCAGATTGCATGATTCGAGGGAACAGAAAATCTTCATTAAACAAGGCTTTTAATACGGTTGCACACGCACCTGAATAGCAGGCATGGCCAGCTGGGAATGAAGGGTGGGTTGGTGAACCTTCGGGGAAAGCTTGAGGGCAGAAATAAGTGCCGTTTTGGTTGAACAGTATCGAGAGCACATTTGAATTTAAAATGTCGTCGTGCAATTCGTAATTGGCTTGCCCAGTAACATGAAAATGCACACGACCTGCGTAAGCTTCTGGTCTTAAAAAGCGATTTACTCGCCATTTATGGAACCATGCGGTTGCTAAACCTAAATTGCCAGCACGAGCGACCAAATCCAAAATAAATGGAGCACCAAAGGTTGTAAAACCTTGTTGATTAAAAATTGTATTGCCGTAGGGAAATCCAGAGTCAAGGGCATCTTGACCAAACTGCATCATAATTAACGCCGCTTGAATATAGGCCGAGAAGGTAATATCACGATGCACGTATTCAGCCATCGAGCGAGCGTTATAAATGAATTTTTTCTGAGTTTCAAACGTTGCGGTTTCGTTTACGCGGCCACGTTGTACCGCGAGCCAATTGCCTTCGGTTAACATAAAGTCAACATTGGCCGTGCCTACTTCATAGCGTTGCTCCACATCCACAGAACCGTAGCTAAAGGGTAGCAACAATAATTGGCTAACGTACGGACCTTTTAAATCACCAGCAGTTTCACCACGGAATAAATTACCCACGGTAACGGGTTTTTGACTAGGCCGTGCGGTGAAACTGTTCAAATCATTAACCGCGCTTTGAACAATAGGCCGATTCCCATAATCCATAAACGGCACATCACGTAATACGGCTTGCCAGTACACCTCACCCATTTCAACCGCAATTTCAGGGCTTCTAAAGGCGTGAGCCGAATTAATTCGAGTGGCGTGACTATCACGACCGGCTAAAATGTATTTAAATGCTGCCTGCGGCGACGTTAAGGGTCTTGCATCCGTTGCTAACACAATTGCGTTAAAGTCTTCTTGCGCACCGGTTTGCATGGCTAACTGCAATTTTTTAAACTCGCCCGGATTTACTTCCCCTAAAGAATTACACGGCAACGACTTGCTGTAACTGGCGTAATAACGCTGATCTTTGTATCGCGCTTCGTCATCGTTATCTAACTGTGGGCCTAAACTTACAGTGAAATTAGATTCTGTTTCTGCGGCATTAACGCGAATAGCTAACGCATCCATACGACGGCTGCCAGATTCTGTAGATGCGTCAAAATCGTCCACATAAAAATCATCTGCATGAGCTGAACTAACACCGCCAATAGTGCCCGCGACTCCAGCGGCGGCAACCGCGGAAGTACTTATTTTTAAAAAATCACGACGAGAAGTAGAATTGCTGTTTATATTCGATAATTCTTCTGACATCAGAAAGCTCCATGTTATTTACATCGAAAATTACAAAAAAATAAAAAGGAATTTAGTCACCCAACGAAAAATTTGGCCGTAGATTAACTTTGGTCAAGTAATAAACTGCTATGGTACCTCTGATTAACCTATTTCATAATTTAATCAGAGGGAAAGAATTAACGCTGCAACTTCCAATTGTTTTCACTATTTCAATCATTTGCCGTTCTGGAAACTGACGGTACATCCTTGTGTGCTTAGAAACTCTAGACTAATTAGAATTTCCTATGTTCACGCATCTCCCTTCTATTTTTAAGCGATTTTAATTAACCTTATTTAATTGCAGGCTCAAATAAATTCCGTGTTGGTAAATGAAGAAACGAGTTAAATTAAGGTGCGTTGACAAGTAATGTTAAAAAAATAATATCGAGTCAGAAATGATGTGCGCGTCACAATTGAGTGGCTTAAACGGAATTGTAACTGTATAGAAATCTTTTACTGTCACCTTCGTCATTTAATCAGAAGGCAGAGGCTAAAAATACAATCTCTAATTATATTGCTTTGTTAAAGGCTTACCATTCTTGAGATAGGCGACATACCCTGGGTAGCTAACAATATTGGTTGATGAGGGTTTGTTGTGATTGCTATTAGTAATTGAAATTATGTATTATCGTATTTAATAAATTTAATGAAAATTAATAAGTGCTAGTGAAGAATGGTGGTTTAGAGGAAAAATGTCGATTACAGCAATAACCGAATCCAATTGGGCGGACATACTTGAGTTGCAGCAGGGTGTCTATTTGCAAGTTGCGCCTGAAAGTTTAGATGTATTAAAAAGTAAATGGCTAACATCGCCAGAGAGTTGTTTGGTTTTATACGAAGAAGGCATGTTAATGGGTTATTTACTTGCTCATTCTTGGAATCAAGAAATGCCACCGAAATTATTCAAACCCTTGCCTGAAAACTGCAAAGGCTCCACACTTTTTGTCCATGATTTGGCCGTGCATAAAAATTCAACGGGGAAAGGTATTGGTAAAAAGCTAATAACACATCTTACAAAAATCGCAAAGTTAAACGGATATCAGCAAATTATGTTGGTAGCTGTGCAAGGTTCAACAGAATTTTGGCTAAAACAAGAGTTTATGAGCGTTAACCAGGAAGTGAGCGAATGTTACGGTGAAAATGCACAGTTTATGTTAATGAGTGTAGGTGATTAGAAATCGGTGCTGAATAACATCTGAGTTGTGTTCGGTAATCATAGTCTATGGTATTTATGTTTTTGTACATTGTTTATTTATTTTGTACATTAGGTCGAATAGTTTTGTGAAGATAGTTCAAAACCGATGGCAAGGATTTTTATATCGATTAACTCGGGGGCTGCTGTCTGTTTTGGTTTATTTCGCTTTTACCATTTCGTTGGTCTTCTTAGGTGTTATTCAGTTTCGCGAATTGATGTTAATTAACGCATTAATTCTGGCAATGTTGCCTTTGGTTGGTACTTTATGGCTTTTAATACTAAATTGCGGTTCATCCAAGGTCGTTGATTATAGGAAACTCTGATTAACCTAGAGTTTCTCGCGACACAAGGAAGTGTCGCCAATTTCAAGAACTGTAAGTGATTGAAATTGTGAAGAAATTGGAAATCGCATTTTCAATTTCTGTCCTCTGATTAAATCATGAATGAGTTAATCAGAGGTTCCTATAGTCTGATTTTAACGGATGAGAGTATAGAGCTGGTAACTTATTCCGATTTTATATTGTTATCTATTTCTGAAATTGTAAGCTGTAAGTTTTCAGGTTTTTTTGCCAAAAAATTTAAGCGTAAAAAGTGTAAAGTCGAGTGTGAATGTGGAGTTGTCTAGATTTACAAAAAATCAACAAAAACTTATTTTAGATTACTTGAAACGTTATTCTCTTATTTGAATTTACAAAATTTATTATTGTGCAGTTTGGTGAGTTATTTAAAATTTTCGAAAATAACCCATAATTCTCTTTTAGGAATGCTTGAGCGTTGTAAAATCTTGCTTTTTATAAATCTTATTTCTATAGCCACTAACAGTCTCATTGTTTTATTTCAAAAAGTTCATCCAGTTGTTTGCTAAGGTATCTCGGTTATTTTTCATTTGTGCTAAATTTTAAATCACCCTGCTGAGCCTTGATCTCAAGTTGTAGAGTTCTCTGTTTTTATTTTGCTTGGTCATTTAATAGAGACTACATTTATTACTAATAATGATAACGTTATCCGTAATTCCTTTGTTGTTTAGTTAGAACTTTAACGGGACGTTATGCATAGCTAATAAGGAAATAACAATGACGATCTTACAGAATTTACGTGATAATCCAGAACCAATTTGCAAACAAAACGACTTTTTTGTGGATGTTAGAGGTTTTAGAACGACACCTGAAGGTACTAATCGGTGTGAGGTTGGTGGTGCTGCAACACTTAATTTAACAAAGCAAAATGGTGTTTATCGTTTAGCCGTTGAAAATGGTGGTAGCGATTACTTTTTTCCTTGGGTTAACCGAGGTGTGGGCGAAGTCTCTGTGCCTATAAATCAACCAAATGGTACCATTGTAACAACAGGTGGTATGAATGGTTGTGCGCTCCAGGTTAACCGCAGTGGTAACAATTTAATTTTTTATCATGATGCAGACAATCGGTATCTAGGTGATCTTAAACAACCTCAAGGCAGGCAGTTATGTAGAATAGAGCCAAATCAATATATGAAAATTCCCTATGGACAAACCATCGTAGAAGAAAATCCAAGGGCAGGGCTCTCGTATTTGTATCAGTTAATATGTGTTCGTCATGAAGGTAAATGGAAGGTTACCTATTATGGAATTATATTGGGCCCTGGGATAAATATGCCAATCAATCGAACTTTTACTCCGGGTGTTAGTAAATTCTTAGCCAGTTTTAAGGAATAAACTTCTGTGCATTATCTGTATATTAAAGTCAATTTAATTAACCACAGCGTTTAATGTTTTAACTTGATAACTCTTATAGGCGCCTCTGGTTAACTCAGCCATGATTTAATCAGAGGGCAGACGTTGAAAATGTGATTCCCGATTTTTCACAATTTTAATCAATTACAGTTCTTGAAATTGGCGACACGTCCTTGTGTTGCGAAAATCGCTAGGGTAATCAGAGTTTCCTCAAATAAAATCGATAATTTTGTAAGAAAAATTAGTTTTTCCATTCTCAGTGACATGCAAATATTGTTTGCTCATTCTCAGTTTGTTCCTTTTTTGATTACAAAACTTAAATTCTTATACATTTATTGTGATGTTATTATTTTGGAACCTCTGATTAAATCATGGATGAGTTAATCAGAGGTTCCTTTAATAAAAAACGTGGTTTTATATTGCGCTAGCACCAATAATGTTGATGTTTTTAGGTTTGGTTGCGTTGTATGTGTATTCGCGTTTTTAGTGATTCTTACGCTCGACTTTTTATTGGGTTTTTTAAGCTTGTTTAGAGTGGTTGAGTTTTTAATTGCTCAATAATTGTATTGGTTTTTAATATGCCTTTTACGCCGTTTCATATGGGGCCTGGAATTTTTATTAAAGCACTGTTGCAAGGTAGCTTTAGTTTAATGGTTTTTGGCTGGTCGCAAATTATTATGGATGTTCAGCCGCTTTGGGTGCTGATTGTTGGTCATGGTCATTTGCATGGTTTTTCGCATACGTTTGTGGGTTGTGTGTTGTTGGCTGTATTTTCTGCGCTAACCGGTAAGTACCTATCGGAATTCGGTTTAAAAATATTAGATCTTAAAGGTCGTAATGGTAGGACCATTTGTATTTCTTGGTGGGTTGCGTTTTTGAGCGCCTTTATCGGTTGTATTAGTCACGTTTTAATTGATGCGGTTATGCATTCTGATTTACAGCCTTTTTATCCCTTTGTGTTGAGAAATCCGTTTTTGGGTTTTATTTCCGTGGCAGCACTTCATAAGTTTTGTCTTTATAGCGGGCTTTTGGGGGTGGTAATTTTTTACTCAGTGCAATGGTTGGTTTCGCGATATACGAATCGTTTAAATTAGGTGTTTATGCTATTCAATTCTCAGGCTATTTGGGGTATGTGTTAATAAAAGCTTGAGCTAATGGATTGAGTTTTAAAATGCTAAATTCCGAGCACTTTTTTGGCTTGAGAGTTTTTTAGAAGTTAAAAAGTTATAATACTTAAGTTTATTTTTAAAATCTTAAGTGGTGTTTTTTGTTGTCAATTATCTAATCGCGCCAGTTAGATCAAAAATATTTGTTTAGTGGCAGAGTTTTTATTGAATGCCAATGTGCTGATGAGTATTCTTCCGGGTTTACACCTAGGGAATATTTATTATGAAATTTATTATTACATCTTTTTTAATTGTGTTGACGGGCCTAGGAATGGCTGCCAACGCTCAAGAATCTTTAACGCCTGAAGAAGAACAGCTTATTGCCGAAATGACCCAGGCTTGGGATTCGGTAACGCCACAAACCGGTGACATTACTTTGGCGGATGGAATTGCAACGTTGCATGTGCCTGATGAGTTTGTTTATTTCTCGCCGCAAGATTCTGAAACTGTTTTGGTCAACCTTTGGGGTAATGTGCCTGGTGCTGGCACCGGAACCTTAGGCATGCTTTTTCCGGCCGATCTCACTCCGTTTGATGACGATGCTTGGGCGGTGACCGTTGAATACACCGAAGACGGTTATGTGTCGGATGAAGGCGCAGAAGACATTGATTACTCTGATTTACTCTCGCAAATGAAGAGTGAAATGCGTGATGCCAGTGCCGAGCGAGTTAAGCAAGGCTATGAGCCGATCAGTTTGGTGGGTTGGGCGTCTGAGCCTTACTACGATCAAAGCGCACACATTTTACACTGGGCGAAAGAAATCAAATTTGGCGATCAAGATGTTAATACCCTGAACTACGACATTCGCGTGTTGGGCCGAAAAGGGGTTTTGGTGTTGAGTTTTATTGCTAGCATGGCGCAAAAAGATGTGATTGATTCGCAGATTGACTCGGTTTTATCGGTGGCCGAATTTAACCAAGGTTCGCGTTATCAAGACTTTGATCCAGATCTTGATGAGGTGGCTGCCTATGGTTTGGGCGCCTTGGTGGCGGGTAAACTTGCAGCAAAAGCGGGTTTGTTCGCGATTATTTTGGTGTTCTTGAAAAAATTCGGTGTATTTATTGTTGTTGGCGTTGGCGCTTTGGTTTCTAAGTTGTTTAAGCGTAAAAAAGCTGCCTAATTTCTGTTTGGCGATCAACAAAAAAATCTGCTTTATTCGAAAACTCCGATTAACTCAGAGTTTCTTGCGACACAAGGATGTGTTGCCAATTTCAAGAATCGTAAGTGATTGAAATTGTCAGGAAATTAGAGATTACGTGCTCAATTTTTGCTGTCCGATTATGTCATGGATGAATTAATCAGAAGTCCTAGACATTCTTGTGGTTGTGTTCTTTATTTGGCCATGAGTGACCTGTTACTCCCGTCTTTAGCCCTCGTTTTGCCTTGCCGTTTTCGGCTTTTCATCTGTTGTTCTTAAGTGTCGCTACCCGATCTCTACGCATCAATCTCCGCTTTCAGTGTTTTTCAGCTCATTTTTCATGAACGGCAGATTCTGCCAGTTGGTTTCAGTGTTCTGTATTCGGTCTCTGATTATTCTTTACTGAGGTGATCGCTTAGATATCATATTGTCGACAATCTTTAGGTGATCTTTTGTGGTTTAGAATTTTTTACAGGGTAATATTGTAAAAGTGTAGACAAAAAACGAGTGTTGGATTAAATTAAGACCCCATCAAGATGAGTTTCGCAAAAATTGTTGACAATTTTTATGTGCGTTAATATAGCGTCATCTAATATGTCTACGATTTTGAGCCGAGGTCACTGGTTTTATCCCTAGAAACGCTTTTCTGGATAGGCCAGTTTACGGATGGCTCGCCTGCGATGTGAGACCTGTATATGTCCGAATCTGAAAACGCTACAACCGAAAACACCTTAGCGAGCAATATCACTCGCACACTTAGAGATGCCATTGTCTGTGGTGATTTAGCACCGGGCAGTAAATTGAGTGAGCCTAAGCTTTCTAAGGAATACAACATCAGCCGTGGGCCGCTTCGCGAAGCCATGCGCAGGCTCGAAAGCATGAAGCTGGTGAAGTACGTTCCGCACGGTGGTGCCAGAGTTATTACTTTGGATTTACCACAGGTTATTGAGATTTATCACATTCGTGAAGCGCTCGAAGGTAAGGCCGCTGCATTGGCGGCGAAAAATATTACCGATGAAGGCATAGAGAATTTAAAGCGATTATTGAAAATTGCCGAAGAGCACATGGCCGCAACCGGCGGTGCTTATATTCAGGCAGACGCCGATATCGATTTTCATTATCGAGTCATTCAAGCCAGTAATAATCAGATGCTAATTCATACTTTATGTGAAGAGCTGTATTACTTGGTAAGAATGTATCGCTACAAATCCAGTCTTCAGCCTTCACGATCTTTACAAGCATTTAAAGAACATCAGCATTTGGTACTCGCATTAGAGCAACGCGATGAGCAATTGGCTGAATTAATTATGCGTAAACACATTGTGCGTGCGCGTGAAAACATAGAACAGCAATTATTAAATAGTTGAGAGTATTAAGATGAAAACACCAGGTACACGTTTTCGCGAAGCGCTCGCGAACAACAAGCCGTTGCAAATTGTCGGTACGATTAACGCCTATGCTGCATTAATGGCTGAGCGTATTGGCCATCAGGCTATTTATTTGTCCGGCGGTGGTATTGCCAATGCTTCTTACGGTTTACCAGATTTGGGTATGACATCTTTAAACGATGTTTTAGAAGATGTGCGCCGCATTACTGCTGCTACTAATTTGCCTTTGTTGGTGGATATTGATACCGGTTGGGGTGGTGCATTTAATATTTCTAAAACCGTAAAAGATATGATTCGCAGTGGCGCCGCGGCCGTGCATATTGAAGATCAGGTTGCGCAAAAACGTTGTGGTCATCGTCCTAACAAAGAATGCGTTTCTAAAGAAGAAATGTGTGATCGTATTAAAGCCGCTACCGACGCTAAATTTGACGATAGCTTTTTTATTATGGCCCGTACCGATGCTTTCGCAGCAGAAGGTTTAGAGTCTGCTATTGAGCGCGCACAAGCCTACGTTGAAGCCGGCGCCGATGGTATTTTCGCAGAAGCCATTAATCAAAAAGAACATTACCAAGCCTTCCGCGAAGCGCTAGATGTGCCTATTTTGGCGAACATTACCGAATTTGGTAAAACCCCTTTATATAACTGCTCAGAATTGGCCGAGTGGGGCGCCGACATGGTGCTTTATCCATTATCTGCATTCCGTGCAATGAATAAAGCTGCCGAAGCCGTTTATAGATCTCTATTGACTGACGGCGATCAAAAAGCGCAGATCGATAATATGCAAACTCGCATGGAGCTTTACGATTATCTCGGTTATCACGCTTACGAAGAAAAGCTTGATGAATTATTCGCGAAAAATAAATAAATCAGTCCGATAAGTCTGAAGAGTAAACGTAACGGAGTTTTTTGTATCATGGCACAGAAGAAATTAGAAGGCGCAGGTTTGCGCGGACAGGTTGCCGGTAAAACCGCAATTTGTACGGTTGCTGCATTGGGCCACACGGGTTTAACTTACTACGGTTACGAAGTTGAAGACCTTGCCGAAAATTGTGAATTTGAAGAAGTTGCTTATTTGTTATTTAACGGCGAATTACCTAACGCCGATCAGTTAGAAGCTTACAAAGCTAAGCTTGCTGATAAACGTGAGCTGCCTACGGCATTAAAAGAAGTGCTAGAGCGAATTCCTGCCAGCGCTCATCCAATGGATGTGTTACGTACCGGCGTTTCTATGTTGGGCAACTTAGAAACCGAAGCAAGCTTTGCTGAACAACAAGAACACGCAGATCGTTTATTGGCGGCATTACCCAGCATTATTTGTTACTGGTACCGCTACAGTCACGATGGCGTTCGTGTTGATTTAAATACCGGTGCAAAATCCATTGGTGGTCACTTCTTGCATTTATTACACGGTACAGCACCCAGCGAATTGCACGAAAAAGTCATGCACGTGTCGTTAATTCTTTACGCAGAGCATGAATTTAACGCGTCTACTTTTACCGCTCGTGTTTGTGCGTCAACGCTTTCTGATTACCACAGCTGTATTACCGGCGCGATTGGTAGTTTGCGTGGCCCGCTGCACGGTGGTGCTAACGAAGCTGCGATGGATATGATCGAGAATTGGAAATCAGCGGAAGAAGCTGAAAAAGAAATTCTTGGTAAACTTGAGCGCAAAGAAAAAATCATGGGCTTTGGTCATGCGGTTTATACCGAGTCCGATCCACGTAATACCGTTATTAAAGAATGGTCAAAAAAACTTTCTGAAGACGCAACTGACGATACTTTGTATCAAGTGTCTTTGCGTTGTGAAGAAGTTATGTGGCGAGAAAAGAAATTATTCTGTAACGCCGATTTCTTCCATGCGTCTACTTACTACTACATGGGTATTCCAACCAAATTATTTACCCCGATTTTCGTAATGTCTCGTACTACAGGTTGGTCTGCACACGTATTTGAACAACGTGCCGATAACCGAATTATTCGTCCAAATGCCGAATACATTGGTCCTGGATCACGTAAAGTGGTTCCAATCACCGAGCGTTAATAAAAAATCGAAGTGGCTCTAGTGAGCCACTTTTTGGTTTTACTGTTTATGGATTTTATTTTTACGCAGATACTAAAAGTAAGAGTGGTTTGCCAGTATTCCACGCAATTAGTTGTAGTTAGCTGTAAATTAAAGAATTACATGTATCAATAAAATCGGTAAATAACGCGTTATTAGAGTTTCTCTCTACTATAGGAACCTCTGATTAACTCATCTATGATTTAATCAGAGGGCAGAAATTGAAAATGTGATTTCCAATTTCTTCACAATTTCAATCACTTACAGTTCTTGAAATTGGCGACACATCCTTGTGTCGCGAGAAACTCTAGGTTAATCAGAGTTTCCTATATTTTTCTAAGACCATTAGCCTGAAACGTTTGCAGAGATTTATTTCAAATGAACACAGAATTTAGAAAATCATTACCAGGCAGCAATCTCGATTTTTACGATACACGTGCAGCCATTGAGGCCATTGAGCCGGGTTCTTATAAAACATTACCGTATACTTCGCGTGTTTTGGCTGAGCAATTGGTTCGTAAATGCGATCCAGAAAGCCTTACTGATTCTTTAAAACAAATTATTGGTCGCAAGCGCGATTTAGATTTTCCGTGGTATCCAGCGCGTGTTGTTTGTCACGATATTTTAGGTCAAACCGCGTTGGTGGATTTGGCCGGTCTTCGTGATGCTATTGCCGAGCAGGGCGGTGATCCTGCAAAAGTAAACCCTGTGGTACCAACACAATTAATTGTGGACCATTCACTGGCCGTAGAATTTGGTGGTTTTGATCCGGAAGCGTTTGAGAAAAACCGTGCGGTAGAAGATCGTCGTAACGAAGATCGCTTCCATTTTATTGAGTGGACCAAAACGGCATTTAAAAATGTTGATGTGATTCCTGCCGGTAACGGCATTATGCATCAAATTAACCTAGAAAAAATGTCACCGGTTATTCAAGCCCGTGACGGCGTTGCTTATCCTGATACCTGTGTGGGTACCGATTCGCACACGCCACACGTTGATGCCTTGGGCGTAATTGCCATTGGTGTAGGTGGTCTAGAAGCCGAAACCGTAATGCTGGGTCGTCCATCAATGATGCGCCTTCCAGACATTATTGGGGTTAAATTAATTGGTAAGCGTAATCCTGGTATTACGGCAACCGATATCGTTTTGGCAATTACCGAATTTTTACGTCAAGAGCGTGTTGTTTCTGCGTATTTAGAATTCTTCGGTGACGGTGCAAAAAGCTTAACCATTGGCGACCGCGCAACCATTTCGAATATGACTCCTGAGTTTGGTGCGTCTGCGGGTTTATTTTATATCGATGAACAAACCATCGATTATTTAAAATTAACCGGACGTGATGCCGAGCAGGTTGCTCTTGTTGAAAACTACGCGAAAACCACCGGCTTGTGGGCGGATGATTTGGTCGAAGCTGAATACGAACGTGTTTTAGAGTTCGATTTATCAACCGTTGTGCGCAACATGGCGGGTCCATCAAATCCACATCGTCGTCTTCCAACCAGCGCGTTGGCTGAGCGTGGCATTGCGGTGAATTTAGACGCAGCCAAAGCCGAAGAAGCCGACGGTAAATTACCAGACGGCGCCGTTATTATTGCGGCAATTACTTCGTGCACCAATACCAGTAACCCACGCAACGTTGTAGCCGCAGGTTTGGTGGCGAAAAAAGCCAACGAACTTGGCTTGGTTCGTAAGCCTTGGGTTAAATCTTCGTTTGCGCCGGGTTCTAAAGTTGCGAGATTGTATTTAGAAGAATCGGGTTTATTGCCTGAGCTTGAAAAACTCGGTTTTGGTATTGTCGCCTATGCATGTACCACCTGTAACGGTATGAGTGGTGCGCTTGATCCGGTGATTCAACAAGAAATTATCGATCGCGATTTATACGCAACGGCGGTGTTGTCGGGTAACCGTAACTTTGATGGTCGTATTCATCCTTATGCCAAACAAGCATTCCTTGCATCACCTCCGTTAGTAGTTGCCTATGCAATTGCCGGTACCGTGCGCTTTGATATCGAAAAAGATGTACTCGCGGTGGTTGATGGCAAAGAAATTACCCTAAAAGATTTGTGGCCAAGCGACGAAGAAATCGATGCGATTGTGGCGAGTTCGGTTAAACCAGAACAATTTAATCAAGTGTACATTCCCATGTTTGACTTGGGTGCGGTAGAGGAAGCCGAAAGCCCATTGTACGATTGGCGCCCACAAAGTACTTACATTCGTCGTCCTCCGTATTGGGAAGGTGCTCTTGCCGGTGAGCGTACATTAAAAGGTATGCGTCCTTTAGCGGTACTGCCAGACAACATCACCACCGATCACTTGTCGCCTTCGAACGCTATTTTGGCAAACAGTGCCGCCGGTGAATACTTGGCGAAAATGGGTCTGCCTGAGGAAGACTTTAACTCCTACGCAACGCACCGTGGCGACCATTTAACGGCACAACGTGCAACCTTGGCGAATCCAAAACTGTTAAACGAAATGTGTTTGGATGAAAACGGCAAGGTTATTCAGGGTTCTCTTGCGCGTATCGAGCCGGAAGGTAAAGTGGTTCGCATGTGGGAAGCCATTGAAACTTACATGGAGCGCAAGCAACCGTTAATTATTGTTGCTGGTGCCGATTACGGACAAGGTTCTTCACGCGATTGGGCGGCAAAAGGTGTTCGTTTAGCGGGTGTTGAAGCCATCGCCGCCGAAGGTTTTGAGCGTATTCATCGAACCAATCTAGTGGGTATGGGTGTTCTACCGTTAGAATTTAAACAAGGTACAACTCGTAAAACCTTAGAAATTGACGGTACTGAAACCTACGACGTTAAAGGTGAACTTGCACCACTTGCCGAATTAACTTTAGTGATTAATCGCAAAGACGGTTCTGTAACCGAAGTACCTGTGACTTGTCGTTTAGATACCGCGGAAGAAGTTCATGTCTATTCTGCCGGTGGTGTACTACAGCGCTTTGCGAAAGACTTCTTAGAAATGGAAAACGCGTAATTTATTTTTCGGCGAGTTAATCGAGCAGAAAGCTCTTGTTGATAGAGAGCTTTCTGTCGTTCGCAAAAATTCTTACGCACGGTTTAAATTTTCTTACTGTTTTTATAGGAATAAACATGTCTCACGTACCGCAAATTAAAATCCCCGCAACCTACATGCGTGGTGGTACCAGTAAAGGGGTGTTTTTCAGTCTTACGGATTTACCCGAAGTTGCACAAACGCCTGGTCCGCAAAGAGATGCGTTATTATTGCGTGTTATTGGTAGTCCTGATCCGTACGGAAAACAAATCGACGGCATGGGTGGTGCAACGTCGAGTACCAGCAAGATTGTGATTCTAAGTAAAAGTACCAAACCAGATCACGACGTTAATTATTTATTCGGCCAGGTTTCTATTGATACTGCGTTTGTTGATTGGAGCGGTAACTGTGGGAACCTATCGTGTGCAGTTGGTGCTTTTGCCATTAGCAATGGTTTGATCGATGCCGATAAGGTCCCGAGCGATGGTATTGCTACCGTAAAAATTTGGCAGGCGAATATCGAAAAAACCATTATCGCTAAAATTCCAATGACCGGTGGTCAAGTTCAAGAAACCGGTGATTTCGAATTAGACGGTGTGACTTTTCCGGCGGCGGAAATTCAAATCGAGTTTTTAGACCCATCCGACGGCGAAGGCTCTATGTTTCCCACCGGAAATTTAATTGATGATCTTGAGGTTCCCGGTGTTGGTACCTTTAAGGCAACCATGATTAATTCCGGTATTCCTACCATTTTTGTGGATGCCGAAGCCATTGGTTACAAGGGCACCGAGTTGCAAGACGACATTAATAATGACGCAGAAGCCTTAGCCATGTTTGAAAAATTGCGAGCTTACGGCGCCATTAAAATGGGTTTAATTAAAGATATTGAAGAAGCCAAAACTCGTCAACATACGCCTAAAATTGCATTTGTAGCTAAACCAGCTGAATACACGGCATCCAGTGGTAAAGTCATTAAATCCGACGAAATTGATCTTTTAGTACGCGCTTTGTCGATGGGTAAATTACACCACGCCATGATGGGCACTGCCGCGGTTGCCATTGCTACCGCAGCGGCTGTACCGGGTACTTTGGTTAATTTGGCCGCTGGCGGTGGCGAGCGTAACGCGGTTCGTTTCGGTCATCCGTCAGGTACTTTACGTGTTGGTGCTGAAGCCGAAATTGTTAACGGTGAGTGGACTGCAACTAAAGCCATCATGAGCCGAAGCGCACGTGTATTAATGGAAGGTTCGGTGCGTATTCCCGGCGATAGTTTTTGATGGTCAGTGATTTGTGCGAACCCTATGTATTTACTGTTAATATCTGAGTAAATTAAGTATACCAAGGGCGTAAATTCGAAAATTCTGTGTTTTTTACCCAAGTTTTCAGCGAAATTACCTACTAGCGATTCGGGTAATTTTGAATTGAAATTATTTCCAGGATATTGCCTTTAAGCGACTTCGGTCGCTTTTTTTATGGGTTGAATATAATTTTCAAAAACGTTCACGCAGATAAAGTCCGTTTGCAGGGTGTATTCAATGTTGTTATGGATAATTGCTTATCTCTTAGGCTGAGAATAGAAATTGGTAAGAGGATTTCTAATATCTCCCAATTTCAAGTGCTAGTAATTTTTAAATTGATGGCACCTCTACATGCTGGAGAAAATTTTTAAGCACCGGAGAAAACGTTCGATTAACAGGGGTTTATTCTTAATTGTAAATTTTTACCTAAATACAACCCTTTAAAACTTGCGTCTTTTAAGGGTTTATCACAAAAGTTTGTCTTTTAAGAGGTGATATTGGTTCGGTATTTATTGTGTGGGTATTAATTTTAAAATTAATAAGTTAAATTTTTGCGTGTTTTTTATTCTACAAATCTTGATTAAATTCTGTTTTAACTAATCTTAACTCATCTGGTTTCTTTCTTTACCGAGATTTTTTGAATATTTATTGCTCTTTTCGAGTGATTTTTAGGTAAAAAATAGAGTTTTTGATTTATAAACAGTGGATGTAATTTAATTTTCTGACAATTTCAATAATATTTATTCAATAACTGGTATTTATGACAGATATTCAGTTTGATGATATGCATTTTAAATAAATAACAATTTCTCGCTATATAATTTTTTAGCGTTATAAATGTGTGATATTTTGAGAGATCTTAGTTGTAGCACGTCGTTTCGATGTGAAGAACTTTGTGCATTATTTCTCGTCATAATCTCGCAAATAAAATTGATGATATATCGGTACAGACGCTACAACTGCCGATGTCGTTATTAACGCGGGCTAAAGTAAGCTTACCTTATTGCACAGTTGATTTTAAAACAAACGACGCATTTTTGTGTTGTTAGTGCCATAAGTCAGAGTTTTCTTTAGTTCTTGTTGAATTAAACAACTCAGTTCTTGTCGTTGCAGATGACTGTTTTTGTTAGTAGCACAGTTTTGAATTTCAATTAAATATTATTCTTGCATGAACATGCGGAGGCTCTAATGTTGGCTAGATTTGTAGCCGTTTTGGCTCTTTTGTTGGCTTTTAATACTTATGCGCAGGAGTCGAAGTTCTATTCGCATAAAACTCGTGGGGCTTTGAAAGGTGCCGATGTAGTTGCTTACTATGATTTGCAACCGGGAGACCCTGCCATTATTGGTACCGATGACATTACTTATGATTGGGGCGGTGTTACTTGGCACTTTGCCAATGAAGTGAATCGTAACAAATTTATTTTGGAACCTGAAAAATACGTTCCTCAATACGGTGGTTACTGTGCATTTGCTGTTGCGAAGGGTTTTACCGCACCACCACGTCCAGACAGCTGGACCATTGTTGATGGTAAATTGTATCTAAACAATAACCCAACCTCTGATAAAATTTGGCAGCGCGATCGTGGCGAGTCCATTCAAAAAGGCGATGCTAATTGGGTTGAAATTTCCAAAAAGTAAACTTAAATAAGTTACCAGTAAAAAAGGCGGGAGAATATCCCGTCTTTTTTGTTTCTGTTTTAAGGTATGCCTTGTTTACGTACCATAGAGGTGTTTTTACGTAATTCTAAAAGCTCAACCGAATGTGTAAGTTACATAAGTGACCACGAACGTAATAACGCGGTACCGGTACTGGTTGTAAATAATGAAAGCACCGTTGTTAGCACAATAATATTTGCTGCCAGCGTGTAGTTTCCACCGATTGATCTCGCCATAACAAAGCTTGCCGATGCGCTCGGTGCGCTAGACATTAAAAAGATCACGCCCAACTCCATACCTTTAAAGTCAAGCAACCACGCCACCGCAGTAACCACCACAGGAATAACAATCAGCTTTGCGGTTGTTGTAATCGCCGCATAGGTGAGGTCGGCATTAAATTTTAAACTCAAACCTGCTCCTGCCACCAATAACGCCAAAGGTAGAGTCATGCGCGCAAAATATTGGCCGGACTGTTGAATAATTTCAGGAATTGGTACGTGCAGTTGGTTAATGATTAGTGCACAGGCAATGGCGATAATCAGTGGATTTTTAGCAACGCCTAAAAGCACGCTTTTAATCATGGCTATTTTACTGCTGTTGCTGTTTTTATTAGACCATCGCGTCAGTGTCGTGACCGAGAAAATATTATAAAAAATGGTAACCAGTGCAATATAAATAGCGGCCGTTGAATACACGGCGTCGCCGTAGGCGTTTACACAATAGGCTAAACCGATAATGCCCATATTGCCGCGAAAAGCACCTTGTACCATCACGCCTCTTGAGCTGCGATCTTTGCACATAAACGGGACGGCAATTTCTAATAAAATATAAACAACAATGGTTGAAAGAATACCGTAAATCACCAAGCTTAAACTTTTGCCGAAATTGATATCGCTATTAACTATGCTGACAAATAGCAACGCCGGTAGAGTTACATTAAAAACCAGTTTACTGCCCACATCCACAAACGCATCGGTAATAAATCCAATCTTTCGTAGCCAAGTTCCAATAAACAAAACAATGAATATGGGCAGGGTAATGCTAAGCGCAAAGCTTAAGCTTGAGGTAGGATCAAACAAAGGTGCTTCCTTAAATCGTAGCGATAATTTAACGACAGTGCCGTAAAGAAAGCCGGTGCAGAGAAATCTTTAATTTAATACCAAGCGCGGAGCTTATCGTTTGGTGAGATATTTTCGCAATTTGGTTTGGTGCAATCTATGTCGCAAGGTCTTGGTGAGTTGGCAACTTACTCTCATCCAATTTATAAAAACCATCATTCGTGTGATTTCAACCTATAGGAACCTCTGATTAACTCATCCATGATTTAATCAGAGGACAGAAATTGAAAATGTGATTTCCAATTTCTTCACAATTTCAATCACTTACAGTTCTTGAAATTGACGACACATCCTTGTGTCGCGAGAAACTCTAGGTTAATCAGAGTTTCCTATATTTTAATTCGAAAAACTCGGCGACCCTTTAAAAAGCCGCTCTGAATTTATCATTCAAAAATTGTTTTGGTGGAAATTTGGCGAATTATTTTAAAGGGAGACAAGGGCTCCCTTACCAATTCCCTCAAATGCTTTCACTTGAATTGTATCTTCGGGAAACTGACTTTTAAGTACCTGGGCAATATGTTGCGCTATTTGCTCTACCGTGCTGTCGGTTTGGATTATATAACAATTGTTTTTCGGTAAGCTAAGTTCAAATCTACCCTGAGGCGCTTCGTAGGCGAATTTATAAATACCGTTTATGTCATCGATAATATCTTCTTCGGTGCCGATATAAATATCGCGCCACTTCTCACACCAAGCTCGTTCGAGTTCAAAGTCCCGGCGACCATTTTTACAGATATTAATGGTGGATCTGTGTCCATGGGCAATACGTTGGCAGTTGCCGTCGTGTTTTTTTAAGCCGTGGCTGTATTGGTAGAAATAGCCGGGAATGTGCTCGGTTTCAAAGCTTACGTCGATGTCAAGAACGGTTTTGGGCATCAATTGCAACGCTTGATGTTGGCACCAAGCAGCAAGAGTTTCGGGAGTAATACAATCACCATCCACCAAAGTAATGGCATCTTCGGGCGCAGACATAGTGATCTCACCAGATACTGATTGCCATGTTAGTTGGGTGATACCGTTGGATGTTGTGATCGATAAAGACGCGGAGTGTTTGGGTACCAAAAGTTTATGGTCTAAGGTTTCATCGAGCCATTTACGAAAAGTTTTTTTAACGATGCCAAAGTCACAGACCATGCTTTGCTGATCAAGCTCACCTTCAAGTGCAAAATTCGCAAGCCAGGTTTCGCCCACTAAACCTCTAGATTCATCAAGATAACTAAAATCTACATTGGTGAGCTGATCAACAAATAACTGCATTGTAAAAATCTCTTGTCAAAATTCGGGGCGGATTCTAGCAGTCTGGCGCTTAAAAATATATCTTGAGTAATTTGGTTGGTATTGATCGAAGACGATTCGGAGCAGATGTTCAATGCACAAAAGCGGCCGAACCTGATCCCACACGCGATTCACATAACAAATGATCAATCGTTTGTTTCGATAGCGTAGCGGCACTGCGGTGATTTAAGTGCAAAATTTGTATTGTATTGATGAGATATGTTTGTTGATCCGCCGGTGGGTCATCCAAATTTGTGTGAATTTTGCGTATTTTTGTGAGAGTTTGAGCAGTTTGTTGGCTAATTGCGCGCAAAAATAGCATTGGGGTTTGTACACTTGCATTGTTAATAGAAAATCACCATAATGCGCGCCTCTGCAATGGTGGCTCTTTCCGGTCCCCTCGCAATGATCAACTACGAACCCCGCCAGGCCCGGAAGGGAGCAACGGTAGTGGTGACATCATGTGCCGGGGTGTGGCTGGTTAGAGCTGCCACCCAGATTCTCTTCGCTGTAAAAATCTTCTTTCTTTTATTATTCCTCACAGTTTGCTTGTATCAACTGGCTTAGTCTTTATATTCTTCAAAAATTGTTAGCACAGCCTTATTTCGATTGATGGCATAATTGGCTGAATATTCAAAAAGAAGATCTTACGTATTTATGAATAAACCGATTTATTTAGATTATGCTGCCACAACACCGGTAGATCCCCGCGTTGCAAAAGCCATGACCGAATGCCTTACGCTTGATGGCAACTTTGCTAATCCTGCGTCTAGAAGTCATATCTACGGTTGGCAAGCCGAATCGGCCGTTGAAACTGCTCGCCGTCAAGTTGCGGATTTAATTGTTGCCGATACCCGCGCAATTGTGTGGACCAGTGGCGCAACAGAAGCGAATAACCTAGCGATTAAAGGCGCCGCTTCGGCACATCAAGATAAAGGCCGTCATCTTATTACCTCGCAAACCGAACACAAGGCCGTTTTGGATTGTTTTGCCGAGCTTGAACGACAAGGCTTTGAAGTTACCTACCTGCAGCCAACCCGTCAGGGAGTTATTACAGCCGAGTCTTTATCTGATGCGTTACGGCCAGACACTGCTTTAGTGTCTTTAATGCACGTTAATAACGAGCTGGGTGTTGTTAACGATATTGCAGCGCTTGGTGCTTGTGCCAAAAATAACGGCAGTCTGTTTCATGTTGATGCGGCACAGAGTGTTGGCAAGTTACCCATCGATGTGAACGCTATGAATGTCGATCTTATGTCGATGTGTGCGCATAAAATATATGGCCCTAAAGGTATTGGCGCTTTGTACGTGCGCAGGCAGCCGCCTTTGGCAATCGACGCTCAAATTCACGGTGGCGGTCACGAACGAGGGATGCGTTCGGGCACCTTGCCGGTTCATCAGTGCGTAGGTATGGGCACCGCATTTGAAATCGCTGTGCAAGAAATGAAATCCGAAGATCAGCGCATTTCCGCCTTGACGAAAAAATTTTTAGGACTGGTACTTGAGTTAGAGGGTGTTGTGCTCAACGGTTCTGGCGTGAAAGCCGTTCCTAATATTGCCAATATCTGTTTTCAAGGTTTTGAGTCAGACCGATTAATGATGGTATTTCGAGAGCTGGCGATATCGTCAGGTTCGGCGTGCACTTCTGCGAGCTTGGAGCCTTCTCATGTGCTAAGAGCCATTGGAATGACCGATGATGAGGCTCATGCTAGTTTGCGCTTTAGTTTTGGGCGCTTTACCACCGAAGACGATATCGACGTTGCTGTGCAATCGGTCACTGAAGGTTTGGCTAAGCTTAAATCGCTGTGATCGATGGATAATTCGCATTAAGTTGTCTTTTGATTGATCATTCATGATCTAATCGATAAAAATCCTCTCTATAGACTAATAGGCAATTGCCAAATGAGTGCGTATAATCCGCGCTCTTTTTTGGGTGATGGCCTAGAATGTACAAAAGTTGTACAAATATTTGCCCTTATCCTTGAATTTATTGCATTATTTTACGGAGACAAGAATGGCAGTTGAAAAAACTCTTTCGATCATTAAACCAGACGCAGTAGCAAAAAACGCGATCGGTGAAATTAACGCTCGTTTTGAAAAAGCCGGTTTAGAAATCGTTGCCATGAAAATGGTTAAGCTTGATGACGAAAAGGCAGGTGGCTTCTATGCAGAACACAAGGAGCGTCCATTTTTCTCTGCGCTTGTTGAGTTCATGACTTCTGGCCCAGTCGTGGTTCAAGTTCTTAAAGGCGAAAACGCTATTGCCACCAACCGTGAATTGATGGGTGCTACCAATCCTAAAGAAGCGGCTGCCGGTACAATTCGTGCTGATTTTGCTGAATCTATCGATGCTAACGCGGTTCACGGTTCTGACTCTGCGGCGTCGGCTGAGCGTGAAATTGCTTACTTCTTCTCTGCTGAAGAAATTTGCGAGCGCTAATTAATAAGGCTCTAATGTAAGGGCTTTTTTTGCGGCACAGCGTTATTTGTTCCCACGTTGTTTACTTTCATCGTGGGGCAAGTTTGTGTCGCTATCTTCGATGACTAGCATTCGCTAGAATATGAAGTCGCAGAAAGTACGCTTTCTGTACTCTGATTAAACCTCAAAACCGTTAAAGCAGCGTTTCCTCACCGTTTTTCTTGGATTTTTTAATGTCTGAAGCTCAAATCAACACTGTGTCTGAAAAAGTTAACTTGATGGGCATGTCGCCTAGCAAGATGAAGGCTTGGTTTGCTGAAATCGGCGAACAACCGTTCCGTGCGACACAGGTAATCAAATGGGTTCACCAGCTGGGTGTTTCCGACTTTGATGAAATGAGCAACATTAGCAAAGGTTTAAAATCGAAACTCAAAGAATTAGCGGTTATTGAAGCGCCTGAAGTGCTTCGCCAACTTGATTCTGTTGATGGTACCCGTAAATTTCTGATTCAGGTTTCAGGCGGCAATGCTATTGAAACGGTTTTTATTCCCGACGGAGAACGCGGCACCTTGTGTGTGTCTTCTCAAGTTGGTTGTTCGTTAGATTGCAGCTTTTGTGCAACAGGAAAACAAGGCTTTAACCGCGACTTAACCGCGGCCGAAATTATCGGTCAGGTTCATATTGCGGCAAAATCATTTGGGCAGTTGCAGGTAAAAGGGCCGCGTAAGATCACCAATGTTGTTTTAATGGGCATGGGTGAACCTTTATTGAATTTTGATAACGTTGTTGATGCCATGCACTTGATGATGGAAGACAACGCTTATGGTATTTCTAAGCGCCGGGTAACGCTCAGTACCTCGGGTGTTGTGCCAGCACTGGATCGCTTGAGCGATTACACCGATGCCTGTCTCGCAATTTCTTTGCACGCACCTAACGATGAGTTGCGTAATAAACTGGTTCCTATCAACAAGAAATATCCTATTGCTATGTTGTTAGCCAGTGCCAAGCGTTACATCGAAAAACTTCCCGATACGCATCGCAAAATGACGATCGAATATACCTTGATCGATCACGTTAACGATCGCCCAGAACATGCCTATGAACTTGCAGAGCTACTGCGCGATGTTCCGGTAAAAATTAATTTAATTCCTTTCAATCCATTTAATTTGTCGGATTACAAAAAAGTCAGTAATAATGCGTTAAATCGATTTAAAGACATTTTGATGAAAGAAGGTTACATCACCACCGTTAGAACCACTCGTGGTGACGACATTGATGCAGCCTGCGGCCAGCTTGCCGGTAGTGTGAACGATAAAACTCGACGCAGTGAACGCTACAAAGCAGATCAACCAGAACCTTTGCGCATTATTCCGTTTGCCTAATTATTGTTAAATAATGAGTGCATATACGGTATAGCCACAAATATTTGCTCAAAGTTGAACTCACACGTTTTGCAGTGATCTTCATTGTTGTTAAAGTGTCTGCCTAGATTTAGGCTGACTCGAAATTCAAACCTCGTAATTGGTGTGAGAGTCGTAGCAACCGAATGGAACTTCGAACAAACTCTGTGCTTGTGGAATTATGCTGAAACTTATCGACGCTCGCTTTGCCAAATATTCATCCCAATTAGTGCTGGTTTTGTGCGCTTTAGTCTTTACTGGGTGTGTGGTTACTGAATCCAATCCTAGTGAAGCAGTGGTTGATAAAAACAAAGCCCTCGAAACTCGAATTCAATTGACCTTGGGTTACATCAGCCAAGGTAATCGCGATTCTGCACGTACCAATTTAAATAAAGCTCGCGACATAAATCCTAATGATCCGCGCGTAAATAACGCGGCTGGGATGCTCTATCAGCTTGAGGGAGAACCGGCTCGTGCAGAAGAAGAATTTAAAGCTGCATTGCGAAAAGCCCCGGATTTTTCAGCGGCACGCAATAATTACGGTGTATTTTTAGCGAGTCGAGCGCGCGCCGAAGAAGCTCTTGAGCAATTTCAAATAGCTGCAAACGATTTAGAATACGATCGCCGACAGGTGGCCTTAACCAATTTAGGACAAACAGCGCTTAAGTTGGGTTTACGAGATAAAGCCAAAGCAAGCTTTTCTCAAGCTTTTCGCCTCGATCCGCGAGCGTCAATACCACTGATAGAATTAGCCGATTTAGAATTTCAGGATCGGGAATATTCGAAAGCAAAATCGTATTTAGATTTATACAACAAAGTCACTAAGGCTTCTTCTCGATCACTTTGGTTAGCAATTCGACTAGAACGTATTTTTGGTAATGCCGATCGTGAAGCGAGCCTAGCTTTGGCATTGAAAAATTTGTACCCTTACTCCGCCGAGTACCTGGAATATAAACGGTTATTAGATGAGTAACGTTGCCGAACACCAAGCAAGTAATACCGATGAACAAAATTCGTCGGCCTCTGTCCCTGTCATTAGCCCAGGGCAGTTACTTCGCGCTGCTCGGATGGATAAAGGCTTTGAACTGACTCGCATCAGTGAAGAGCTGAAAATTCCAGAGTCAAAACTCAGCGCACTGGAGAGTGATGACTTTTCAAAACTTGCGTCACCTACCTTTGTGAAAGGTTATATCCGAGCGTACAGTCGTTATCTCGATCTAGACGTTGATTTTGTGGTTCGCGCTTACGATAGCTTAGCTACGGAAACCCCTGAGCACGATTACATTATTCCGCAACAAACCATGCGTTTGGAACCGGTTGAAAAACCTTTTCCAGAGTGGCGCTGGCCAATCGTAATTGGCGCTATTATTTTATCTCTAGTCGTTGCTTACATATTATGGGGTGACGAAATCAAAGCAATGATCGACCCGTCTCAGCAAATACCTAAAACAGAAGTTCAGGTTGCGCCTTCTGTCATTGACGACACGGTTGTTGACAGCGATTTGATCGACGATATCACGCCCATTCCCAATCCTTTTGAAACATCGGATCAGTCGGGAGTTATAGATTTCTCTCAAGCAAATGAAGATCCTGAACTCACACCCGATTCGATCGATGGTGACTCTGAATTGTCCAGTGATACTGTAATCAGTGATTCTGCATCAACCAGCAACGATAATTTAACAGCTCAAGTTCAACATCCCGTTGATTCATTTAAGTCTTTATTGGCGAGTGGCTCCAGTAAACTGAGTTTTGTTTTTCAAGAAGACTGTTGGTTAGATGTTAAAGATTCCGACGGCCGTACACTCCACGTTGGTTTAAAATCCAGTGGCGAGACGCTGACATTAACCGGGCAGGCTCCTTTTACGGTGATGTTGGGTAATGCTCGTGCAGCCATATTGCAGCTCAATGGTGAGCCCGTTGAGCTAACCCCCGTTCCTGGACGCAATACGTTGCGACTCCAAGTTGGACAGTAAATAGAAACTCCTACCCCAGAGCTAAATATGCAGTTTCAATCTCCGATTACTCGACGCAAGTCGCGCCAAATTATGGTGGGCGATGTTCCCGTAGGTGGTGATGCACCTATTTCGATTCAAAGTATGACCAACACCGAAACTACGGATGTATTGGCAACTGTCGATCAAATTCAGAGAATTCAAAACGCTGGAGCAGATATTGTTCGTGTATCGGTTCCTTCGCTTGAAGCGGCAGAGGCTTTTGGTGAAATTCGCAAACGTGTCACCGTACCTTTGGTGGCCGACATCCATTTTGACTATCGAATTGCGCTGCGAGTTGCTGATTTAGGTGTTGATTGTTTGCGTATCAATCCCGGTAATATTGGCCGTGAAAAGCGCATTCAGGCGGTTATTGAAAAAGCAAAAGACAAAAATATCCCAATTCGCATTGGCGTTAATGCAGGTTCTTTAGAAAAAGATCTGCAAAAAAAATACGGCGAGCCAACGCCTGATGCCCTCGTGGAATCCGCCATGCGTCATGTGGAGTTTTTGGATAAATACGATTTCCAGAACTTTAAGGTCAGCGTTAAAGCATCGGATATTTTTATGGCCGTTGCGGCTTATCGTAAGCTTGCGACTCAAATTGAGCAGCCACTGCATTTGGGCATTACCGAAGCCGGCGGCTTAAGATCCGGAACGGTAAAATCAGCGGTTGGCCTTGGTGCGTTATTAATGGATGGCATTGGCGATACGATACGTATTTCTCTGGCGGCCGATCCTGTTGAAGAAGTGAAAGTGGGTTGGGATTTATTAAGAAGTCTACGATTACGCTCAAAAGGCATTAACTTTATCGCCTGTCCTAGCTGTTCGCGCCAAAACTTTGATGTGATTAAGACCATGAATGAGTTAGAAACTCGTCTCGAAGATATCACTACGGCAATGGATGTTGCCGTTATCGGCTGTGTAGTTAATGGCCCCGGTGAAGCGAAAGAAGCTGATCTTGGTTTAGCCGGTGGTCAGCCGAATTTGATCTACATTGATGGCGAACCGAATTCTAAGTTGGCGAACGATAATCTTGTTGATGATTTAGAGCGTTTGATTAGAGAGAAAGCCAAAAGCAAGCAAGCACAGCTGGATCAGCTGATTGCTAAAGCATAATTTAAAAATTTAGATATTTTTGAACACCGATTGAGCAATAAATTGTGAGTAAAATTCAATCCATTCGCGGCATGAACGATCTTTTGCCCGGTGAATCATCTACTTGGCAGTACGTCGAGCGTGTAGTGTCTGAAGTTTTCGAAACCTACGGTTATCGACTTATTCGTACACCAATTCTGGAAAAGACCGAGCTGTTCAAACGATCTATCGGTGAAGTTACCGATATTGTTGAAAAAGAAATGTACACCTTTGAAGATCGCGATGGCTCAAGCCTGACCTTGCGACCTGAAAACACTGCGTCTTGCGTTCGTGCCTGTGAGCAAAATGGTTTACTGCACAACCAAACCCAAAAGCTCTGGTACTTTGGGCCAATGTTCCGCCATGAAAGACCTCAAAAAGGTCGCTTGCGTCAGTTCCACCAATTTGGTGTTGAGGCTTTTGGATTTGATGGCCCAGACATAGATGTTGAAGTGTTGGCCATGACCGCGCGTCTTTGGAAAAAACTCGGCCTGACCGACGCTGTCACTCTGCAATTGAACAGCATCGGTAGTCTGTTGGCGCGAGCCAACTACAAGCAGGCATTAGTCGATTATTTGTCTCAATACAAAGATCAACTCGACGAAGACAGCTTGCGTCGCCTCGATTCCAACCCTTTACGCATTCTCGACAGCAAAGACGCCAGAACACAAGCCTTGCTTGATCAGGCGCCGGTTCTCACCGATTACCTAGATGAAGACAGTCGCGAGCACTTTCAACAGTTGCTCACGCTTTTGGACGGTTTGGGAATTCGTTACGAAATTAATCCGCGATTAGTGCGCGGCCTAGATTATTACAACAAAACCGTTTTTGAGTGGGTAACCGATAAATTGGGTGCCCAAGGCACTGTTTGCGCTGGCGGTCGATACGATGGCCTTACTGCTCAGCTTGGCGGCAAAGAAACTCCAGCCGTTGGTTTTGGCATGGGGGCGGAACGTTTGGTGCTGTTACTCGAAGAGCTGAAGTTGATTCCGTCTGAGTTGGATATCAGTGCCGACGTGTATCTGTGCGGCGTAGGTAATGTTCAAAGTTATGTTTTAGGTCTGGCCGAATCAATTCGTGATGCATTGCCTAGTTTAAAACTGGTTAATCACTGCGGTGGCGGCAGCTTTAAGAGTCAATTGAAAAAAGCCGACAAAAGCGGTGCTAAATGGGCGCTAATTGTGGGTGAAAATGAGGCCAGTGCTGCTCAGGTCGTCTTAAAAAGTCTGCGTGATGACAGCGAGCAACTGACTTTAAATCTCTCAGATGTGACCGAAAGGTTGCAAAGCTTGTTTCAATCGTCAAAATAGCGCGTCTCGCAAAAGCTGTCTTGGCTACTTAGGAACGAGTAATTGCTTCGTCGAGTTAATACCTAACAATATTAACCATAATCGACCAGCTCAGTATAAAAAGTATTAGAGGATATACGTGTGGCTACACACCTAACAGAAGAAGAACAAATTGAGTCGCTGAAGCGATGGTGGAGCGAAAACGGTAAGTTCACCGTAATCGTGGTTTTAGCTGCAATTGCCGGTTATTTTGGTTGGCAGGCATGGACAAAACATCAGGTTCAGCAAAAGCAAGAAGCATCCAGTTTGTACCAAAGCATGCTTGATAGCTCTACCTTGGCACCGGGTGAGACGCTTGATGAAGACAAATACAATCGCGCAATTAGCCTAGGTAAGCAACTTCAAGAAGGATTTTCCGGCAGTTATTATTCTGTTGCTGGTGCTTTAATGATGGCCAAGCTGGATGTCGAGAAAGGTTCTTTAGATTCAGCCATCACTTATCTTGAGTGGGCAAAGAAAAACAACGACGACGCAGAACTTGATATCGTTATTGATCCGCGTTTGGCTCGCCTGTATGTCGCCAAAGAAAAATTTGACGAGGCTTTGGCATTGGTAGCTAAGGCGCCTAAACCTGCGGCGGTTAGCTCCTACGCAGAGTTGCGCGGCGATATTTATGCCGCCAAAGGTGATAGCGCTAAGTCTTCGGAGTCTTATCAATTGGCACTATCGAGCTTAAGTGACCAACAATCAAATCGTCGTCGTTTTATAGAAATGAAATTGTCTGAGCAGGCTGTTTCTTCGAGTTCAGTTGCTGAGGCGGAATAAGTTTAATGCGTTTTGCAATCATTTTTTTCGCGGCCTTAGTTTTGGCCGCATGTTCCAGTACTCCAAAAGAATTGAAACCATCGCCGCTTGTTAAGCACGAAAGCGCTGTGAGTTTCAAAAAACTGTGGAGCCGAGACGGCGGCGCAGGTCAGAAAAAACTCTACACCTTGCTTACGCCCGCACTTGCCAATGGTCGTGCCTACACTGCGGGTACTAAAGGTCGTGTTAGTGCTTATGACGCTTTAAAAGGCACAAAGCTTTGGCAAACCAAAGTGGCCAAGAGCATATCTGGCGGTGTTGGCGCAAACGCCTCTACCGTGGTGGTGGGTACCTACGACGGTGAAGTGATTGCCTTAAACGCCGATACCGGCGAAGAAAAATGGCGGCACATGGTTAGCACCGAGGTGCTATCAGCCCCGCAGTTAAACAGCAAAATTGCTGTAGTTCATACCATTGATGGTCGTTTACACGCGCTGGACATCGAAACTGGCGAGCGCCTGTGGTTGTATGATAACACCGCACCTCTTCTAACCTTTCGGGGTCAAGCAGCGCCATTGGTGACAGAAACTCTAGTCATCGCTGGATTTGATAGCGGTAAGGTAGTTGGTATTAATCCACGTAATGGTATCGCCCAATGGGACGTACGTGTTGCTATTCCCAGCGGTCGCAGTGATCTAGAACGTGTGGTTGATATCGACGGAACTCCTTTAATGCTGGGTGATTTGTTGTTTACTGCCAGCTACCAAGGACGCATTGTTGCTATCAGTCGTTCAACCGGTCGTGGTTTGTGGGCTAAAGACGCATCAACATATTACGGCTTGGCAACCAACGGCTTCTCGGTTTTTATGACCGCCGATAACGACGAAGTTAAAGCTTACAATGTCGCCAATGGTGAAGATGTTTGGACTAACGACCAAATGTTGCGTCGCAAGTTAACCGGCCCAGTGACTCTTAACGGCTTTGTTTTAATCGGCGATGACGCCGGTTATGTGCACGCTCTAGACGCCGAAAGTGGTGAGTATCGCGGCCGTACCCATGTTAGTGGTGCAGGCATTCGCTCTCCGTTAGTTGTATTTGGTGGTACCTTGTACGTGCTTGATAACGGCGGTTCGCTGCATGCCGTTGAAGTTGAGGCTAAGTCCTAACCGCAACTTAGAAGTACTTTTTCCAAGGGCCTAATGAGTTTTTAGACCTAACTAAACAGTTTCTAAAGGCCTAAACAGTTACTAAGGGCTTAAATAGCTTCTGAGGACACAGTACTTCTTATTTCTATTGCCAGAGGTGACAATTGCACCACCTCTGGTCATAGTTACTTTATTTCAATACCCAATCGAATCTATACTCATCTCTAAATTCTTGTAAACAGAACACCTTCTCGGTAAATCAAATTAAATGCTTCCAGTAATCGCCTTGGTCGGACGACCAAACGTTGGTAAATCGACGCTCTTCAATCAATTCACTAAAACCAGAGACGCGCTGGTGGCAGATTTTGCGGGCCTGACTCGTGATCGAAAATACGGCGAGGCTGACATACTGGGCCGCAAATGCATGGTTGTTGATACCGGCGGCCTAAGTGGCGAAGAGCAGGGCATTGATTCTCTAATGGCAGGCCAATCTTTAGCCGCAATCGATGAATCTGATTTGGTCTTATTTGTGGTGGATTGCCGAGCCGGATTGACCAATACCGATGAAATGATCGCAAATCATCTGCGTAAAACCGGTAAAAAAGTGTTGGTGGTTGCTAATAAAATTGATGGTGCCAATCACGATGTTGCCGTGGCGCCGTTTTATGAGTTAGCGCTTGGCGAACTGCATGCAACCACGGCCACGCACGGTCGAGGTGTTCGCTCTTTGATGCAGGCCATGCTTGATGAACTGCCGGAGCCCGACGAGATAGTTGAAGATGATGAAGCCGACGGCGTTAAAATCGCCATTGTTGGCCGTCCAAATGTTGGTAAATCAACACTTGTGAACCGTATGCTCGGTGAAGATCGAGTCGTGGTCTTTGATATGCCCGGAACGACTCGTGACAGTATTTACATTCGTTACGAGCGCGAAGGAACTCCATACACCATCATCGATACTGCGGGTATTCGTCGTCGTAAAAACGTTTCTCTTACCGTTGAAAAATTTTCCATTGTTAAAACCTTGCAAGCCATTAACGACGCAAATGTTGTTGTTTTGTTGATGGATGCTAGTGAAGGGGTTGTTGATCAAGATTTGCATTTGTTGGGGCAGGTGATTGAGGCGGGTCGTGGTGTGGTGATCGCTTTAAACAAGTGGGATGGCCTTGACGCTGAACACAAAGCGAAAATCAAACGCGATCTAGAGCGTCGATTGCAATTCGTTGATTTTGCCGACCTACATTTTATTTCTGCCTTGCACGGTACCAATGTCGGCCATTTATACGAGTCGGTCGAGCGTGCGTATCGTTCAGCAACCGATAAATTCTCGACCAATCAACTGACGCGAATCCTCGAAGATGCGGTTTCTGTTCATCAGCCACCGTTGGTTAATGGTCGCCGAATAAAACTGCGTTACGCTCATACCGGCGGACACAATCCACCGATTATTATTATTCACGGCAACCAAACCGATGCCGTTCCCGCGCACTACAAGCGATACCTAGAAAAAACCTTCCGTCGCGTTCTTGATTTACACGGTACGCCGTTACGCATTGAATTTAAAACCAGCGACAACCCTTATGCGGTCAAAGCAACTAAACGTAATTACAAACAAATAACGCAGAAAGAGCGTGTTCAGGCTCGTTTAAAAAAGCGTCCTAAGCAATAATTTACAGTACGAGTTGCGTAACATAAACCATGATATTAGCTGATTTATGGGTTTATCTTGGTTTATTTTTTAGCGCATTTTTAGCAGCCACTATTTTACCTTTTAGCTCCGAAGGCTTGCTGTCGGTGTTGTATCTGAAAGGCTATAGTGGAGCGTTGTTATTGTTGTTCGCAACCGTGGGTAATGTATTGGGTTCCTGTACAAATTACGGCCTTGGTTATTTCGGTGGTAATTATTTGGTTGAGAAGGTTCTACGTTTAAAGCCCGAACAATTTAAGAAGGCTGAGCAACGCTATCAAAAATATGGTTACTGGTCTTTGTTGTTTGCATGGGTACCCATCATTGGCGATCCTATTACCGTTGTTGCCGGTGTACTCAGAATAAAGTTTTTGCCATTTTTGATCTTGGTGTTAGCGGGTAAATTTACTCGCTATGCGGCTATTACGTATTTAATAGCGAGTAATACTTAGTCTTAAGACAAGAGAAACTCTAGGAACCTCTGATTAACTCATCCATGATTTAATCAGAGGACAGAAATTGAAAATGCGATTTCCAATTTCTTCACAATTTCAATTACTTACAGTTCTTGAAATTGGCGATACATCCTTGTGTCGCGAGAAACTCTGGTTAATCTGAGTTTCCTCTAATTAATCTAGAGGAACCTCTGATTAACTCATCCTTGATTTAATCAGAGGGAAGAAATTGAAAATGTGATTTCCAATTTCTTCACAATTTCAATTACTTACAGTTCTTGAAATTGGCGACACATCCTTGTGTCGCGAGAGACTCTAGGTTAATCAGAGTTTCCTGGAGTTTCCAGTAACATAAGGATGTGTTTTGGTTAAGTTTCGGATGAATTAATCGGAGGTTCTTAAGTATTAATTCATCGTTTTTATTCGTTTTCTTGAGCTTCTCTCAGTTTTCTATATAGAGTTCTTTCACTTACACCCAACGCTTTTGCTAGGTGTTTGTTGTCTCCCGAATAGCGGCTGCTGACGTATTTTAAATATAATTTTTCCAGTGTTTCTAAGGTTACGAGCTGATCACTATTAAAGGGGTTTGTTGGGTTATTAATTCCATTATTGACACCCGTTGTATTCTTGTTAGCGGCATAGTTGAAATTAATATTTGCTGTCGCACGTGCGGATAAGTCTTCCAATTGTTTTTTTGACTTTAAATTGGTGTCTAAATGCTTTACCTCGATTAAATCTCCGTCGCATAAAATGGCTGCGCGCGCTAAAATATTTTTAAGCTCGCGAATATTGCCAGGAAAGCTTTGGGTTTTTAAATAGTTCAAAGCTGCTTGAGAAAGCTTTAATGGTTCTTCCATTTGCGATAAAAGATGATTGCTGAGTAATTCGATATCATCTGTTCTTTCTTTTAACGGCGGCAAAATTACCGGAAAAGGACTGACGCGATAAAATAAATCTTTGCGAAATTTACCTTCGGCAATTAATTGTTCCAAGTTTTGGTGGGTCGCGCATATTAATCGAAAATCCGCATGCTTCTCAGTAATAGATCCCACTGGGCGATAACTACCAGTTTCAATTAAACGCAATAGTTTTACCTGTAAGGGCAAAGGCACATCACCAAGTTCATCTAAAAACAGCGTACCCCCGTTTGCGGCTTCTACCAGTCCGTGCTTTTTGTGAATAGCGCCAGTAAAAGCTCCTTTTTCGTGACCGAACAATTCACTCTCAAACAAAGTTTCTGATAATCCCGAGCATTCAACCACCACGAAGGGTTTGTCTTTGCGTTTACTGTGTGAGTGTAAATAGCGCGCCGCGAGTTCTTTGCCGGTGCCGGATTCGCCCAGTAGTAAAACACTGATATTTGACTTGGCTGCACGATTGAGCAATGAGAGTGCTTCGGTAAACGTTGGGCTTAAGCCAAGAATTTTATGTTGTTCGTCACCTGCGCGATTTACGAATCGCATGGTTTCTAAAAATAATTTTCCGGGCCGTGGTGAATTTACCGGCGTGACTTCGACATCAACGTGATCTGGCCCTTGTTTGGTTTGGTGAATGTGCAGAACCCGTTGCGATTGCCCTGAGCCAATGGCCGATTTTAACGGGCAGCTTTCACCGGCCTGGTCACAGGGTTTGTTGTAACCGTGAGAAACCTCATAACAAAACCTGTTTACGGCCTGGGTACCAAATTCTTGCTCGTATAATTCATTCACGGCAATAATTTTGTATTGGCTATTTAACAACGCAGCTGGTGTTTCTTGTTCGTCGAGTTGCTGCTGTAGTTTTTGCGGTGTTTTCGGCAATGGCATGAGTGTATCCGTGAGCTTAATCTAATCGCATTGAAAATCGTAATCTGAATAAGTTAAAGAGTGGTTATTTTAAATATCTCTATCCAGAACTGGCTATGTCAAAAATGACATAGTTTGCCAGATTCGACAAGGTTTTGATAAAAAGCAAACGTCTGTTTTTTGTGCTAAACAAAAAAGGCCAAATGTGTTGTTTAAAGTGATTCTCGATAAGTTTTTTTTGAAACCTTATTAAAAAACATAACTTATTGAAATTAAATAACTATTTATTTTTCGAGATATTCAAAAAATAGAATATGTGTTTATTTTATGCATTAAAATTCTCTTCAAAACTATTGATTTATATCAACTTTTATTGGAGCGGTAATTGCTCTAACAGACGACGTAAGTCTAATTGAACGACAATTTCGGCACTGTTAGGTCACGAGCATTTCAGAGGTGTTCTCTTGTTCAAAAACTCTTGGTTAACCCAACCTTTAGTTAAAGAGTTGGCCGTTGTTTTAGTCATTAAACTTGTTGTTATTTTTGCCATTAAGTGGATGTTTTTTTCTGATCCGGTGGATGTTAAGTCTCAAGAGTTGGGGATTGAAAGTCACCTTGGAATAGATAAGTCCGAAAGTCAGCCTGAGTAAGTGTCTTTATTGGGGTAGTTATGATTGAAGAATCGGTTGTTAACTTATCGCGGCTACAATTTGCGATTACCGCGTTTTATCATTTTTTATTTGTGCCTTTAACTTTAGGCATGACGTTTATTCTTGCCATTATGGAATCGGTTTACGTTTTGACAGGCAAGCAGATCTATAAGGACATGGTTAAATTCTGGGGAAAACTGTTCGGAATTAATTTTGCGTTAGGTGTTACTACAGGCTTAACCATGGAATTCCAGTTTGGTACCAACTGGGCTTATTACTCACATTACGTCGGTGATATTTTTGGAGCGCCACTGGCCATTGAGGGGCTGATGGCGTTTTTCTTAGAATCTACCTTTATTGGTTTATTCTTTTTCGGCTGGGACCGGCTCACTAAAGTTCAGCATCTTATTGTGACTTGGCTGGTAGCCTTGGGCTCTAATTTATCGGCACTTTGGATTTTGATTGCAAACGGTTGGATGCAAAATCCGGTGGGCGCAGAGTTTAATTACGAAACCATGCGCATGGAAATGGTGAGCTTCAGCGAGATTATTCTAAATCCTGTTGCGCAAGTTAAGTTCGTGCATACCGTATCTGCGGGTTATGTAACTGGAGCCATGTTTGTATTGGCAATTTCTGCCTACTACATGCTTAAAAAACGCGACTTACCGTTCGCCCGCCGGTCGTTTGCTATTGCATCCAGTTTTGGATTAGCGTCGATTTTGTCGGTAATTTTGTTGGGCGACGAGTCGGGCTACGAGCTTGGCGACGTACAAAAAACCAAATTAGCGGCCATTGAGGCTGAGTGGGAGACCCATGAACCACCGGCGGCTTTCACGTTAATTGGTTTTCCGAACGAAGAAACGCAAACAACCGATGCCGCCCTTCAAATCCCTTATTTATTGGGATTAATCGCCACACGTTCGATAACCGAAGAAGTCACTGGTATTAAAGATCTGATTGTTGAACACGAAGATCGAATTCGTTCGGGTATTGGTGCCTACGGATTACTTGAACAACTTCGTGCTGGCGATGAGAGCGAAGAAACCAAAGCCGCTTTTGAAGACGTAAAAGACGATCTTGGTTATGGATTGCTGTTAAAACGCATCCGTGATGACATCGAGAATGCGACTGACGAAGAAATTAAAGCTGCCGCAAAATCTACCATTCCAGCAGTTGCTCCCATGTTCTGGACCTTCCGAATCATGGTGGGTTTAGGCGTATTAATGCTGACCTTAATTGGCCTATCGTTCTATTTTGCCACTCGACACACTGCAGAAAAACAAACCTGGTTGTTAAAAGCCTTGTTGATTTGTTTACCTGCGCCTTGGATTGCTTGTGAGATGGGTTGGTTTGTGGCTGAGTTTGGTCGTCAACCATGGTCAATTGGTGAGGTGTTGCCAACAGCCTTGTCGGCTTCGACTCGATCAGAGGCAGATATTTGGATGAGTCTCACCGGATTTATCGTGTTTTATTCTGGGCTGCTCGTGGTAGAAATGTATTTGATGTTCAAGTTCGCAAGACTTGGCCCAAGTGCGCTACACACCGGACGTTACCATCACGAAATTGAATCCCACGAAGGTGGTGCACCACTAACTAACGCGGGCGCACATTAAGGAGTAAGCCATGTTTGATTATGAGTTATTAAAAATAATTTGGTGGCTGTTGGTGGGTGTTTTATTGATTGGTTTTGCGGTTACCGACGGTTTTGATATGGGCGTTTTAAGCCTGCTAAAAATTGTTGGTAAAACCGATAACGAACGCCGAGTCATGCTAAATACCGTTGGCCCGCACTGGGACGGTAACCAAGTTTGGTTTATTACCGCCGGTGGTGCAATTTTCGCTGCCTGGCCAATTGTTTATGCCGTTGCCTTTAGTGGACTTTATTGGGCGTTATTGTTGGTCTTATTCGCGCTCTTTTTCCGTCCAGTAGGATTTGAGTATCGATCAAAAATTGAAACGGCTCGCTGGCGAAACAATTGGGACTGGTTATTAACCGCAGGTAGTGCAATTCCAGCGTTAGTGTTTGGTGTTGCCTTTGGTAATTTATTTTTAGGATTACCGTTTACCATTGATGCCGATTTACGCTCTTATTACGAAGGTTCTTTTTGGCAGTTATTAAGTCCTTTCGCTATTTTATGCGGATTGGTCAGCGTTATTATGTTAGCAATGCACGGCGCTGTATTTTTGCAAATGCGAACCGAAGACGATGTTTATTTGCGTTCTCGATCGGTAGCGCAAATTACCGCTCTTGCTACATTTGTGTTGTTTATATTGGCGGGTATCTGGGTTTACTTTATGCCCGGTATGGATATCGTCGATATTAAAACGACCGCCGGTGTGGTAACGCCTTTGCAGAAAACCGTGGTTGAGGTCGAGTCTGGATGGTTTGCTAATTACGGTAAATATCCGCTGTTTATGCTTGCGCCTGTAATCGCTCTAGTTTCTTTATTAGCGACTGCATTTTTATCAAAACTGAATAAACCGGGCTTTGCCTTTACGTTTAGCTCTATTGCTATTGCTGGAATTATCTTAACCGCTGCGTTTAGTCTCTTTCCGTTTATTATGCCTTCAAGCATTAATCCGTCGGTAAGTTTGACTATGTGGGATGTTGTCTCAAGCCAAAAAACGCTCAACATTATGCTTTGGGTGGCCATTATTTTTGTGCCAATTGTGTTGAGTTACACCTTGTGGGGTTACTACAAAATGTGGGGTCGTGTTTCAACCAAGTTTGTTGAAGACAACAAATTTGGTACCTACTAGCTTTGAGTACAACTTTTTTGGGTAAGAATTTTCTGGTTAATGGGTTGATGAATTAACCAGAATACAAACATACACCAATACACAACATTAAGTTTTCGAAATGAGTGCCACTCACTTGGTTGAAAACTTAAATAACTGCAAGAAAACAGGTAAATATTATGTGGTATTTTGCTTGGATTTTAGGTGTTCTGTTGGCTTGTTCCTTTGGCATTATCAATGCCCTCTGGTTGGAAGTTAACGAAAACTTAGATCGCGACTCTGATGTAAAAAATTAGGTTTAACGTATGAGCGAATCCGACAGCGGTTTAAAAATCGATAACCAAACCGTTAATAACCAAGGTACTGATAACCAAGAAATTGGTCATCAGTCATACGTTATACGATTTTTTTATGGCGGATTTGCTCGGTTGGTATCGTTTGTATTGGCGATATTATTAGCTGGGGTAGCAATGATTGTTCCCCAGCTTATTGCCGAAGAAGCCCACGAAGTTAATCACAGTTTACTGATGTTAAGTATGCTCGGTATTTCCGGCGGTTTTATTCATGGAGTGGGGTTTGTTCCAAGACACTGGTTTTGGTGGGCTCTGTTCAGCCCATTTGTGGCATGGCCTATCTTGTTTTTATCCATCTATTGGTGGTTCTAACTAGCACTGCATTACCGGTTAAGGTTTTCATAATTTAATGAGACTTACCAAATATCTGATCATATGCTGGAACCCTGATTAACGCTTTTGTGATTTAATCCAAGGGCATAATTCGCAATGCTGTGTACTATTTTTTTTAGTTTCAATCACTTACGGTTTTTGAGATAGTCGGCAATTCTTTTTTACTGCTGAAAATTCGGTGCTAATCAGAGTTTTCTATTGCTAAGATTTCTGGATTAATTTCTTGCTGTTACGCGCAAACTTCGTTTAATAATCTCTCTAAAGGAAACTCTGATTAACCTAGAGTTTCTCGCGACACAAGGATGTGTCGCCAATTTCAAGAACTGTAAGTGATTGAAATTGTGAAGAAATTGGAAATCACATTTTCAATTTCTGCCCTCTGATTAAATCAAGGATGAGTTAATCAGAGGTTCCTAAAGTAACTATTTAACGAATCTTCCTCCCTTGTTTCATATCGTTTCGCAAATATTAACAATTTGTGTTTTAAGTTCGTGGTCAACCTACAAATATCTACTAGACTGATTTAAGTATTGGGATACTTTTGCGTGGCTTGGTTAAATATGAGATTAAAGATTGAGTCGAATATCCCTATTTACCGTATTAAATTTCGACGATGATTTTACATAACCTATGACCGTATCAGTCATTATCTGTGACGACTCTAACATGGCGAGAAAACAGCTGGCGCGCTGCTTGCCAAAAGAATGGGAGGTGTCGATCGACTTTGCTGAAAATGGCTTACAAGCTCTTGATTTAATGCACGACGGCTTGGGTGACATTCTATTTTTAGATTTAACCATGCCGGAGCTCGACGGTTTTGGAACCCTCGCCGAAATTAAAAAGCAATGTATCACCGTCGATGTGATAGTGGTGTCTGGCGATATTCAAGAGGAGGCCAGACGACGGGTTATGGAGCTAGGAGCATTGGATTTTATCCGTAAGCCGTCTACTCCTGATCAAATTGAGAAAGTACTGTTAGACCATAAGCTCTACAAGTTGGCGCCAAAAGCTGCTCTTAATGTTTCTAAAAAGCCGGAAGAGTCAAAATCATCTACCGTTAAAACCGCCAAAAAAGACAGTTTAAGTCTTGCCGATCAAGCAGAAATTTTCGACTGCTATCAAGAAATTACCAACGTAGCCATGGGCCGGGCCGGAGATTTATTAGCACGATTAACCGGCGAGTTTGTAAGTCTACCCATTCCTAAAGTTGCTATGCTTGAGGCCAGTGAGTTATTGATGGCACTTGCCTTTGCCGATGATGATTCTGTGTCGGCTGTGTGTCAGGGGTTTATTAGTCGAGGTATTGCCGGTGAAGCATTACTGTTATTCAGCGACAGTTCTTTCGCTAATATGGCCGAATTAATGAAGCAACCCGGTGAATCAGAATCGGTACAAATTGAAGTCTTAACCGATTTATCTGGCGCATTATTAGGCGCTATTCTAAATGGATTAGGTGAGCAATTAGATTTGTCGTTCAGTCAGGGTTATCCAACCGTTTTAGGACGTCACTCCAGCATTAGTAATTTAATTTCAGCAAATACCGGAAAGTGGACAAAAACACTCACCATTGAAGTTACTTACGTTATCGAAAGTCACGACATTATTTGCGATGTATTGCTGCTGTTTACCGCGGAATCGATGGCGTCTATCAACTCACGTTTATCTTACGTTTTAAGCGACGAATAAATATTACCGATGAAACAAGATAAAAATATGCCTGAAGGCATGGAAAATTGGCACTGGATGATGTACATCCTCCAGACCATCGATGTAGGCCTTGTGGTGGTTGATAAAGATTACCGAATTTGCGTTTGGAATAGCTTTATGGAAAATCACAGTGGCAAGCTCGCTCAAGATGTTAGTAATCGTCCGCTATTTGATATTTTTCCAGAAATACAAAAAGATTGGTTTCAACACAAAATTGATTCAGTGTTTTTGTTGGATAACCGTGCCTACACCATTTGGGAGGAGCGACCTTACGTTTTTAAATTTAAAAATTATCGTCCTATCACCAGTACCGCCGATTTTATGTATCAATACACAACGCTACTGCCCTTAAAATCGGTATCCGGCGAAACTTCTCATGTTGCTATTGTTGTTTACGATGTAACCGATATTGCTGTAAACCGAATGGCTTTAAAAAAGGCCAATAAAACCCTCGAAGAAATTAGCATCACCGATCAAATGACTAGGTTATACAATCGATCTCATTGGGAAAATTGTCTTCTGCAAGAATTCAAAAGACATGCTCGCCACAATGAAATGGCTAGCTTGATAATGTTTGATATAGATCATTTTAAAAAAGTGAACGATACCTACGGTCATCATCCCGGTGATGTTGTCATTAAATCGGTGGCGCAGGAATTGTTAAACAGTAAACGTGATATCGATGTGGCTGGTCGTTACGGTGGTGAAGAGTTTGGGGTAATTCTTGTCGGTGTCGATGCAGAAAAAGCGTATTATTTCGCTGAGCGATTACGAAAAAATATTTCAGAACTTTTAATCGAAGTTGATGATCATAAAATTCGATTCACTATTAGCCTCGGAATCGCAGAAATATCCTCTCAACAAGAATGTCACACGGATTGGATTAAATGCGCAGATGCAGCACTTTATGCGTCAAAACGAGGTGGTAGAAATCGTACGACAATTTTTGTGGAAGGTATGGAGTCTTGATGGATTTGAAAAAATAAATATTATTCTGGTCTGAGTGGTTACTTATCTATAATTAAATAATCCTTTCTGTCTTTGTTTAAAGATATTTTTTTATAAAGAATATCTTCTTCTTTTTTGTGTAATCCTTAATTATTAAATGTCTAATTTTTTAATCGTGTTAATGTTGGCTTTTTTATAATTTAAAAGTCTGTTACATGATGATTTTTTAACACTTAATATTCGAGTTTGTGAATTAGTCCGCGATTTAATTTATTCGAAAAACATTTTTCAATTTTTGCTTGGTACTATCATTAGTAACTTCTAATGAGGCGGGATGAAAAATGAAAAAAACCTTGGGTGTAAGTTTTGTATTGCTGTGTTCTGGAGTTTCCTCAATAGCAACGGCGCAAGTTGCCTATACAGAAGAGACACGAATAAATAGTGGTGGTGGTGAGCTTTCAGGGTTCTTGGGTAGAAATAATGAGGCAACAGGAGACGCTGCAATAGGCGATATTAACCTTGACGGTTATCTCGATATATTTGATGCTAACTCTACGTTATTTGACGCTCCTAACCCGAGTATTCGCTTTAATAATAGCGACGGTAGTGGTTTTACTGAGCAGTTTCTTAATGAAGGTGCGAGCCTCAGTACCTTTGATGCTGATTTAGCCGATTTAAATAATGACGGCTATGTGGATTTAATTCGAGCCGAGTTCGACGGTGATATTCGTCAGGTATCGGTTTACTTAAATCTAAGGCAAGCACCGTGGTTTTCGTTATCAAGCCCGAGTTATCAACTAGAAACAACATTTTGTCCCATTGATATTGATGTTGTTGATGTCAATAAAGATGGTTTTTTGGATTTTGCTATCGGTCAAACCGTTTTGGGTTTTTGTTTTGACAGTGGCACTGGCCGCGCCAATGTGTTGTTAAATAATGGCGATGGTACCTTCAATACTAGCATTCCTGAAATTGTTGCCTATCATGGCGTTTCATCTCACGATGTATTTTTTATTGACGCCAATAATGATGGACATCAAGATTTATTTGTCGTGAATGAAAATGGCCCATCAAAGCTGTATCTTAATTCTGGCGAAAGTCTTCCAGCATTTACCGAAGTAAAAAGTACCTCTTTTAGCGCGGGTTTTTCGGGCGAAGCTGAAGATTTCAACGACGACGGCTTAATGGATATTGTTATCGGTGCCGACGGTGTGACCAACGTTTATATCAATGATCCACAAGCGCTTGGTAATTTTGTGCAGGTGGCAAGCCTACCAAACAGATTCAGTTCTAATGCTTATGATGTTGAATTAGAAGATTTCGATTCGGATGGTGATGTTGATATTGCGACTATTTCAAATAGTTTTGGCAGTCCAACGCTTTGGTTAAATGATGGTGAAGGTTTACCGCTTTTCACTCAACAATTGATAGATCCAGACCGTGATGCATTTGAATTGAATACTATAGATGCTATTGATTTTGATGTTGATGGTGACTTAGATATTTATGTTGCTGGGGGTACTTTCACTCTCAGTCAAGGTTGTTTTGGTTGTGTTTCTAACCAGTTTTATTCTGCAATAACTTTGCCTAACGATTTTTATACTAATTTTGAAAATGGAATTGGCGTTTGGACACAATTGCAAGATGACACCATTGATTGGCGACCACGAACAGCACAGACGTCTTCTGGAAATACCGGTCCATTTCGTGCTGCCACAGGCAGAACCTATTATTATTTTGAAACCTCAACCGGCTCTGCTAATTCTGCGGGTAATACTGCAATTTTAGAATCGCCCGTATTAACTGCGGCTCCAAATCGATATGTGGTTTTTGATTATCATGCCTATGGTGCTGATATTGGCAGTTTACACGTTGATGTTTTGGCCAACGGTACTTTATTTGAAAGTGTATGGTCGGTTTCTGGTCAACAACAATTAGATGAAACCAATCCTTGGCTTACCGCGCGTGTGAACTTGTCGGAATTCATTGGTGATATTCAGGTGCGCATACGTGCAGAAGCTGCTGGTGGTTTTTTGGGTGACATCGCCATTGATAACCTTTCTGTTTTAAATGTACCACCTAATATTCCTTCTGTAACAACCATCAATGTTCTTTTTGACGATGTCGGTCTAGGTGATTTTATCGGTTTGGGTGATTTAGTTGCTGTAATAGATGGGCAGAGTGAATTCATTTGTACCTTAGCCGATAATCCAGGCGGATGTATAGGCAGTGTTGTTGCTCCTGTAGGTACGCCATTTGATTTAGTGGTAGAAGTTCCAGAGGAAGCAATTCCTTTTATTTCCAGTTTTTGGGATGGCTGTGATTCAACAGAAGGTGGCTTTATTTGTAACGTAACGGCCAACGGTTTGATTTTAAATTTAACGTATTTTCAGTTTTAAACTTTAAACACCTTTGATTAACTTATTTATGAATGTATCAAAATTCAGTAATTCGAAAATGAGATACTGATAAAAGTATCAAAATTATTTGAGTAATTTTTAAGAGTTTTAAATTTCAAACCTCCAATTTAATTTTATCGTTAATTGGAGGTTTTTTTATTCTTCTTCGATTTAACCAGCGATGGCATTTTGGAGATAAAAAATGTTGTCTTGCAATTGCCGATACTGCTGGCAGTAAATATTGTTGATTGACCCTTCTTTAAATATATCTCCTATAATTTTTCTTTCATATAAGCGTAACAACTAAGTCATTGTGGCGTAACCTCACTTTTGTACTCTCTGGCGCAGAATTACTCGTGCTGTTTAATTCAAAAAAATAATTAGCAAATAGCAGTTGATCGTGATTTGCAGATACCTTATCCCGATAGGAGAACAGAATGTTTGAGAGGAACAAGCTTTCTAGCTTTATCCGCAAAGCTTTGTTGGTTGGTCTTCCGGCTCTTGTGTTGGCGGCCTGTGATGGCGACGACGGACGTGACGGTGCTAACGGCGCCAATGGCCAAGACGGAGCCAATGCTGCAGTTGCGGTGCAAGGTTTTGTGCAAGATGGCCCGGTAGCGGGCGGTAGCATTTATGTTTTTAATCGCGCCAACATTGAAGCTGCACTAGCCGCTGCCGATGCCGCCGAAATTGCCGGCACCTCTCGTGCCGCTGCGCTTGCCGCTGCAAGCCCAATTGCTACCTTAGAGAATCGCAATCTTGCCGATGGTGAAAATTTCTTGTTAAACCTATCGGCAGAAAATGCAGGCCAAGCCGTATTTTTAGTCTTCGACAACGAAGGCGCTATTGATACGACCTTCAATGATTTGCCGATCAACATGGAATCTATTGCCATTGTTGCCGAGTCTGGTCAGACCCAACAGATCAACGTCAACCCATTTAGCTCTGCCATTACGCAATTGGTCATCGCGCAAACCACCTCTGATGCCACGGTTGCCGATATCGAAGTGGCGTTGAACTCATCGATTCAAAACGTGGTTGATGCTACCGATGGCGATCTGCCAGAAGGTTCTAACCCAATCACCGGTTTGGATTCCGATCTACTTGCTCAAGCCTCTTCTGAACTTGGTGAATTTGTTCGTGTCGGCGCATCAGTGGTAACTGGTGCTAGCGACACGGCGGTGAATTTTTCTCGCGAAGAAATTTTATTGGCGTATGCACTAGACGCAGCCGATGGCGTTATTGATGCCGCAATTCCATCCATTATTTCTGTGGTGCCAACGTTCTCTGGTGGAACTAGCGCATCAGATATTCTTAACGCATTTCCTGCTATTACTTTGGCCGCGGATAACGTCGTTACACCAGCCGGACAAGCCACTGCCTCGCGCAGTCCACTGCATTCGGCCGCGCAACATTTAGAGTTGGCCGCGGGCTTACAAGCCGAATTTTTAACGCGTAATGTCGCGCACAATGCCGACCAGTTTGCGTTGTTCCCGGCAGAAAATCCTACCCATCAAATTTGGTGTATTGAGGGCAATGTTGAGGTTCTAGATACCGCGACTGGCCAACGTAATCCAGCGGTTCAGCGTGTCTCTTTAAGTGACGGTAGCGTTGAAACAATCTTAAGCGGTATGGATCGCTGCGACGGTATTCGCGCCACACCTTGGGGTACCGTGATTGCCACAGAAGAAACCGTTGACGGCTCTGTGTACGAAATTTTAAATCCGCTTTCTACCAGTAACATAACCATAACTAATCGTGGTGGCGCCGGTGAAGCTGCAACTATTATCGACGCTTCGGGTGCAGATGCTTCTGGCGTGGTTGCTAAGCGTACAGCAATGCCAACCATGGCTTGGGAGGGTTTGTTCGTACTTGAAAACGGTGTGGTGGTTGGCGGCGATGAACTGCGTCCGGGCAGTTATGAATTAGAGTTGAATAACGGCGCTACTGCGGTAAGTTTTGGTAGCGATACCGACGGCGGCGCGATTTTCAAATTTATTCCAACCAATCTTTCTGATGGTACTGAAATTACCGATCTTGCTAACTCGCCGCTGGTTTCCGGCAGTAGCTTCGCGTTGCAAGTGCAATGTACCGGCGGTGTGCAGTTCGGCCAAGGGTGCGAAATTGGCGATGCGCTTTGGGTTCCGGTTTCTGCGGTTAATGCCCGAGAAGACGCGAACCTTGCCGGTGCGACGGGTTATTATCGTCCAGAAGATTTGCATTTAGACCCTGATTTTTCCAATCCAGAAAATGCCGATGAAGTGCGCTTCTGTTTTGCTAACACCGGCAATCGTGGTGCAGACAACTTCGGTGAAGTGATTTGTGGTACTGATGCAAATCCGGCTGACTCCGGCCGTAACGTGACTTTGGTGCGTTTTGTTGAAGGCGACAGCGAACTTAATGCGCCTGATAACCTAGCATTCCAACCGGGCACTGGCATTTTGTATGTAATTGAAGACAACCAACACGGCGATGTTTGGGCCTGTTTGCCGGACGGTGACGACCAAGGTTTAACCTCAGACGGTTGTGTTCGTGTTCTGTCGTTAAATGATACCTCTGCCGAACCAACCGGTTTTGGTTTTAATGCCGACGGTACCGAAGCTTGGGTGTCTATCCAGCATTCTTCCGATAACGCTTTCCCACTGGTGAATAACTATCGCACCGACGATATTGTTCGCATTACCGGTTTTAGCGCACCAACTGCAATTGCAGCTGACATTACCAGTCTGGCGGAGCAAAACTCTCAAGCGCTATTTGGGTTTGGTACACCAATTACAGCATCAAACGCTAACACAGTTGATCGCCAAGCCGATATCACAACCGCACTTAACGGCGCTGATCTGAGCAACGGTTTTGGTAACGGTGAAGATGCCTCTGCTTATGTCTCTTTAGCAGGTGGATTGTCGGCGACCTTCTTAACGCGCACCGCCTCAGAATGGTGGGATCAGCACGATCTTTATCCGTTAAATAATCCAACCCATTTAATTGGTTGTATCGAAGAGTCACGCGGTATTGTTGATGATGGCACCGCCAATAAATACAAACCGAGCGTACAGCGCGTTAATCTAACCACTGGTGTTGTTGAAACCATTGCACGTGGTATGGATCGCTGCGACGGTATTCGTACCACACCTTGGGGCACCGTGCTTGCTACCGAAGAAAGTGCCGATGGCGCGGCCTATGAAATTCTTGATCCATTAACCACCACCAACGTAGTCATTGTTGAACGTGGCGATGCAGGAATGGCGGCAACTATTGAACAGGGTGACGCTAACGGCGTACCTACCTCGGTAGAAGCAAGCAACCTAGTGGTTAAACGTACCGCAATGCCAACCATGGCCTGGGAAGGTCTCTTCGTACTCGACAGCGGTGTGGTTGTGGGTGGTGATGAGTTGCGTCCAGGTTCTTACGACCAATTCTTCTTAGCCGACGGCACCATTGCTGGCGAAGACGACGGTTCGGCATTGTTAGTTAATAGCGACACCGACGGTGGTGCGATCTTTAAGTTTGTACCAGCGACGCCACGTACACTCGATACGCAAATCACCAACCTAAACGACTCACCATTTGTTGCCGGTAGTACCTATGCAATGCAAGTAAGTTGTCAAAGCAGCCGTCAGCAAGCAGGCCAAGGTTGTGAAGTGGGTAACGCCTCTTGGATTGAAGTAGACGCCGCTAACGCACGCGTGCAAGCGAATGGTCGTGGTGCCACCGGCTACTACCGCCCAGAAGACATGCACCGTGATCCGATGTTCGTTGATGCAACTAACCCAGACGCAGTTCGCTTCTGCTGGACCAACACTGGTCGAACTGGTTCCGGTCAGGTGGGTGAGGTTATTTGTGGAATCGATTCGGCACCGTTAACAGCCAGTAGCGATTTGACAGTTTCGGTGAATCGTTTCGTTGAAGGCGACGAAGACTTCAATGCTCCGGATAACTTTGCCTTCCAACCTGTTACCGGCATAGCCTACGTTATTGAAGACGATAGCGATGGCGACGTTTGGGCGTGTTTGCCTGATGGTGACGACCGCGATATAAAAACCGACGGCTGTGTACGCATGTTGTCGATTGCGGTTCAAGGCGCAGAGCCAACAGGCTTTAGCTTTTCACAAGACGGCACTCGTGCTTACCTGTCACTGCAACACGCAAACGGTGAAGCATTGTTAGACGGTAACGACACCGACGACCTGTTGATCATCGAAGGCTTTAGCACCAACGTTGATTTCTCAAGCTTTGGTACCAACAACGAAGCAACCCTGCACAGCAATTCTGCGGCACTGTTCGGCTTCGAAGGACCACTTGCCGAATCATCAACCGTTGGCGATTTATAAGTGTGAACACAATTTTAATGAATTGCTAAACAAAAAAAGGGTCTCAATTGAGGCCCTTTTTTAGAAAAGAAACTCTGATTTAATTAGAAGGCAGAAATTTAAAATGCGATTTCCAATTTCTTCACAATTTCAATCACTTACCGTTCTTGAAATTGGCGACATGTCTTTGTGTCGCTAGAAACTCTAGGTTAATCAGAGTTTATTATTCGAATTCAACCAGATTACTGACCGAATCTGCCTCGCAAGAAATCTCTTCCTCAATATTTCCCTTTAAATCCGAAATCACAATACCAATCTCAGACTCCGGCGGTTGAGACTCTTCATCGTAATAATCAAACAACTCAAACTTTTTATATTTACTGCTAAAACTCAACGAATTTTGGTTAACCTTAAAACGGTGGTAGTTGGAAAATTCAAAATCTGATTTTTGATCAGTTGTGAAGAGAATTTTAGATTGATTGCCGTTTAAGTTTGTAAAAATGTAACCGACATCAGAGCTTATACACAGATAATATCGATCACTATTTGAGTTACAGTTAAAAATTGTTGCAGTTGTTGTACATGTTTCGATTTGTGCATTCGTCGAAGAGGTTGTAGCTGTTGTATTGTTCTGAGTTACGCTTTGGTCTAATACCTCACTAGAGCAAGCGGAAACTGAAAATAGAATTGAGGTAATTAAAATAATTTTTTTCATTTTGGATTACTTTGAATTCGAGTACTTAAGGTAGGCTTTGTTTAATTTTTCATCGTATTTGTTTTTTTGATATTGCTCTCCATTATATCCGCGTGCAAACTTGGCCCATTCTAAATTTTTAAGTGGCACGTCTAATTTTTGGCTTTTTAGAAAAGCAACAAAGGCGTTCAGTTGCTTACTTTCAGATTCGAACATATCTGTTAAGAACAATTCTAAGTTATTAGAACCGGCATTTTTGTAATTGAACCCCATTATCTGAAACTTACCCCATGATGCTGATTTAATTGCTGCGTTTCGGTCAAGGTTCATTGCCTCTTTCAATCGAGGATATTCTTTTTCATCTCCGGCATAGAGTGCTCGATTCCAGCGTTTAGATGAAATATGTGGGTGCGATTTGTCATAGATACGTTTAGTTTGTCTAGAAAAAATATGAGCTTCAAATAATATTTTAGGTTGTTTAGATGAGAAAAAGCCGCTACCAGATGCCTCAACATCGGCAACTGCCTTTATGGCTGCAACTTCACAGCCGATTAAGTTTGCTGCTTTTCTATAAGCTTCTTCATCTATATCCAGTTTTCCGTTTAATTTAGGTAGTTGTGAACCTACTATTGTTTTACTGCGAGCTGCAAGTTTTTGATTTAGTAATTTATGCGATTTACCGTTGGCATCAATACGACCATCTGGTGCAGCCATTTTTACCACTAGTTTTTGAAATTGTTTGATTGCGGCTACTGTTTTAGATTTTTCAGGGTTTTTACCTAAGGTTCCGTCTACTGCCAACTTTTGTGTAGGTGGAATTAGGTCTAAAAGTTCGTTTATTGCTGCCTGAACTGTCTTTATATCGGTATTAGAATTGTTTCCTGAAATACCTACGGAATCTTGAAGGATAATTTGCTTCAACGTGATACTCCTTTATCTTTCTTGGTTTGTTTTGGAGAAAATCATCTAAATTTGATTAACTGTAATAATAATTCTATTTTGAAGTCTTGTAATATCTAAATTTTTAACTTGATCAATGTTTTAGATAAATTTTTAGTGGCTTGTCACATTAATGAAGCTGAATTTGTAATTAATAGCTAGGAAGTTCTTTATGTCACCAGGTGTTCTTTTTACAATTGATGAAAAATATAATGTTGAATCTGAAAAAGTAGATGATTTTCACGACATGTTACTTTTAGATAATCAATACTTTATGAGTCAAAATGAGATAGATGAAAACCCAAATGGTTTTATTGCTGACGGCGAGCATATAGTTATAGCGAAAATGCGACGTAAAAAGGTTATTGAAGATCTAGAAAAATTGGGTTTTTTACCTGGTTGTGAAAGGCCAGAATATGCTTATTATATCGTTTATGGTCAACCAAATGCTCGGGATTTCCCAGAAAGCCATTATTATGATATTGAGCAGACTTTTGAAGATATGGGATGGGAATACACTGGATGTCCTCATGATTTTGATAGATTAAAAGGTTAAATTAACTTAAGTTTTTAGTCAAAATAATGAATTTATATTTGATCGAATTGAGCCTTGAAGAATTAAAAAAAGTGATGTTAGATACTATAGGAACCTCTGATTAACTCATCCATGATTTAATCAGAGGACAGAAATTGAAAATGCGATTTCCAATTTCTTCACAATTTCAGTCACTTACAGTTCTTGAAATTGGCGACACATCCTTGTGTCGCGAGAAACTCTAGGTTAATCAGAGTTTCCTATAAAAATACCTATGTCTCTATACTATCGTTCAGTGCAAAAGAGTGACTCTGTTATAATGCGAATTGTAATAATTAATGCACAAAAAATATCCGTTATAGGGTCTAATTATAAAAATAAATTCGTAGAAGTTATTGATGCTCCTAAAGCTATTAATACATCTTTTATTGATCGTAAGGATTAAAATTTTTTATAAAAACCTCTGATTAACTTATCTAGGATTTAATCAGAAGGCAGAAGTTGAAAGCCGAATACCAGTTTTTCATAATTTCAATCACATGGAATTTTTGAAATTGACGACGCTTCTTTGTGTCGCTGTAAACTCTGGGTTAATCAGAGCTTCCTATAGTTTAAAATTGTAAGTTAAAGAGCTTCCAATGATTAGAAGTATTTAATTTATCGCTATTGTCTCATTTATTTAAGATCATAAATTATGACAAATTCGCGTCTAATTTATGAATCTATCTGCAAATTGTAACAATTCTCCTTTACTGTGCTTGGCCAATAAAAGAATACACCAGTGATAATTATTGGCTGTTTAAGCAGGTTTTTGCTTCAGCGTTGATTGGGGGAGTTGTGTAATGATTGGTACAAATTTATCGAAGTGGCCGGTGTTGGTTGCGCTGGTTACGGTTTTAACGGCTTGCAGTAAGCAAGAATCTAACTTAGATGTTCAAGCCTCGGCCGTTGATAACAGTGAAAAAACCGCCGCTATTAATCTCAAAGCCGTTGATCTCAAAAAGACAGAAACACATGTTGAAGAAGTACTAAAACAAGATCCTGACTTTGTTCAACAATTATTGGCGTCTTCGGTCAGCAGTCAATCAGATATGTTTAATCGCGAGGCGGTGATTCCTCCCCAGTGTTACACCAAAACCGAAGGCCATTTTAACCCCTGTTATACCTGTCATCAATTTACGCCGCGCAATCAAGGCCGCGCCAATCGCATGGGCGATGGCGAATTACAAGACGATTACGGATTTTCGGATTTGGGTACAACCAATCATTGGCTGAATCTTTTTGAAGATCGCACCGAGCGTATGGCAAAAATCTCCGATGCCGAAATCGATGAGTACGTAAATTACGATAATTATTCGAGTTTAGCGGATCGCTTAATGGCACAAGGTTGGGATGCTTGGTATCCCGATTTAAAAAATCTGCAATTAAGTGAAGCTGCCTTTGATGACCAAGGTTTTGCTAAAGATGGTAGTGGTTGGGTTGCTTTTAATTATATGCCATTGCCCAGTACTTTTTGGCCGACCAATGGCGCTACCGATGATGTGATGATTCGTTTGGCTGAAAATTTTCAGAAAAATCAACAAGGTGAATTTGATCGCGATATTTATCTGCTCAATTTAACCATTGTTGAGGCAGCGATTAAAAATTTTACCGAGCTGACAATTCCAGAAATCGACGAAAACACCGTTGGGTTTGATTTAAATGGCGATGGTCGATTATCGAAAACAACAACATTAAAACGTCCAAGTAATTATTTGGGTGGCGCTTCAGATGTTCAAGTAAAGTCTTTTTTGTATCCACGTTACACAGAGTTTTTACACACCATTCGCTATGTAGGTGTGCGTGAAAATGGTGAAATTTACACGCCGCCGCGAATGAAAGAAGTTCGCTACATGGTAAAAACCGAAGAGCATCGTAAATCGACCTTAGGTGCATTTTACGCCGAAGAACAAAAAGATAAACTTGAAGGCAACTTGCCGCGTTATGCAAGTCTTGGCGAAAAAGGTTTGGATAATAAATTTGGTTGGCAGTTAATCGGTTTTATTGAAGATAAAAACGGGGAGCTTCGTCAACAAAAATTTGAAGAAAACTTTTTCTGTATGGGCTGCCACACGACTATTGGCTCTACCATCGACCAGACCTTTGCCTTTGCTCGTAAAATTGATGGCGCCAAAGGTTGGGGTTATCTAAATTTAAAAGGTATGCCTAATGTACCCATGTTTGGCAGCGATAAATCGGCTAATTTTGACTATTTAGAGCGCGTTGGTGGTGGTAATGAATTTCGTGAAAATGAAGAAATTGATGCTCGATACTTTAAACACGGTCAGCTTGATGAATCATCGTTGGCGGCAGTACGCGATGTGTATGAATTAATTACGCCATCACCAGAGCGTGCTCGCGCTTTGAATAAAGCTTACAAGACGATTGTGGATGATCAAGATTATATTTACGGCCGTGATGCGAATATAAAGCCTGCGGTCAATGTTTATCGCAGTATTGATACCGAAATTGAACCATTGGAACCAGAATATCGAGCTGCGTTTGATATTCGTTTAGATTGGTCGAGTGTAACAGGTGATAACTCTAACTCGCCTAAAGTTGAGTCACGGCCATAACACCAAAAATAAATCTGTAAGCAACTCTGATTAACCTGGAGTTTCTTACGGCACAAGGATGTGTTACCAATTTCAAGAACGGTAAGTGATTGACGTTGTGATGAAACCGGAAATTGTATTTTCAATTTCTGTTCTCTGATTAAATTAGGGACGGGCTAATCAGCGGTTCCTATAATAAAAAAGCCGTTTTTTAAAACGGCTTTTTTACGTGGTAAAGACGATAATTTTTTAGAGGTTTTATTAAACAGGGTTTAAGGGCGCCAGTTTGTTTGGCATTTCTTTAGTTTTTTGAGTGCTACTTAAAATCTTTAAATCTTTGATAAGTGCATCGTAAGACGTTCTTTTTTGATCTTTATTGTCACTAAAAAGTAGCGCGTTCAGTGAGTCGATACTTTGTTTAGCCTCGTCACTGATCAAATTATTTTTAATGCGTTCTAAAGTATAAGGTCCAGTACTCCATTTGTTTTTTGCCCATTGCAGCAATAGCTTGCGTACGCCTAAATGATTGTTCGCATCACAGGCAAAGGAAATATCATTTACGAGGGTTTTTAAGGGTACTGAGTTTTCAACTTTGGGTGATGCTTGATCAGTTGGGGTGGTACCTTGTTGTTGACGTTTAAACCAAAGATAAGCAAAAAATAAAGCAATTAAAGCCGTAGCTAGATTGCTCGCTAATAACCAAATACTTAATCCCGATTTAGATTTAGTGGTCGGGGTTTTCGGTTCTGCATTGTCTGTCTCGTCTGGGTTGTTATTCTCGGTATCGGTAATCGAGGTATTATCGATGCTATTTTCTGCCGCTAATACCTTTACTAACCGCTCGGGAATAATGGCCGATTCTTCGCGGTCGTCTATGGTATTCCACCAACTGACTTTTACCTCGGGCAATGTGTAAATACCAGGTTGAGTAGCCAAGACAGCTTGGCGTTGGCTCATAATGGTTGTTACACCTTGCTTTGTTTTTTGTTCTTCCGATTTTAACGGTTCTGGGTAGTGATTTAAGTTATCAGGGTATTCGATAGTAATTTCAGGTAACTGCGAAGCCGTTAGGCCGTCAGCGGTAACAATAATTGAGCGAGTAATTGGCTCGCCTTGTTTAACACTGGTGAGATCACCGTTCCAACTTTCTGTGAGTGCTATTTGCTTGGCGGGCAACCACATAGTGCCGGTGAAAGAGTCTGGTTTTGCTTCTACCTCAATGGTTTTGCCTTCTACGGTTAATCTGCGTACGGAATTTGGGTTTCTGAAACTTCTTGAAAACACCGAACGGGAGCCAATTCCGACCTGCCAATTTAATGTTGGAATTTCTATGGTGCCAGATTGCTGCGGATAAACGGCATAAACCCATTCGGCGACAGAATATTGGTTGCCATTAATGGTGCGCAGACGATTCTCTTCGCTGACTAAAACGGTTTTAGTGTTTGGTAAATCGATATCGCCGCGATCTAGACTAGAAATGGGTAGGTTGGTATTTAGGCGAACGGTAACCAGCAATTGTTCTTGCACATAAACCTTGTCAGAAGACACTTCCATTTCTAGGAATACGTCTTTTAATTCACCTTTTTCAATGTTTAAGCTCTCGGGTTTATTGACCCTAATTTCGATGGGAGTTGTGTATTGACCATCCAATTCAAACGATGGAATTAACAATGTTCCAGTTCGAATAGGTGCAATAATAAATGTCCATTCTAAAGAGCTTTCTGTGCGGCCATTGGTTGAAATGAACTGATTTGTTTGGCTTTGTGACAGTACCTCGAAATTTTTTTCAAGATTTGTAAGGTCGGGTTGTTTGACATTGGTAGTATTTGATTGGCGAATTCTAAGAACCAGGGTTTCATCAAGGTTGATGCTGTTTCGATCAACCGTCGCTTCTACGGATTGTGCGTGCGCAAGTTGTAGAGGGAGTAGGGCGTACAAGGCCAGCGATAGCAGTAACCAGTAGAAAGCATGTGTGGATATTAATGGACGATTATTCATGTGGAACTGGTTAAATCCTTAAACTAAATGCTGAGCGGTTTGACGCTCACAGCCGCTATAGGTTTCGTTACTCGTAAATGCGTCTGTATTTTTCCGTGAATTACACGACTTTTAAGTTTGTTCGCCTTATTTTTTCTGTATTAAAGCCTCAAATAAAGCGTTAAGAAATGAGCTTGTTTGACTTTTTTTGATGATTACAGTCTTGAAGCCGCATTGTTGCTTGGCGGCTGCCACTGTCCGGCACGATACTGTTGAGCGCGTTTCCGATATTCATGTTGAAACTTGCGACGCAATAAACCAGACGGATCGTCAGGAATTTGTTTCAACCATTGTTCCAGAGCTTGTTGTTGTTCTTCCGATAAATCGCCTTCAGAAACCTCCGCTACACTCTCCTGTTCACCATCTTCGCCAGACTGCTCGTCACTTTGTTCTTCATTGGCAGCTTGTTGCTGTTGTTCGGATTGTTCCTTGGATTCTTGCTCTTGCTGCTCGTTTTGGGCTTGTTGTTGATCTTGCTGCTGTGAATCTTGTTGTGAGGCGTCTTGCTGTTGTTGATCTGAGTTTGCTTGCTGATTCTGAGAATCTTGATTTTGTGACTCTTGGCTTTGGGAGTCTTGGTTTTGAGAGTCTTGGTTTTGCTGATCTTGATTGTTCTGTTGATTTTGATCGGAGTTTTGGTCTGATTGTTGGGATTGCTGCTGTTGTCGCTTTAAGTTTTCGACTATTTCTTTGTTTTCTTGGGCAACCGTTAAATCTGGATCGATTTTAAGTGCTTCATCGTATTGAGCGATGGCTTCATCCAATTTCCCTGCTTTTGCTAGGGCGTTACCACGGTTGTAATGAGATACTGCATCGTCACCATTGAATAAACCGGCGGCGTTCTCAAAGTTTTCGCTGCGATAATTTGCAACCGCTTTCCACTGTTGATCTTTAAACAGTTCGGCGGCTTGTTCGGCATTACCTTCATCAAGTAATGCTTTTGCTTGTTGGTCTTTTGTAGACCATAAGTCTTTCCAAGACGCGGCCTGAGCAGGATTGGATGCAGATACAAAAAGTGTCGAACTCATGACCATTGCAAAGGCGAATAGCCAACCGCGACGGAAGGATACCGCGACCAACGGTAGTAGGCATAACACTGCCCATGGGCCAAATTCGTACCAGCTGTCGAATTCACGATCTTCGTTTAACACTGCGTCTCCGTTGAAATCGCGCTCGTTGTTAAAAAATGCTGACAGGCGATCAATATCGCTTGAGTTCGATGACAAACTTGCATAAATGCCGGAATTCTCGTGGGCAAGTGTCTCAAGTGTTGAGACATCGAGCTTATCGATAATCACCTGACCATTTTGGTCTTGAGCAAATTCATCGCCAAACGGCACCGGTGCACCTTCTGGCGTGCCTACGCCCAAAACCGATAATCGATGAGGCGTTGATTCTAAAAGATTCGAAACCGTTTGAGCAGCTAAAGGCACAACACCGTCGGTAATCAATAAAATATCACCGGCTACGACACCGGAGTCGCGAAACAATTTAAGAGCATCTTCGATGGCCATTTCGGTATTACTACCGCGAATTGGCATGAGTCCGGGTTCTAAGGCAGAAAGCTGACTGGTGATGGTACTGGTATCGTCGGACATAGGCGTAACAACGTAGGACTCCCCGGCGTACACCACCAAACCCGTTTGGCCTTCTTTGCGTGTGTGCAATAGATCAATCAACTTGAAGCGTGAACGATCTAACCGAGAGGGTTTTAAATCTTCGGCAAGCATGGACGGTGACATATCCCAAAGAATGACCAGTGAGTGGTCTTTTTTGAGTGTTGGCTGGGGAATTTTTTGCCAGGTAGGGCCTGCACCTGCAATCGTTGCCGTCAGCCAGATAACGAGCAGGGCGTAATAGGGCCAACGACCTTGGCTTTGGCCTTGAACTTCGAGTAGATGGTTAAGCAAATTAGGATTGATAAACTTTTTCCAATCCGATTGATTCACTCGAGCGTTAGCAATCAGTACCGCAATCACGATCAAGGGTACAAGTGCAAACAACCAATAGGGGCGTACAAAATGAAATTCGCTGATCATTTGACGTTTTTGTTCAAGTTTGAGTATTGATTTACCATAAATTATCAATGCATATTTGGGCGTAATAGGTTGGGTTAAACCGCGTTTTGCGATTTAACACGACTTTTTTGTTGGGCATTTATTGGTGAAGCATTGTTATGGGCGTGGTTGCTGGGTGACCGAAAACTTAAGTTCTGGCGATTCATTACCAAAAATACCAACGACCAAATGACACTGATGATAAGAGCGCAGAGCAAAGGCCAGTAAAATAATGTTTGCACAGGGCGGTAGGTTTCTGGGTCTTGCTCAATAGGCTCTAGCTCGTCGAGCGTTTCGTAAATTTGAATTAATTCCTGAGGGTTCTTCGCTCGGAAATACTTGCCACCGGTCATCTCGGCAATTTGAGTTAAGGTTTCTTCGTCGAGATCTCTCGATGGATTAAAAGAGCGGCCGCGCGGATCAAATAAGCTACGCATAGTAACTTCTTCGGCGCCCACACCGATGGTGTAGACCTTAACTTTGGCTTGTTGAGCAAGCTCGGCGGCTTGCAACGGCGTTACCGCACCGGCGGTGTTGGCGCCGTCGGTCAATAAAATAACAACGCGAGAGGACTCTGGACGATCTTGTAGTCGTTTAATAGCAAGACCAATTGCCTCGCCGATGGCGGTTTTTTCTCCAGCGAAACCTAACTGGGCTTCTTGCAGCAGTGTGTTTACCGTATTGCGATCAAAGGTTAGCGGTGCTTGGAGGTAGGCGTTGGTACCAAATAGGATTAGGCCCAAACGATCTTGACTGCGTCTTTCCACGAAGTCGCCAACGACGTATTTCACCACAGTTAAACGGTCTAAGGTTTGCCCGCTCACTTGCATGTCTCGGGTATCCATACTGCCAGAAATATCCACCGCCAGTAGTAGGTCACGTCCAGATATTGGCAGGGTAATGGGTTGGCCCAACCATTGTGGTTTGGCGGCTGAGCATACCATTGCAAGCCAAATAAGGGTTAAACACGCAATTTTTGCGTATTTTGTTTGAGTGAGAGCGGTTTGGGTTTCTGCCATAGGCGCTAGGTTCGCAAAGAATGGTACTAGCAAAGCAGATTGTTGCTGCCGTGCCTTGGGCAATAAAAAGCGCACAACAATCGGTAGCGGTAATAAAACAAACACCCAAGGCCAAGAAAATTCAAGCATGGCTGACCTCGGCGGATTCGGACTGCACAGTTTTAGATGACGCCAGCTCTTTTGGTGGTCGATAATTTTTAATCCATTTTTCGACGCTCACACAAAGTTCGTTGAGTTTGTGTTCTGAATGGTTATTTTGGTATTGGTTTTCGCTTAGAACTACGGCAATAGGTTCTGGTAGATTACCGGTGCTAGTCAAATAATCCTGCCATTTAGCGCCGTATAAAGATGCTACTTTTCGGCGACCCTCTTGAGACATTGCTACTCGTTTTAGCAATCCGTTCAGATAACTCAATTGTGAACTGTTAATGGTAGCGTCGGGCGATTGTTCGCTCATCCATTGGCGCAGTTCGACAATAGCAATACTTTTATAGGCATTAGACTTTTTATGTTTTCGGTAAAACAAATACGCAGCCATTACCATAATGGCTATGGCAACCGCGCAAATCACCAAACCTGGAGTAATGACATAGGTCGTGACTGTCTGTGGGACTAAAATGTCGTTTAATTGTTCTAGACCTGTTTGAGGCGCAGCCACAGGCGCATTTTGCGTTAGATTGTCTAGAGTCGGTGCGATTGGTTTTTGTGTATCCATGATAAGAGTGGGTACTCAGTATTTCCTTTTATTGCTCTATGCTTTTGTGGCGATATCTTCAATGAGCGCTTGAAAAATATAAAAATTACCGTTGTTTTTGTTAAGTTCACGTTGCAATGTAAGCATTTGCCGCAAACCCAGGTTTAAACACAATTTAAGATCTAGGTGTTTGAATTTTGTTCAGACTATTTTCTTCCCGAATAAATACTTCGCAGCACTGATGCAGGATCTGTGGTGATATCCATAGAAACCAAGGGAATAGCATGCTTATTTGCAAAGTGGGTTAACTTAGATTTGTTATTTCTAAATTGAGCTTCGTATTGCTTTTGGAATGCGTTGTCTCGACCGCTAACACGCATTTTCTGTTTGCCATCGCTGACTACTAATTCCGACTCTGGCCAGTGAGTTTCGATAGGATCGAAGGTATGAAACAGTGTAATGTCGCTGTGACGAGAAATACTGCCTAGCTGTTGCTCACATTCCGCAGAAAAGTCGTGGAAGTCGCTGATAATCAACACTAACGAACCAGGTCGTGCAATTCTTAGCGTTTCTTTGAACATGTTTGAGAGTGAAAGACTGCCTGAAGGCGCAATTGGCGACGTCAGTTTGTGATTAAACTCGTTGAGTCTGTGCACTAATTCTAGTTGAGCGTGTTTGCCGCGCTTTGGCCTAACGTCACACTGCTCATTATCGTTAAAGACGAGCGCACCGATGCGATCATTTTGTGAAAGTCCAATCCAGCCCAGCATGGCGCCCAATGTAGAAGCGTATACCGACTTAAAACACACCTGGCTACCAAAGAACATATTCGAACGCTGATCAACCAGAATAACAACAGGACGTTCTCGTTCTTCCGTAAAAAGTTTGGTGTGGGGAACCCGGGTACGCGCAGTCACTCGCCAATCGATGGTACGAATATCGTCACCGGGTTGGTAGATTCGAACTTCTTCGAATTCCATGCCTCGACCACGAAAACGCGTGCGAATAGGGCCGTTGACAATACCTTTGCTCGGGCCGACGAGTTTCAATTTCAAACCAGAAACTAAAAAACGAGTATTCAATAGCGCTTGTAAATCAGAATAGGCGCCGGTAGGTATAAAATCTTGTCTCGCGCTCAAAATAACTTCGCTATTACGTTTGTTGTTAGAAAATTGTCGTAGGCGATTACGCGATGGCAATCAGCTCTAATAGATGATCAATAACCTCATCGGTATTAATACCGCTGGCTTCTGATTCAAAACTTAAAATTAGGCGATGGCGAAATACATCGTGAATAACGGCATGTACGTCTTCAGGGCTAACATAGTCTCGACTGTTCAACCATGCATTGGCTCTGGCACAGCGATCTAGGGCAATAGTGCCGCGTGGGCTAACACCAAATTCCACCCAGTTGGCGAGATCAATATCAACCGCGGCGGGGCGTCGTGTCGCACAGGTGAGATTAACAATATAGTCTTCAATACTGTCGGCCATGTGCACAGATAACACCTCTTTGCGAGCAGCGAATAATTCTTCTTGGCTAATAGGCGTTGGTTTTTCAAGATTTTCGTGTTTGGCTTCGCTTCTGGCGAGTTGCAGAATTTTTTTCTCAGAAGCGGCGTTCGGATAGTCGACATTGACGTGCAGAAGAAATCGATCAAGTTGCGCTTCTGGAAGAGGATAAGTACCCTCTTGTTCAACCGGGTTTTGGGTTGCCATTACCAAAAATAACTCTGGCAGAGGATAGGTCGTTTTACCCACGCTCACTTGGCGTTCAGCCATTGCCTCTAACAGTGATGACTGCACTTTGGCCGGTGCACGGTTAATTTCATCAGCCAACACTAGGTTGTGAAAAATAGGACCGCTTTGAAATTCAAAGGTACCGTTTTCAGGACGGTATATGTCAGTGCCGGTAACGTCGGAGGGTAATAAATCGGGAGTGAATTGAATTCGATGAAAACTCGCTTCTAATCCTTCAGATAAGGTTTTGATTGCCTTGGTCTTAGCAAGTCCCGGAGCTCCTTCTACTAATAAATGACCGTCAGCCAATAACGCAATTAATAAACGGTCGATTAAATGAGGTTGACCAATAATACTTTTATTCAGCCAATCTTTAAGAGCAAATAATGAATTCTGATTTAACATAAAAACTAAAGTACCACATTGAACGCTGGCTGGTGTTTTACTGTCCTCATAAGCATGTTGACGCTTTTAAGGTATTTCAGTATTTGACGGACAAAGTCGCCATTATATCAACACTCGTAGTGCCAGAGGGACTGATTGATTGTGCGAAAGTTCCAGTTTTGAGCGTCACCTGCTAAAGAGAACAGTGTAAAACAGGGATAAATCTTTTTTATTGAGTCTACAAAATACGAAAAATTACACCTGTACTATCATTGTTCTATAAAAACATAAGTTCTTTATAAACGGTCAGACAATATTAAACCCCATTTGACCCATCAAAAAAGTTTTCCGGAGAGAAAATTGTGGAAATTAATACCGTTATGACAACTTCCGTGGAGCAGTTTTTACAACGTTTGGAAGAAGTCATCAATGAAAAATCCCCTGCCACCAACAATGTGGCACTTATCAATTTTTCTAAGCGTTATTTTAATCGGTTCCCTCTTAATGAATTTCAAGGCCGACCCTACACCGATATTTACGGTTTTTTAATGGGATGGTGGAAAATTATTCAAGAGTATAAACAAAGCAAAAAAGAAGTCTTTGTGTATAACCCAAATCTTGAAGAATACAGCTGGTTGTGTGGGCATACGGTCATTCAAGTTTGTATTAAGGATATGCCATTTTTAACCGAATCAATTCGATTAGAGCTAAATAGACGTAATATACAAGTTCATTTTCTTAAGAGCCACGTATTACAAACTGTAAGAAATTCGAATGGCGAATTACTGGAAGTTCTCGATCGTAATGAAAAAATCGATACGAGTACAAAAAATAATGTCGTCGATAAAATTGCTTTAGTGTATTTCGAAATAAATTTACATACCGATCAAAGTCAGTTAATTGCCTTAAAAGAGTCAATTGTAAACACCATTCGTGATTTGACGGCGGTTGTAAATGATTATCATCCGATGTGTGATGAAGTTGAAATTGCCCGTAAAAATTTAGATTTTGCGCTAAAAAATAGTGCCGCCGATAAGAATTTGGTGGAAGAATCCCAAGCATTCTTATCTTGGATGGCCGACGGACACTTCACCTTTTTAGGCTACAGTGAATTCGATATCGTCAATACTTCAAAAAACGATGACTCTTCCAGTTCTCTTCGTTTGCAAGAAGTTACTAAAAGTCGCAAAGGGATATTTGTAACATCTAATACTAAAGTTGATCCTTTGCCGCTGGATCAATTTAATCAAGGGATGGATGCGTTCTATAAATCTTCTGAATGTATTGCTTTTACAAAATCCAGTTCTCGTTCAAAAGTACATCGTGGCGTGTATTCAGATTACGTCGTTGTAAAAAAATACGATGCTACGGGAATGGTGTGTGGCGAACGCCGGTTTATTGGTTTATATACCAGTACTGTTTATGACGATAAGGTTGCAGCCATTCCGTTAATTCGCACCAAATTTAACGATGTTTTAGTAAAGACCGAAACAGACCCGGTTTCATACGAAGGCAAATCACTCATCAGAATTTTAGAAACCTTTCCCCGCGATGAAATGTTTCAAATTTCTAGCGAAGATTTGTTAAAGGTCAGTACCGGCGTGGCACAAATTAATGAACGTGCTCAGGTGCGTTTGTTTATGCGTACCGATCCTTATGGAAAATTCGTTAACTGTTTAGTTTATGTACCGCGCGATATTTTTAGTACGCAAGTTCGATTAAAAATTCAAGAATTAATTGCCTCTGAAATTGAAGCAGAAGAATGCGAATTCAATACCTATTTTTCTGAGTCGATACTCGCCCGTGCTCATTTAGTTTTCCGAATTAAACCCAACACAAAAGTTGAATACGATGCTCGTCAACTTGAACTCAAAATTATCGATATTACCCGCGGTTGGGACGAAAATTTATTCAACGCTTTATTAGAATCCTTGGGTGAAGAGCGTGGCACACGAGAGTATCGTGTCTACGAAAATGCATTTTCGGATGCTTATCGCGAATCCTATGATGCACGTTCTGCCGTTGCCGATATTGAAACCATTGCTTTATTGAACGAGCAAACTCCAGTTGCGATGAGTTTTTATCAATCCATCAACGCTAAACCTAACGAAATTCGTTTTAAAGTGTTTCACGCCGGTAAAGCACTAGAGCTTTCAACTGTTGTTCCGGTTTTAGAAAATCTTGGCCTTCGTGTTTTAGGGGAGTTTCCCTATGATATTGAGCCTGATGGTTCGAAAATGATTTGGTTGCACGATTTTCAGCTGGTTTTTGACGGCAAAAATAATATCGACGTAAGCGCTACCAAGCGAATTTTCCAGGAAGCTTTTGAAGCCATTTGGTTGGGTAAGGTAGAAAGTGACGCCTTTAATCGACTCGTTTTAGGGGCTCGCCTTAATTGGCGTGAAGTTGCGATTCTGCGTGCGTACTCACGTTACATGAAACAAACAGTAGCCAACAATTTTGGTCACAGTTACATCGCGAATATATTGGCTACCCACGTTGATATTACTCGTAATTTAATTGCTTTATTCAAGAGTAAGTTTGATCCGCGAATGAATCAATCGAATAAACACGATGGTTCGCGTACAGAGCGGTTAAAAAGCAAAATTATTGATGCGTTAGAATGTGTTGATAATCTCAATGACGATCGAATCATTCGCCGTTACTTAGAGCTAATGAGCGGTACCTTGCGCACCAATTATTATCAAAAAGATAAAAACGGTAATTTTAAAGATTATATTTCTTTCAAACTTGCGCCTCGCCAAATTGCAGAAATTCCTGAACCTCGCCCCATGTACGAGATTTTTGTGTATTCGCCGCAAATTGAAGGTGTGCATCTTCGCGGCGGCCCAGTTGCCCGTGGTGGCTTGCGCTGGTCAGACCGATTGCAAGATTATCGAACCGAAGTATTAGGCTTAGTAAAAGCCCAGCAAGTAAAAAATGCGGTGATTGTTCCAAATGGTGCGAAGGGTGGTTTTGTGGTTAAACAACCGCCCAAAGAAGCAACTCGCCAGGCAATGCAAGCCGAAGCCGTACGCTGCTATAAAACCTTTATCAAAGGGTTGTTAGATATTACCGATAATCTTGTTGGTGGTGAGACAATTGCGCCCGAGCAAGTCGTTCGTCACGATGGCGATGATCCTTATTTGGTGGTTGCCGCCGATAAAGGAACGGCGACATTTTCCGACATCGCCAATGAAATTTCTCTGGAATACAACCATTGGTTGGGTGATGCATTCGCTTCTGGCGGCAGTCAAGGTTACGACCACAAAGGCATGGGTATCACCGCCAAAGGTGCCTGGGTTTCGGTGCGACGTCATTTCAAAGAAAAAGGCATTAATATTCAAGAGGAAGACTTTACCGTTGTTGGCATTGGCGATATGAGTGGTGATGTGTTTGGCAACGGTATGTTGCTGTCAAAACACATTCGTTTGGTCGCGGCCTTTAATCATTTAGCAATTTTTATTGATCCAAATCCAGATGCAGCAACCAGTTTTGATGAACGACAACGTTTATTTGAAAATCCACAGTTGGGTTGGTCGGATTACAACGTTAAATTAATTTCCCAAGGTGGTGGCATTTTCTCGCGTTCGGCAAAAAGCATTACCATTACGCCACAAATGAAAGAGCGCTTTAGTATTGTCGAAGATAAATTATCGCCCAATGATTTAATTAACCGGCTTTTAAAATCGCCCGTTGATTTGGTGTGGAATGGCGGTATAGGAACCTACATTAAATCCTCTGAAGAAAATAATGCAGACGTTGGTGACAAAGCCAATGACACCTTACGCATTGACGGTCGAGATCTTCGTTGTAAGGTATTTGGTGAAGGTGGCAATCTCGGTATGACACAGTTGGGCCGAGTTGAATTTTGTTTAAACGGCGGTGCTTGTAATACCGATTTTATCGATAACGCAGCTGGTGTTGATTGCTCGGATCACGAAGTTAATATCAAAATTTTAATTGATAAACTGGTTGCTCAGGGTGATATGACCGCAAAGCAGCGCAACAAGCTTCTGGTTGATATGACCGATTCGGTCGCGCAATTAGTTTTGGAGAATAATTACCAACAGACGCAGGCCATTAGTTTGGCTCATTTTACCGCAGAGGAGCGATTTGCCGAATATCGACGTTTGATCAGTCAACTCGAAGTGGAAGGGCGTTTAAATCGTAAACTCGAATTCCTTCCCGATGAAGAAGCCCTTTTAGAGCGACATACACACAATAAAAGCTTAACCCGTCCCGAACTTTCAGTGCTGATTTCGTACGTTAAAGTCATTCTGAAAGAGTTATTCGCCAACGATGAAATTGCTAACGACCCGTACATCGTAAAAATTATTGAAACCGCTTTCCCGGTGCAGTTAAGAGAGAAATTTGCTAACGAAATTTACGCTCATGTTTTACGTAAAGAAATTGTTGCAACTCAGTTGGCAAATGATCTGGTGAATAATGGTGGTATTACCTTTTTCCATCGATTATTAGAATCAACCGGAGCTCCAGCGACGACCATCGCGCGCGCGTATATCACCGCTCGTGATGCTTTCAGTATGCCGAAGCTACGCAAAGAAATAGAAAACCTAGACTTCAAACAAAATGCCGCTGTTCAATTGGGTGAGTTAGATAATCTTGTGCGCCGAGTAAGACGCGGTACACGTTGGTTCTTGCGTAATCGTCGGTCACGTTTAAATCCAAGCGAGGAGATCGAACACTTTTCTGGGTCTTTGGTAAAACTTGGCGATATTATGCCGAATGTTTTAGAGGGCGATGAATTAGACCGATGGAAAGAAGTTTACGATCGTTTAACAAGCTTGGGGCTGTCTGATCAGTATGCGAAAGCATCGGCGTTGCCTGCAAATCTTTATTCTGGGTTAGGTGTCGTTGAAGCGGCAAAACACTGCAACGCTGATTTACAACAGGTCGCACATGTCTTCTTTTATTTGAGCGATCGACTCGGTTTGAACTGGTTCTCTAAGCAAATTTCCGATGTATCCGTTGAAAACTATTGGCAAGCAATGGCGAGAGAGTCCTTCTTGGATGATATGGAAGTACAAGTTCGTTCACTAACAGAATCGTTTGTACGTCTCAGACCGGATGACATGTCTCTCGAAGAAACATACAACCTTTGGGCAAAACAACACAAAGAAATGCACGATCGCTGGGTTTCTATGATGTTAGAGTTACAAAGCAGCAATATTTCAGACTTTGCTATGTTCTCTGTGGCTATGCGCGAGTTGTATGACTTGGCTCAGGCTTCAAGTTTTTGCCAAAGTTTGGGCGACGACGCGCCAATGTGTACCGGCTCTTTGGCTTTGGTTGCTAATAACCAGTAATAATCAACAAGAGGAAACTCTGATTAACCTAGAGTTTCTTGCGACACAAGGATGTATCGCCAATTTCCAAGAGCCGTAAGTCATTGAAATTGTCAAGAAATTTGAAATCGCATGTTCAATTTCTGCCCTCTGATTGAGCCGCGGATGAGTTAATCAGAGGTTCCTAGATATTGTTTAAGCTCTTTAGGCCTCGGTATCTAGGGATTGACTCCTAGACAACTGAGGTTTGGAGGGCTTAACTCTAACTATGATGGATGCGTATCTCGATCTTAATCTCAATATCTCACCCGTAGAGTTGCAAAAGCTGTACACCTCCGGTGGGCAGGCGCCTGTTATCGCGACGGCTACTGATGGTCGCAAAGTACAATTTCCCGCTGCTTTTCTAAAACCCTGGTTAACTCATTCCGGCATTCATGGTCAATTTAGACTTTATTTTGATCAAAATAATCGTATGAAACACGTTCAAAAACTATCTTAATTGATATCTTAGTCAATATTTTTCGTCGCTAATCTGTACGTGCGCATTTCACGTACTGTCAAAAACACAGGAAATTACCCAAATTAGTTTATACTGGCGGCTGTATTAGGCTTTTAGATGTTTACTTAAAACCCCCAAAAATTTGGCTAAACCAATGTACTCACTTGTAAGAAAACTGTTGTTTAAACTTGATGCAGAAAACGCTCACGAATTATCACTGGATTTTTTAGGCGCAGCAGAGCGTTTAAGGCTTACCGGGCTTCTTTCAAAACCTGAAAATACTCAACCGGTAGAGGTGTTCGGAATTGAGTTCCCCAATGCCGTTGGCTTGGCCGCCGGTCTTGATAAGAACGCAGATTATTACAATGCATTAGGTGATTTAGGATTTGGTTTTATTGAAGTTGGAACCGTTACACCAAAACCTCAAGCAGGTAATGATAAGCCTCGGTTATTTCGTCTACCTACCCACGAAGCCATTATCAATCGAATGGGTTTTAATAATAAGGGTGTTGATTATCTAGTTGAACGCATTAAAAACCGCCGTTATAGCGGAGTTTTGGGGGTCAATATTGGCAAAAATAAAATTACCCCTGAAGAAAACGCCTTGGATGATTACATTTATTGTTTGGAGCGCGTTTATCCCTATGCCGATTACATTACGGTAAATATTTCGTCACCAAATACTCCGGGGCTGCGTAATCTGCAATTTGGTGAAGCATTAAAAACCTTATTGTCAGGTATTAAACTCAAGCAAAAAGAGCTTGCCGAAATTCACAATATTTATAAACCAATATTGGTGAAAATTGCACCCGATATGACGCCGGAAGAAATTCAAGACATTGCTGAAACTTTTAATGAACAAGCTATTGATGGTGTTATTGCTACGAATACTACGATCGATAAATCTACGGTTGATGATGATGCCCACGGCCAAGAAGCGGGCGGTCTATCGGGTATTCCGGTTTTTGATAAATCTACCGATACCTTAAAAATACTAAAATTCTACCTTGATGACAGCATACCGGTCATTGGTGTTGGCGGCATTCACGATATAGACAGTGCCGAAGAAAAATTCGAAGTTGGTGCGAGTCTAATACAAATTTATTCTGCGTTTATTTATCAAGGGCCAAAACTTATAAAAGAGTTAGTGGAGTTTACAAATCGACTGCCTAGATAAACACAGCCAAATTCTGTAACAAAAACTCTAATTAACCTAGGGTTTTAGTCAATAACAACTACTTACTAGACATTTAGAAATTGTAAAAGATTTTTTTTGCCAAGAGCTTACAGCTATAGAGCCAACAGCAATAAGTGTGAGAGGGATTTATCAATTTCCAATCTGAGTATCAATTTTTGGGACTTTTCAGATGTTCAGATGTGTTGAACGGTAGATGTATTGATTGATCGATAGATGTTTTGAATGTGTTGAACAGCAGGTAGGTTGAACGCCAAACTTCTTGTAAGTACATTTGGCTAGAATTGGAGCAGGGAATACCTGCTCCATGGGTCTCTATCGAGACCTGCTGGGTTTAAATATGTATCACCATTGAATAACAAGAACCTCCTTAAAATGTGAGAGTGTTCATTTAAATCCAAGGTTTATAATAAATCGGTAAGCTCTAAAACCTCAGATCGGCCAAATTTAAAGGCTGTATGCGATGAGTAATAGATAAATTGGTTGTATTTAATTTAGAGGTTGTTAATTTTTTCCATTGACGCCTGACGATTAAAACCATCCCATTGATCGTTTCGTCCTTCACGCCAACCATTTAACCAGTCGTGCCGCGTTTTTTGAGTTTCATGCGGACACAAGCTTCTGGATTTTCCTTCAAAGCCTGCCATGTAGCCTTTTATGAATGCTCGTTCAGATGGGTTGCGCTTCTGACGTTTCATATATTGGTATACCTCATGGTTGGTTATGGTAACTACCGACGCGTTTATTTTATTACGCTTAATAAAATACAACCGAATGAGAGAATAGTTTCGAATCAGCTATGTTTTATTTTGGTACTTTAACCTAGGGTAATAAATAAACTTTTCGAAAGCCGGATTGCCAGTACAACAAATATTTGACCAATTGGGAATGAATTTATGTTTCTAAAGGATTGCAGTTATATGACTATAGGCCATAAAAATTTAAATCACTTGTTTAACGTAGGTGTATTATTTTCGCAAAATAAACGCGTTTAATACATGGGTGATTAATTTAGAAACAAGTTGTTCAAATAACCTTATTGTTTTTAATATTTTAAAATAAATGCATCAATAACTATTGCAACCGCTCAATTAACTCGATCGCGATTGAATCAGTGAGAAAATATGACACTGTGATTACCGATTTCTATTCAATTTCAATCACTTACTGTTCTTGAAATTAACAACTACTTCCTGAGTTGTTGCAAACTCTTGTTAACTGGAGTTTTCTATTAGTATTTGTAATAAAACCAGCTCACCACCGACGATTTGATTCTCTTGCTTATTTAGTAATCGTGACTATATTGATAGTGATTTTGGTGGTGAGAATACTGTTTAACCTAAAGTTTCTTCTTTATAAAGAGCTCTCTATAAAAGGTCGTTTATAAAGAGCCTGCTCTAAAGAACTTTACGAAATTGCCACCTAGCTTTATCGCCAAAATTACCAAATTCCAGATGTTTGTTTTCTTCATCAAAAAATATAACTTCGTAAAACGAGCGTTCTTTAAATTTGTATTCATAAATACAAATTTATAAACAGAGATAAAATCTGTTTTAAATCAATTTTTGAATCTTCCACAGGGGTATAGTACATCCATAGCAAGACGGAAGTGCTTTTAGGTAAATGCCAAAACTTATTCTACGTAAAATGCTTAATACTAGTAATTAATTTAGGTGTTGAAGTTTGAGTTTCGGAATTTTTGTCTGATGATATTTAGCTTATTTTTCTTGTAATACTATAACAAATTATTTTGGTATTACCTTAAAGCAAGGCTTGAGTACAACCCTACAACTTCCAAAGAATTCTACCAGTTTAAAATTTATAGTATTTAAGGAGAACGCCTCATGAAAAATGTAACTAAACTTGCTTTGGCCGGATTATTAGCATGTGGTTCTATGGCTGCATCTGCTTTTGAGTCAGACGAATTAGTAGGAACTTGGTGCTTATACGAAAAAGAAAGCGCCGGTAAACTAGAGTCTCAGCAGGTGAACCTAACTTTTAACGAAGACGGTACCTACGATTGGATGGATACCCTTACCAAAAAATCTGGTACATGGTCTGTTGATGAGCACAACCTAATTCTTTCTGATATTGGCGTGCAAAAAGTAATTTCAGTATCTGATCATCGCGCAGTATTTATGAATGATAGTACACTTAAATTACGCAAAGAAAGTTGCTTCTAATTAATAGTTAAAAGCTTATAAAAAAGCCCAGCATAATGCTGGGCTTTTTTTGTTTTTCAGGTCATTATTTGTCAGATGTTTATGGGCTTTTATCTTGTTATCGACGTTTATGTAAAAGAAGCTCTGATCAATCTAACGTTTTCAGCAATACAAGGATTGGTCGCCATTTTTAAGAACGGTAAGTGATTTATAGTCTGAAGAAATTAAAGTTCATATTTCTGATTTGTTTACCCTAATAAAAAATATGAAGGCGTTAATCGAAGATTCCTAAATGTATTCCAGTGAGAACATTTCTATTTAGCTGTAACCACTACAGCTAACTGGGGTTGCAGTTTTAACCGAGCGCCATGTCTTTACCTCATGTGTAAATCTCAATTCCGAACCTTTTATCGAATCCCAATGTGAGGTTTTATGAGTTGAGTGTTTAATGTGTTTCTTTCTGTTCGTAATTGGTACATGATTTAGGTAGAATCGCCCACTTTTTCTACGCTATAAGTAATCAGATGATCGAATATTACGCAACCTGTCCCAAAGGGCTTGAGCAGCTCCTAATCCAAGAAATCAAAGCTATTGGCGCCGAGTTTAAGCGCGAGACCGTGGGCGGAGTGTGGTTCGACGCTGACCTAAAAACCGCCTACAAGGTTTGCTTGTGGTCGAGAATTGCTAATAAGGTGTTGCAGCCGGTTGGCAATGGCAAAATCAAAGCCGATGACGACATCTACACCTTGGCTCGTGATGTGGCTTGGGAGCAGTATTTGTCTCCGACAGGTACCATTTGGGTTGATTTTCAAGGCACCAACGAGCTAATTCGCAACAGCCAATACGGTGCTTTAAAAGTTAAAGATGGTATTGTTGATCGCTTCAGAAACCTGTTTTCTGAGCGTCCATCTGTTGAAAAAAATAATCCAGATTTGCAAATTATTGCTCGCCTAAACAAGGGTGTGCTTACCTTGTATATGGATATGTGTGGTGAAAGCTTACACAAGCGAGGTTATCGTCAAAAACAAGGTGCCGCACCGCTCAAAGAAAACCTAGCAGCAGCGTTATTGTACCGAGCAAATTGGCCTGAGTTGGCACAACAAGGTGCTGCGTTACTTGATCCTATGTGTGGCTCGGGCACCATCTTAATTGAAGGTGCAATGATGGCGGCCAATATGGCGCCAGGCATTAGTCGCGCGGGATTTGCCTTTGAACGTTGGTTAAATTACGACAAAGCAGCATGGCTTGACCTGCGTGAAGAAGCTTGGGCGGCAATAGATCTGGAGAAAATTCCAGAAATTCGCGGGTATGACATCAATAAACACGTATTAGAATCGGCAGAACACAACATTCATAAAGCGGGGCTGGGTGACAAGGTTCGTGTAATAACAAAACCTGTGTCTGCTTTTAAAAAGCCTACGCACACACACATTGATCACGGCTTGATTTTAACCAACCCGCCATATGGCGAGCGATTGGGTGAAATTGCAGAGTTGGGCGGTTTATACCGCGAACTGGGTACAGCCATGCGTGCCGACTTTAAAGGTTGGCAGGCGGGTGTTTTTACCGGCAACCTAGAAGCGGCAAAAAACATGGGTTTAAAGGCCCATAAAAAATACAAACTCAATAACGGTAGTCTTGCTACCGAGCTATTGCTGTTTGATATTAAAGAAGAGTTTTTTGTTAATACCATTCGTGATCCGCACTTGGCCCGCCGCCGCCAATTGAGTGAGGGGGCGACCATGGTTCTTAATCGCCTGAATAAAAATAAAAAGCAATTAAGTAAATGGATCAAAAATTACGATATTAAATGTTATCGCCTTTATGATGCCGATATTCCAGAATATTCTGCGGCTATTGATGTATATGGTGACTATTACCATATTCAAGAATACCAAGCGCCAAAAAGTGTTGATGAGAAAAAAGCCCAAACACGCTTTGAAGAAATAGTTTCGGCCGTTGAATGTGATTTTCAGACCGACGAAGCAAAAATCAGCCTAAAACAGCGTCGCCGTAATAAAGGCACTCAGCAGTATCAAAAATTAACCGATCAAAAATCCCAGCATCCGCTTATTTTGGTTCAAGAAGGTGCAGCTACGTTTGAAGTAAACCTGTGGGATTATTTGGACACTGGGTTATTTTTAGATCACAGGCCTGTAAGACGAGAAATTTACAACATTGCGGAAGATAAAAAATTCTTAAATTTATTCTGCTACACCGGTACCGCAAGTGTGCAGGCTGCGTTGGGTGGCGCGCGCGAAACGGTAAGCGTTGATTTATCGAATACCTATATTAATTGGGCGAAAAGAAACTTCCAATTAAACAAATTAGTCAGCAATAAACATCGCTTTGAACAAGCCGACTGTTTTGAGTGGTTAAAAAATTGCCGTGAAGGTTTCGACTTAATCTTACTTGATCCGCCTTCTTTTTCTAACTCTAAGAAGACCGAATCGATATTGGATATTCAGCGAGATCACGTTGGACTGATTAAGCGTTGTATGGATTTATTGACTAAAGACGGTATTTTAATTTTCTCGAATAATTTGCGAAGCTTTAAGTTAAACCAAGAAGAGCTTGCACATTACAAGGTTACCGATTTTAAAGAAGAGAGTATCGATCCAGACTTTAAGCGCAATAGCAAAATTCATCATTGTTGGTTAATTGAGCACTAACTCAGTAAATAGATATCCGCAGAATTGCATATAAAAAGTGCTGAATCTAAAGTCTCAACCACACAAGGATGTGTGTTAGAATGGGCAATATTATATTGCAGTTATTATATTTAAAGCCTGAAAGAGTTAATAAACGCATCAAAAGACGATTTTCATCTTCATGTTTTAATCTGCCGGTTGTTCATATTTTGTTAAATATGTACAACGTTTTTCTGTACGTGTTTCTACAATTCAAATCCTTAGTAGTAATCCAGTCACCTGTCACAACACCCGTGAGTCTCTGGTTGGCTCATTGTTGAGTTGATTAGCGAATCGGAAATGCGATTTCCAATATCTTTACAATTTTAAGAATCTGCCCTTTAAGAACAGGTCTGTATCGAAGTTTGCATGTATTTGTCATTGAAACTCTAGGCGCACTCGTGGTTTCTTCGTATATGAGCATCTTTCCACCAAAAATTTGAGATACATTAAAACTCTGCGAAAGAGGCTTTTCTGTAAACTGAACAAATGTTATAAAAATCAAGTCTACTGGCTTGTCTAAAAGAGCACTCGCAGTAAGCATATCGCGAATGAAACGCTTGGTGTTAAGTAGATTGCAGATCTTTATTTAGACGAGCGATACAGTTTTTTTAATTTTCCTCAAAAGTGAGGCATGAATGTTGGGTTCTGGTAGTTCATTTAGTTCTATTGTCGAAATTGTTGGCGACATTGTTCGTGTCAGAATTCCAGTACCCGAAAAGGGTGAGAATCCCGTCGTTCGCTTGCACGATTTAGCGGTTTTAACTTCAGATAATGCAAGCTCACGTTTAGCACAGGTTTTAGACATTCGCGACGATATTGTTTCTCTACAGGTTTTCGAATCCACAAAAGGCCTAGCAACCAATGCGCGAGTGTCTTTTCTAAACCATCCCATGCAAGTAACCGCGTCTGACAACATTTTAGGTCGTATTTTTAATGGTAAAGGTCAGCCTATCGATAAAGGCCCATCGTTAGAGTTCGACAATAAAATCAACATCAACGGTCCTACCGTTAATCCCATGCGCCGTACCTTGGCTTCGAAAATTATTCGCACCAATGTGCCCATGATCGACGTGTTTAATTGTTTGGTAGAAAGCCAAAAAATTCCTATTTTTTCGGTATCTGGAGAGCCTTACAATCAATTTTTAGCGCGTATTGGTGTGCAGGCCGATGCCGATATGATTGTCTTTGGCGGAATGGGTTTGGTGTTTGACGATTTCCATTATTTTCGAACCGCCTTTGAAAACGCAGGCATGCTTGCCAAATCGGTTATGTTTGTAAATCAGGCGTCCGATCCTATTGTTGAGCGTTTATTGGTGCCAGACCTAGTGCTCGCGGTAGCAGAACATTTTGCGTTAGAAGAAAACAAACGAGTGTTGGTTTTACTCACTGATATGACCGCCTACGCAGACGGACTAAAAGAAATTGGCATCGCCAGCGAACGTGTTCCTTCTAACCGAGGCTACCTTGGCGATTTGTATTCGCAGCTTGCTAAACGTTACGAAAAAGCCTGCGATTACGCCAAAGGTGGTTCGGTTACTATTTTGTCGGTCACTACCATGCCCGGTGATGACGTAACCCATCCGGTGCCCGACAATACGGGTTACATAACGGAGGGTCAGTTTTATCTGCATAACGGTGTGTTAGATCCTTTCGGGTCATTATCACGACTGAAACAGTTAGTGATTGGCAAGCAAACCCGAGAAGATCACAGCCAAATCATGAATACCATGATTCGATTTTATTCAGGCAGTCTTGAAGCCGAACAAAAACAAGCCATGGCCTTCGAACTGAGCGATTTTGACTGGCAATTGCTTAAGTTTGGCAAACTCTTTAAAGATAACTTTATGTCGCTAGACATATCCATGAGCCTTGAATCTGCGCTCGATAAAAGTTGGAGCATCTTAGCGGAGTGTTTTGACGAGCACCAACTGCTTATGAAACAAGATTTGGTGAATAAGTATTTTTTACCTCTTAAACACTGACTTAAGCGATAGCCATAAATGACAAAATTATTGTTATCCAAATCGACCTTAACACAACAAAAAAATAATTTGGCGTCGTACAAAAAATTTGTACCGGCGTTAGATTTAAAACGACAGCAGTTACGCTTAGCCATTAAAGAGCTTGAACGAAAAATAGATGATGTAAATCGTGACTATGATCAAGCTGTGAATTGGTTGCACGACAATATTCCCATGGTATCGGTATATTCAATGGCCGATGACCTGAATTTGCGGGTGATAGACGTTGAGTATCGTCCTTGGGTTGTAGCAGGTAGTAAATTAAAGATGATTGATTCTATTCGTTATTCTCAGCCAAATACGCCTATAAATGCTGAGTTTTTTTGGTATTTTCGATACCTTCAGCAGTTACAAGCTATTCTGCGCCTGCAACTAGAGTTACGCGTTTTAAAAGAGAATATTTTAATATTAACGGCTGCTTTAAAAAAAGTAACCCAACGAGTTAATTTGTTTGAAAAAATTCTCATTCCAGAGGCAGTGGAGAATATTCGTAAAATTCAAATCTATTTGGGTGATCGAGCCAGAGAGGCGGTTGTGACTTCTAAAATAGCTAAGTCGAGACATAAGTAGATTATGGCTATTGAAAAACTTAAAAAATTAACCGTCGCGGCCAGTCACGAAAACAAAAATACGGTTGTCGCAGAGCTACAGCGTTTTGGTTGCTTGCACATAATAGACTCCGAACCGTCACAAACCAATACTTCGTTAAACACCAATATTTCGTTAAACACTGGTGATTTAGAAAAAAAATACCAAGAAGCCATACAGTTTTTACACAATACAGTCGCAACGCTGCCGCAATTGAGAACCTTGTCGAGTGTAACGATTGAAACTATTCTTGATGATATTATTACGTTAAAAGCCGATCTAAAGCATAAAAATGATCAGTTGGATGTAATTAATCAACAAATCAAACTGATAGAGCCGTGGGGTAATTTTACCCTGCCAGAGTCTAAGTTCGATCAATATTTTACGTTATGGTTTTATCGATTTCCGGTGAAAAACCAACGTCAGTTGAATGAACTTGAATACCCATGGCAAATGGTTAATAAAACCCATAAATATTATTATGTAGTCGTTATTTCCGAAGATCAGAAAACGCCCAATATAGATAAGGCTCATAGAGATGATCTTGGCAGCCTTTCTTTGTCTGAATTAAATAATCAAAAAGAAAAAATCACATTAGAAATAGAAGAGTGCAATTTAAAAAGAATCGCTCTTTCAAAATACGTTTTCGTCCTAAAGTCTAAAGTCGCTGAAATTCAAAATCGTAATCAGTTTGCTAAAGCATTGGCGAGTATTCAAGACGAGTCGGGATTTTTTGTATTAAAAGCGTGGATTCCTGTTAAAAAGCTCGCCGAGCTTAAGTTGTTGTCTGACAAGGTTGGATTCGCGTTCATTGCTGAGTCACCGCCAGATAATGATACGCCACCAACGCTACTGGCTCCACAGTCTTTCTTTTCGGCAGGTGCCATTCTGTCGGCTATTTATCAAACGCCTAATTACAACCGTTGGGACCCATCGATACATTTATATCTGTCTTTCTCGGTATTCTTTGCCATTATCTTATCCGATGTTGGTTATGCGCTTGTTCTTAGTATTTTGTTTTTAGCAATTGGTTTCATTTATAGAAAAAACTCCATCGTTAAGCAGTTTGACTCATTAATGTTTTCGATATTTTTGGCATCGTCGATTTGGGGGCTGATGGTTGGTAGTTTTTTCGGCTATGAAATGAGCGCCATATCTACCGTTATTGATTTAAAAATAATTGATTTGAATAACTACAATTGGATGATGAAAATATCCGTAGGTATCGGTGTTATTCATATCGTTCTCGCAAATATTACCAGTGCTGTTTCTTCACTGACAAATTCTGAAAAGTTTTCGCTGAATCTATTGTCAAAACTGGGCTGGTGTTTGGTGGCAACCGGTGGCTATTGCTATTGGCTGTTTATGAATCAGACAGAATTTTTGACTTCTCTTTCATGGTTGATGGCGGCGGGGTTTGCATTGATTTTTGTGTTCAGCGAACCATTAAAGAGTTTTCGTGGTAAAGACATTAAAAAGTCATTAATTTCGGGGTTTGTAGCACTGAGTAATTTAACCAAATTATTCGGTGACGCCTTGAGTTATATGCGTTTGTTTGCCCTAGGTTTGGCCAGTGCCTCATTGGCAATTACCTTTAATAACTTGTCGGCACAATTTTTTAATGAGGCCGGTATAGGATACATCTTTGGCGCGATCATTTTTATTATCGGGCATTTGGTTAATATTGTGCTGGGTGTTATGTCTGGTGTTGTACATGGTTTACGTCTGAATTTTATCGAGTTCTACAACTGGTCTGATCCCGGAGAAGGCTATGTTTTTAAACCGTTTTATTTGAAAGAGATTGATTATGAGTGAATTTTTTGAACTGCTCGCTTGGGTAGGAATATTTGCACCTGTAGCACTTGGAGCAATCGGCAGTGTACTTGGCTGTTCTTACGCTGGACAGGCGGCGGTGGGAGCATTGCTTGATACGGATTCAGGTTATGGGCGCTATATTGGATTATCGGTATTACCTTCAACATTTGTTATTTACGGCATTGTGCTTATGTTCTCGTTACAAAATGTAGCCATCGCTGAAGAGGCACCCGGCTTGTTTGCTATTGGTGTTTTGTCGGGAATATCGCTGTTATACGCCGCTTCTTGGCAGGGGCGTCTCGCTGCTTCTGCGATTAATACCATTAAAGAAAAGCCCAGTGTTTTTGGCTTATCAATCACACCTGTAGCAATTGTTGAAGGTTTTGGTGTGTTTGTATTTATTTTCGCCTTGGTGTTAATTGGTAGTCTTTCTCCAGCGAGTTGAATCTATGAATGATAAATCAGAAAAAAACTCGAACGGTGTTGATGAGTTGATTCAGCGCCTTAAAATTGAAGGCGTAAAGGCTGCACAAGATGAATCTAATCGTATCATTACAAATGCTCGATCAGAAGCAGAGCGTATAATTGCGGACGCTAAAAAGAACGCCGAAACCATTTTAAAAAATACAAAAGAGCGCATTGATAAAGAGCAGTCCGCGGCTCATGATGCCATGGCGATTGCTTATCGAGATCTCATCATTGATATTAAAAATCATATAAAAACTCAGTTCTCGTCCGACGTGGAACGTATGGTTAAAGAAACGCTGGTCCATCCCGATATGATAAAATCTTTTGTGCAGGCGGCATGCAACAAAATATTGGGCGAAAATAAATTTGAATTGCACGATAGCTATGAAATTCTGCTGCCAGAACAACTACTGAAACTCGACGATATTACTAAAGACCCTGAAAGTGCATCTAAAGGGGAGTTGGCCGATTTTATCTTCTCCATTCAAAAAGACATGTTATCTAAGGGAATTACTTTTAAGCAGGGTGTTAAGGGTACTTCAGGAATTCAAATTCGATTGGTCGAAAAACAAATTCAAGTCGATTTAACCGATGAATCTATTAAAGCAATTTTAATGGAATACATAAACCCAAGATTTAGAGCTGTGCTCGAAGGCATCATACATTAACGGTAATAAACAATGACGAATCATGCCTATATTTATGTTAAGTCGAGTTTATCCGGGTTTAGGTCGTCGTACGAAATTCCGCAGCTTATACCCTCTAGAATAACCTTAGAAAAACGTTTGTCTATATTGCCGATAGAAGAACAAAGGCTGGTCTATCACCTTGAACGTGTTTATTTTCATAAAGCCGTTGGCGCAGATTTTACATCTGCTTTGAATTTGGACTTGGCTTCAAGTTTTAAAACGCTTACCAATAAGCCTTTAATCGATTTTTTAATCATGCAATGGACAATCGATTATTTATTTTTAGCCAAATCGCTAAAATACTATTCCGTTCCCGAACCACAATCGTATTTAGAGAAGATTCATTGGTTTTTTGATCAACAAAATGACCTAAAAAAGACAATTTTAAAGCACTGGCAAGAAGAGAATTTTGGATTAGGTAATCGATTTTCATGGTTGGCTAAAATAAAAGCATTATTAGAAAACGATGAAATTCTAGAAGCCGAGAAATTAAGGTTGTCGTTGAAATGGAATCTTTGTTATCGATGCGAAAATCGACATCAATTTAATTTATTTTCCATCATTATCTATGTGTTTCAGTGGAATATCGTATCGAGCTGGCAAGAGTACACAAAAGCGGATGTGCAAAAACACCTTGCAAATATAAGTGTAACCGAAGAGTTGGCGGAAGAATTAATTGGAAGCTCTGATTAAGTTATATAAGAATTAATCAGCATTTCTAAGCAAAATTAAACAATAATGTTTTATACAGAGTTTTAAGTTAATGGTAACTGTAGAATTGAATAATCATCAAGTTGACTCAAAATCTGAAGTTAGTGCTCGGGTGGTTGCCGTACAAGATGATTTAATCACGCTAGAGAGTGTAGAGACTTCGCAGGGTTTTTTACCGTTAACTAAAAACGAAGTTATTTATATTTTGCCGTCTCGTAAAACTGCCTCTGGTCGGCAAGAGTTTCTTAAGGCCGAAATTTTACGAATCTCTGGGATTAGGGCCGATGCACAGGTGTACGAAAGTACCTCTGGCGTTGGTGTTGGCGACGGCATTATGCAAACGCATCAAATGCTCTCGGTAGATCTAGGCCCAGGGCTTTTGGGTATGGTTTATGACGGGTTACAAAATCCGTTAGAAGACATCGCAGTTACTTACGGTACTTTTTTACCGCGCGGTGTTGATATAAACGCACTTAAATCCGATAAAAAATGGCTTTTTACGCCCAACGTAAAAACGCTTACCAACGTTAGGGCCGGTGATATTTTAGGTTTTGTCAGCGAATCAAAATTTAAACACCGTATTATGGCACCGTTTGATTTACAAGGAGTGTGGCGAGTTGAATGGGTTCAGCAAGGCAGTTTTACGGTTACAGAGCCGGTAATAGAATTGGTACAACTTTCAACAAATGATGCTGATCTCGAATTTAACCAAGTTACCAACAATAATACTCGCCGATTAATTACGCTGTCTCAACGTTGGCCCATTCGAACCTCTATCGCTAAAACCTTAACAGCAAAAAATAGGGCGCAACGAGGTTATCCTTGTGAGCCTTTATCAACCACGATTCGCTTGATTGATACATTTTTTCCCATTGCCAAAGGTGGTACAGGTTGTATTCCTGGGCCTTTTGGTGCTGGCAAGACGGTGTTGCAGGGGTTAATTTCTCGTTATTCGAATGTTGATATTGTTATTGTGGTTGCGTGCGGCGAGCGGGCGGGTGAGGTGGTAGAAACCATTCACGAGTTTCCGTCACTGGTTGATCCAAAAACCGGCGGTACGCTCATGGATCGCACCATTATTATCTGCAATACATCGTCAATGCCTGTCGCGGCTCGTGAGGCTTCGATTTATACCGGTATTACACTTGGTGAGTATTATCAGGCAATGGGTTATGACGTATTGTTAATTGCGGATTCTACGTCGCGCTGGGCGCAGGCAATGCGTGAAACCTCTGGACGCTTAGAAGAAATTCCTGGCGAAGAAGCGTTTCCTGCTTATTTAGACTCTGCGGTTAAAGAAATTTACGAACGTGCTGGAGTATTGGTTCGCGAAGACGAATCTTCGTTAACCGGAACCTTAACCATGATTGGTACAGTATCACCGGCGGGTGGTAATTTTGAAGAACCGGTAACCCAATCAACCCTGAGTACGGTAAAAACCTTTTTGGGTCTTTCTGCTGAACGTGCTTATCGACGTTTCTATCCTGCGGTTGATCCTTTGCAATCTTGGTCTCGATATTTTGATCAACTTAACAAATGGTTTGATAAAAATCTTGGTGAAGGCTGGTCGCAAAAAGTAGCAACATTAAAGCATTTATTACACCGCGGCGACGAAATAGAAAGAATGATGCAGGTGACCGGTGAAGAAGGTGTAACGACGGAAGACTTTATTGTCTATCAAAAATCTATGTTATTGGATCAGGTGTATCTTCAACAAGATGCATTCGATGCGGTTGATGTTTCTGTGCCCTTAGATCGGCAGATAGAGCTTTTAGCGCTTTTAGAAGCAGTTATTCAACATTTGCCCGACTTACACGATAAAAATGTAATCAGGAATTTTTATACAGAAATGTCTGGACTCTTTAAAAATCTGAACTACACACCTAGAAATTCAGAAAAATATTTTCAGTATCAAGAAAAAATTCAGTCCAAATTGAACTGAATTTTTTCGTTGGTTTAAATACTTGGTTCTGATAATAGAATTCCAACGCCTGAATTTTGGTATTAATGTCTCTGAATTAAAGTCCTTGAATTAAAGCTTCGCACTTAAACATCTTTATTTTTTAGCTTTCCATACCAAGGTAAATACGGCCCTTTAGGAATAATACCGGTTGGATTCAAGGCTTTAATTGAGTAATAACCGGCTTTGATGTGGTCGATAAAGGTATTCTCATTGAAGGCCTTTATTTCAAGCAGCTGTTCAAAATAACGTGAAACGTTTACGTAATCACGAATCATTTTTTTGTTGGTTTTGAATATTCCGTAATAGGCACAATCAAAACGTGCCAAGGTTACAAACAGTCTAATATCGCTTTCCGTTAATTGATTACCAACCACGTAATCCTTGCCTTGCAAATGCGTTTCTAGCCATTCTAAGGTAGAAAAAACCTCGTTGTATGCTTCTTCGTAAGCTTCTTGTGTGGATGCAAAGCCCGCTCGGTAAACGCCATTATTAAACGTGTTGTATATTTTTTCGTTGAAGTCATCTATTTCGGGTAAGAGCTCAATAGGCGCAATGTTGTATGAGCTGTTGTGAAGTGGGCGAAAATCTTCATTGAGTATTCTCAGTAAATCAGAAGACTCATTGTTGCGAATTTTTCCAGTAATGTTATCCCAAAGTACAGGAACTGTTGCTCTGCCGGTATAGTTAGCATCAGTTTGTGTATACAGTTGATGCATATGAGAAAATTCAACGTCGCTAGGTGCCGTTGCGTTTGCATATTCTCCAAAAAACCAACCTTCATCACTCAATCTTGGGTGAGTTACTTTCAAATCGATAACATTTTCCAATTCAAACAATGACCGAGCGATCAAAACACGGGTGGCCCAAGGACAGATATAGGCAACATAGAGCGAGAAATGGCGAGGTAACGCAGTGGGCTTATCTTTTATTGCTTCAATTTCTTCGGGACTTATGCGATCTCTAAACGAGCTGCTTTGTCGTATAAATCTACCTTGTTCGTCTTTTTTTTGTACAGGGTCCCAGTTCGCCTGCCATGTTCCATTAACCAGCATGTTGTTCTCGTTTCTTGTTGAATTTAATGGATGTTATAAGAAACTTTAATTCCAGACCCAAGCTGAAATATTTAATGCAATTCATCAAAATGTTTGTATTTTTAGGATTCAGACCACTGGAACACGGTCTGAAGGACGTTTTGATTAATTTAGAGATATTAAGAGCTGAGTTTTATTATTTAAATGCAGAGGTGATCAGAGATTTATTTAATTTAAGGACGCTTTAACGTTGATCTAGCGTTTTGAACTCAAGAAAGCAATAAAACGGTCTGCAATAAGATAATTTGTAATGAGATAAAGAGTAATAAGAGTTGAATGTATACAGTTTTTTGAAGGAGGTTTACAGGACGGGTAATCCGTTGTATGAGAAAAAATTAGGCATCCGTGCCTATCTGTAATGTCTCACCTTGATCTAGCACTACCCATACTAAATGTCGGTGATTGAGAAAATTCACGTAAAAAGGAAATACTAAAGCAAAAAACTAAAACGCAAGCAAAAGGACCATGACACTGAAATTTGTTTCGACCCAATATTAAATCAACTAAAGTGTTTAATATTGCCTTCCACAAAGTGTGATTTGCTTCCGTTGGATACAAGGTAGAGGTTCTCGTTAATTCATTAAATTTAAATAATTTAAATTACTTCATCAAATTAACCGAATGTTAAAATACAGTCATGAAAAATAATTCACATTCAAATAATAAGTTGAAAAAAGTAGTAAGAAAGTTTGTAATTTCTTGGATGTTATTAATTCTCATTATTCAACTTATAAAAAAAAGGTTATTTGTAGGTATTATTTTTTGGAAAAACTTCTAAATAATTTAAATTTATAATTGCTATAAAGGTTTAATTTTTTACTGTTCGCTGGCAGTTTTACCCTGGGTGTTCATTCACCTGAATTGTATTTATTTGTCGCGTTTGAGATGACTTTTTTAGCGTATAACTTGGTTCTGAAAAGACTTTTTACTATGTATTTCATACAGTTATGTTTTTAAGAAGGTCTATTCTCAGTTGCAGAATAGGACTCACACATTTATATCAATGACGGCAGCGGGTTTTATATGGCGACGGATAAGTAACGTTAGACGATGAAGAGGCTTATACAGGAAACTCTGGTTGATCGAGTGTTTCTGGTGATAATAGACTCTGTTGCCGATTGCAAGAGTTATAAGTGATTGAAACTATTTAGAAAATATAAGTCCTGTTTTCAATTTCTGCTCTTTGATTAAATCATGGAAGAATCAGCTCGAAGTTTCTATAAACAAACAAGATAAGAAAGGTTCAAATTTAGACAAATTTGGTATTTAGCATAGAGGATGTTCGAGTTTCTGTTACAAATTAGCACTGCCTAAATTATTCTTGGAAAAATATTTTAATCACTCTATTTTATGGTGTTACAACAAGAGTACTGGCGGGAATATATCAAAGATGGAAATTAACTATTGTTTGAATCCTCAATACACTCTACTGAATACATTCTATTCTGGTCAAATCTCATTTACCTTTAAATTATTTTCATAACAGTGAGTTTTTATTTTTGCTGGTATTTTAGTGTCGTTGAAAACATCTAATCGCTTGAACATTTTAAAAAGCTTTATTTAAGCGATTTCAAGCTACTATTTGCTATATTTTAACGATTTATCTACCCGGATTTTCTTTCTTGTCCCGGTGGTATACCCACTCGATTTTTATAGGCTTTTCTAAATGCAGACTCCGTTTCATAGCCAACGGCTTCAGCAATTTGAGCGATCGATAATTCTGTTGTTCTAAGCAAATTGGTTGCTCTTGCCATTCGCCATTGTGCTAAATATTGCATGGCCGGCATTCCAACCTTTTCGTGAAAATATTGAGCAAACGTTGATCTGCCCATGAGTGCATGTTTGGCAAGTTGTTCTAGTGTCCAAGGTTTATCGGGTTGATTGTGAATCGCCGCGAGTGTGCCATTGATTTTTGGATCGAACAGTGCTGCAAGCATGCCTTCTTTTACTTTACCTTGCTGAATTTGTAAGCGAAGTATTTCAATAAACAATAGATACGAAATTTGATTTACACAGGCGTGAAATCCGGCCTCTTGGCGCCTTAATTCATTCAGTAATAAATCGATCAATAAGCGTAACGATGGTGTTTCGCTCAATTGTTGCAGGCCAAGCAAAATCACGGGATCTAAAGAATCGAGCAGCGGCCAGCTAACTTGATGTTTAAATTCAAAGAAACCACAAATCATGCCGGTATCTCGAATTTCTCCGAGGTTTTCTACCGGTTCAGGAATCTGATTAAACTTTTGATTTGGTGCAATTTCAATCGCATTGGAGATTATGTGTTCGTCGTCAGTCGGAAAAATGACCATATCTCCGGCAGACATACGCTTAGGTGGCTGATTATCCAAATGCAACCACGCCTCTCCGTAAGCAATTAAGTGAAAGGGTATTTTTCGCAAACCGGAAGTATTTACAGCCCAGTTGCCGCAAAAATGGCCTTCTAAATAAACTTCTGCCCGCAGGTCTAGTTTAGAAACGACCGAACTTAACGCATCCGGCTCTTCAAGTGAGTATTCTGTACGTTTGGACATGAATATTGTACGAATTGAGTCTATAAGTATTAGGTTAGTGGACTATAGTATCGTCACTGGTTGAGAGTCACCAGTAGTTTTTTTGTCTGCCTTGGTTTGATACACACTAATCATTGCGGATATTAGATATAGCTTTTTATGAAGTCCTCATGGGGGAAAAAATGAATACTTTAAAACATTTTGTAATTGCTTTATGTGTGGTTTTTGCAGGTTTTGCGCAAGCTGAAGTTGCTAAAAAGAATAGTGACGGTGTTACTGTAATTCACTTAGATGAATACTCAGGTTATTTCTCTGCACACGAAACTCTAGCGAGCCTAAAACCAGGTGACTACGAATTCGTTGTAACCAATAAATCAGACAAATTAGTTGGTTTCCAAATTCAAAATCTTTCTAGCAAAGAAAACCTAGATATGTTCCCGCTAGAACCAGGCGAAACTCGTACTTCTAAAGTTGAAGTGGGTAAAGATGGCGTACGTTTCCGTTGCCCACTTAACCCAACTCCTTGGTACGATGTTGACGTTATCAAGTAAGTTGTTTTAAACAAGTTAGTTAAGGTTGTAGTACTACTCTTAACTACTGTTTAAAGTACGAAATGCATCGTTTGTTATTACAATGAACGGTGCATTTTCTTTTTTTAGCCACAAAAAATATTTTTTAATGTTCGCTTTCAACAGATCAATTAATTTAGTGATAAAAATATTTTGAAGATGACTTACAATTTTTAGCTTGAATCCATAGAAGGTTGATGAGAGATTTCTAAACTTCTGATTTTAACTAAAGGTTACTGTTGTGTCGTTTGATCTTAGTGAGCGTCTTGTTGTTGGCTTGGCATCCAGTGCTTTATTCGATTTAGAAGAATCAGACGAGGTGTTTCGCTCCAAAGGTGAACGAGCATATCGAAGCTACCAATCTGAACACCAAGATAAACCACTAAATAAAGGTGTAGCTTATCCGTTTATACGACGTTTACTGTCTCTTAATAAGATGAATCCCGAAAACCCTCCCGTAGAAGTCATTTTATTATCGAGAAATGATCCAGATACTGGTCTTAGAGTTATGAACTCCATAGAGCACTATGGGTTACCCATTACTCGCGCGGTGTTTCTACAGGGCACATCTCCACATGTTTATATTCCGGCTTTTGATATCGAACTGTTTTTGTCTGCCGATAAAGTGGATGTAAAACAGGCCATTATTGCCGGATATCCCGCCGGGCAAATATTAAAAGGCAGTTTTACCGATGATAACGAAGATTCGCAATTACGCATTGCCTTCGACTTTGACGGCGTTATTGCTGACGACGAGTCAGAAACTGTTTTTAAGCGATCCAATAATCTTGATGATTTTCATGGTCACGAAGTTGCGAAAGCCAATATTCCTCACAGTCCAGGTCCATTAAAAAAGTTTTTAGCGCGTATTTCTACAATTCAAGCGTTGGAGCTGATCAAACAAGAACAAGACCCAACTTATAAGCCTATTTTAAGAGTCGCCATTGTTACTGCCAGAAATGCGCCTTCGCATAAGCGTGTTATTAATACGATGCGTCATTGGGGAATTATGGTAAATGAAGCCTATTTTATGGGAGGTGTTGATAAATCGACCGTTCTAGAAGTTATGAAACCTCATATCTTTTTTGACGATCAAAAATTGCATTTAGAACGCGCATCTTCTTATGTACCTTCGGTACACATTCCATTTGGTATTGCCAATCAATAACATTATCTGTGTTTCTCACTGATAACTCTGCGTTTGCATTGATCCTAAATCTCGGTATCTTTGCGGTTTTAGTATTAATGCGAGAGTGTATTTGTGATTCATAAGATAAGTCAGCATTTTAAACTTCTCATCTTTATGTCTTTAACGCTTGTGGCCGTGCATGCGTACAACGTTTATACCAATGGTCAGTTGGTGTATTTAGGCATCGGACCCAGAAACGTAAATACCCTGTGGCACATTTATACCGCGCCTTTTATTCATGGTAGCTGGGGCCATTTAATTAATAATCTGATTGGTTTATTAATTTTTAGCACCTTATGTTTAATGCGCTCTACCAAGTTTTTTATCTACGCAAGCTTTTTTATTATTACTCTTGGTGGCTTTTTAACCTGGTCTTTAGGCAGGGCAACCCTTCATGTGGGTGCCAGCGGTTGGGTATTTGGGCTTTGGTCGTTGATTATTTTAATGGGTTGGTTTGATCGCCGATTTGGCAGTATTGCCATTGCTATTTTAGTGCTGATTTTTTACGGGGGAATGATTTTTGGTGTGTTACCTACCGATAAACGCATTTCTTACGAGTCTCATTTATTTGGTGCAATTGCCGGAGCTTTATTTGCGTATTTGTTCGGTAAAAAGTCTTGGGCGCGGTAATGTTATTTTTTTAAGGTAAGTTCGAATAAATCCGCATCCATCCATGCTGGAAACTTTTCACGGAACTCCAGAAGATCGCTTTTGCTCAGTGTTTGTGTAATCTCAAACGAGCTGTCTTCTGGTTCATCAACCATCAGTTGACCTTTAAAATCAACAGCAAGCGAATCACCGCTGTACTGCCAACCTTTACCGTCTTCACCAATGCGATTAACGCCCACAACGTAGGCGAGATTTTCGATGGCTCGGGCTATAAGCAAAGAGCGCCAGGGTAGGCGTCTTGGTTTTGGCCAGCTGGCCACGCAGAGCATTAGGTCATAATCGTTTTGGTTACGACAAAACACAGGAAAGCGTAGGTCGTAGCAGACGGTCAGCAAAATATTCCAGCCTAAATATTCAATACAAACGCGCTTATCGCCAGGTAAATAGCGCTTGTGTTCATCACCCATACGAAACAAGTGAACCTTGTCGTAATAAACCGGCGCTTTAAACGGTGTTACAAACCACAGTCTGTTGGTGTGACCCGCGCCAGTATCGAAAACCGTACTGCCACAAATGGCTGCATTAAGTTCGTTTGCTTGAGCCTGCATCCAATCCAAAGTTGGATTTGAGCCGGTAGAATCTAACGCTGATAGGCTGAGCGAATCGGGTTCGGTCGTAAAGCCAGAGGTGAACATTTCTGGCAATACGATCAAATCGGTTTGCCCTTTGAGGGGCGCCATTTTGTCTGCGAGATTGGCGCGATTTAGCGCAGGTTGATGCCAGGCTAAATCGGTTTGAATTAACGTAACACGCAAATCTTCAGACATTTAAATGCTCGTAAATTTAGGCTTTAGGTTCGGTCGCACTGACTTTGGCAATGTTATATTTTTCGCAAATTTTATGTACAAAGGATTTTTCTTGACCAATTTCTTGCTCTGTTAGGCCATCCAATTCGTAGGGAAAGACCAACCAATCTTCGGTTTCATGCACGTAAAAATCCGGTTTTCTTTCCACTCGTTCAAGGGAAGGTTTACGCCAAAGCGTAGCGATTTTGACGTCTTCTGGCATATTGCGGCGAGTCTTTTTTTGCAGACGATTTAACACCGCTTGTACGTTTAAGCCCGTGCTGTAAACGTCATCAACGATCAAGAGTTTATGGTGTGACTCAAGATTGTCTAACAGATACTGTGTGCCGTGAACACGAATATTTTCGTGTTTCTCGACCATAGAATTGTAACTGCTGAGTCCTCGGTAAGAGGTTCGCAAAGAGATGTGATCTGTTTTAATGCCTAAAAATTCGAGGCAATCCTGCACAGCTATACCTACAGGACTACCACCGCGCCACAATCCAACAATAAAATCAGGGCGAAAACCACTGCGATAAATGATTTCGGCTAATCGGTATGAATCTAAAAGTACGGTTTCTGCATCTAAATATTTTTTGATCATTTAATCAAATGCCATGTATGGTCGCGGAAATAGGATTTGCCAGTATATAATAATTGACTGACAAGACAAAAATTGAGTAGCAGTTAATGGCAGACAAGTATTACATCTCTTCTCAACAATTATTAGAAGACTCGTTTGAACTCGGCGCTAAGGTTCTGGCGAGCGGTTTTCGACCGAAAGTTATTATTGCCCTGTGGCGCGGTGGTACACCCATCGGGATTGCTGTTCAGGAGTTTATTGATCACTACGGTGGTTGCCAGTCTGACCACATTGCGATTCGAACCTCGTCCTATTCGGGCATTGGTCAACGCTCCGATAACATTCGTATTCATGGCTTAAGTTATCTGCTCAAAAACTTTAATTACGACGATCCATTATTGATTGTGGACGACGTTTTTGACACTGGCCGAACCATTGACGCCTTAATTAAAGAATTGCAAAGCAAGGCCCGTAAAAACTGCCCAAAAGATATTCGAGTAGCGGTGCCTTACTACAAGCCTAAATCGAACCTAACCGATCGTGTTCCTGACTATTATTTGCACGAAACCGAACGATGGTTGAAGTTTCCCTTCTCTTTAGAGGGATTAACCAAAGATGAAGTGGTAAAGAATCGTCCCCAAATACACGACATTATCGGTGACTTGATACCTGATTAATGTATTAAAAATAGTTTTTAGGTATCAGAAATTATTATTTGATTGTCATAGGCAATATCAATTAAAAACTCCGCATTAAAGTGTTAGTGTAGCGCGAACTGATTATTTTCATTTGCGGAGTTTTTTATGTCGGTTAAAGAACCAACTCTAAGTAAAGAGGCGAAACCTCTTAACGAAAGTACTTCCGACTCATTACGCGACAATATTCGCATGCTTGGGCGTATTTTGGGGGACACCATCAGTCAAACCCACGGCCAAGAGGTACTCGATCAAGTTGAAGCCATTCGTAAGATGGCTCGCGATTCACGTAAAGGCAATGAACAGGCTCGCTCACAATTAACGCAACTATTGAGTTCGTTAAGCGACGAACAAATGTTGATTGTTGCCCGTGCCTTTAACCAATTTTTAAATCTCGCCAACATTGCGGAGCAATATCAAACCGTTGCTCCGGGTGAAATCACCGCCCACGCCGGTGAGCGTTCGTTAAAAGAATTTTTAGCTACCGCAAAAACGTCGATTAATCCCGTAGATTTTCATAAAGCGCTCAATGAATTATCCATTGAATTGGTCTTTACCGCGCACCCAACCGAAGTCTCTCGCCGCACCTTGATCCAGAAACATCAATTACTGAACGATAGCTTGGCAGAGATGGATCGAACCATTGATTCTCATGAGCGTTCGGATATTCAGGCACGTATCGAGGAGCTTATCGCGCAAGCTTGGCATACCGATGAAATTCGTGAGCGCCGACCAACACCGGTAGACGAAGCTAAATGGGGTTTTGCGGTTATCGAGCAATCGCTTTGGCATGCCGTGCCGTTATTTATGCGTCGATTCCATCGAATGCTTAAAACGGAATCCGACATCACCATGCCGTTAAACTGGATGCCGCTGTCGTTTGTATCTTGGATGGGCGGCGACCGAGACGGCAATCCATTTGTAACCGCAAAAGTAACTCGTGAAGTCCTGCTTACCAGTCGCTGGGAAGCCATGGATTTATATTTGCGCGATTTCGATCGACTCTGCTCAGAAATTTCGGTAACGCCTTGCAGCGATGAATTGCGTGCGGTTGTTGGTGATAGCAGCGAACCCTACCGAACTCTGTTAAAACAATTGCGCGATCAAATTGAAGAAACTCGCGACGCTTTAACAGCAGAATTAACCGGCAAACCAAATGCCGCAAAAGATTTAATTACCCATACAGAGCAATTACGCGCACCTTTAGAAATGTGCTACAGCTCATTGGTAGAGGTTGGCCTAGAAAGTATTGCTAATGGCCTATTGCGCGACACTATTTGGCGAGTGCATGCATTTGGTGTACCTCTGGTTAAACTCGACATTCGTCAAGACAGCGAACGTCATACCGAGGTGTGGTCGGAATTAACCCGCTATTTAGGTTTAGGGGATTACGGACAATGGGCCGAATCCGATAAGCAAAACTTTTTATTCACAGAATTAGCCTCAAGAAGACCGCTAATTCCTCAAAGTTGGCGCCCAAGTGCCGACGTGCAAGAAGTTTTAGATACCTGCCGCCTAGTCGCAAAAACCGATCCCCAAGCCTTGGGTATATACATTATCTCAATGGCGAGAAAACCCTCCGACGTATTGGCGGTGCAATTATTATTGCGCGAGTGTGGTTGCCAACATCGTATGCCGGTTGCTCCTTTATTTGAAACCCTCGATGACCTAGAGCACGCCGAAAGTATCATCAGCGAATTGCTCAAGCACGATTGGTATCGTGGCTATTTACAAGGCCGCCAGTATGTCATGATTGGCTACTCAGACTCAGCTAAAGACGCCGGATTTTTTGCCGCTGGCTGGGCGCAATATCACGCGCAAGAATCATTGGTTAATCTGGCAGAGGCCAACGGCCTAAAATTAGTATTATTCCATGGCCGCGGTGGTACCGTTGGTCGCGGCGGTGCTCCTGCGCACAGTGCATTGTTATCGCAACCGCCGGGTAGCTTGCAGGGTGGCTTACGTGTAACCGAGCAAGGCGAAATGATTCGCTTCAAATACGGCCTGCCAGACATCGCCGTGCAATCCATGTCGCGTTTTGCATCGGCCATTTTAGAAGGTAATTTATTGCCACCACCCAAGCCTAAGCCTGCTTGGCGTGAAACCATGGTGAAACTCAGCGACGTATCGTGCAAAGCCTATCGCGGTGTTGTGCGTGAAAGCGAAGATTTTGTTGCCTATTTTCGTGCGGCAACACCCGAGCAAGAACTTGGTAAATTACCGCTAGGTTCAAGACCGACCAAACGTAAACCCGGCGGTGGCGTAGAAACACTACGAGCAATTCCATGGATATTTGCATGGTCACAAAATCGCATGATGCTTCCTGCTTGGTTAGGCACTGGGCAAGCATTAGAAGCTGCGCGTAAAGAGCACGAATCTACATTGCGAGAAATGTTTGAAAACTGGCCGTTTTTTAAAGCGCGTTTATCCATGCTCGAAATGGTTTTTTCAAAAGCTGATCCGTGGCTTGCGGCTTTATATGATGAAAAACTCGTTCCCATTGAACAGCAACATTGGGGCGAAACATTACGAGCAAACCTGGCCAACGCAATTGCACAAGTGGTTGATTTAATTCCACACAGCAAACTCATGCAGGCAGACCCACAAATTCAAGCATCAATAAAAGTGCGCAGCCCCTACATAGACCCGCTAAACATCTTGCAAGTTGAATTGTTAAAACGTATGCGGGAATGCGGTGAAGTGTGTGGCGGCACGACACTCGAAAAAGCACTTATGGTAACCATTGCTGGTGTAGCCGCTGGTTTAAGAAATACCGGTTAGGGCTGTAGAAACCTCTGATTAACTCTTAAGAAATTAATACAATTTTTTGAGTAAGAAAAAATAAAAGGCTTTGAGATAATTCAAAGCCTTTTTATTGATACGAATTTGAGTTCGAAAAATCCAACGGGCTGGTAACACCTCTTTCATGCAGGCCTACAACATGGGTGTAAATTTGCGTGGTTGAAATATCTCTGTGGCCTAACATTTCCTGAATGGCACGAATATCGGTTCCGTTTCTCAATAAATTCGTAGCAAATGAATGCCTAAAAGTATAGCAGCCTGCTTTCTTAAGAATGCCCACACGCTTAATTGCGGCTTTTACTGCGCGCTGCACAGATTGTTCACCTAAGTGATGCCTTCTTTTTATATTCGATCTCGGATCAATAGAATAGTGTGGTGCTGGAAATAAATATTGCCAGCCCGGTGAGGTTGACGCATTCGGATATTTTCTTTCTAGAGCAAAAGGTAAATAAACCGAGCCGCAACCATCTGCCAAGTCTTTCTGATGCTGAGCTAAAACGAAATTTACTTGATTTTGTAAATCGTCAATTAAAGAACTGGGTAATAGGGTTCTTCGCCAATAATTGCCTTTTGCCTCTCGAACAATTAAACATCCATTACTAAAGTCCACATCTTGTACGCGTAAACGAACCGACTCCATCACGCGTAATCCAGAGCCGTACATCAGAGATACAATTAACTTATAAATACCGGATAATTCATTGATAATCGACATCGCCTCTTGATGCGAAAAAACAGTAGGAATATGTCGTTGTTTAGAACTTGGCGTAAATTCAACGCCTTCTAGCGGTTTGGATAAGAATTGATTGTATAAAAATGCCAAAGCGTTTAACGCTGTTTTCTGCGTATTAACAGAAACATTTTCTTGTAAAACCAAACTCGATAAAAACTGATTTACGTGATCAACCGTTAAATTATTTGGGTGCTGACGGTCATGAAAACGGATATAACGTAAAATCCAAAAGCAATAGACTTTCTCGGTTTTATAAGATAAGCGCTTCGAGCGAATAAAAGCCCGTAACTGATCCATCAACCGTGTTGGATTTTTTGGAATAGGAATGGGTATATCATCCACATCAAAAACCTTGTTAGAAAATTTCAAATATCCTATCTAAAATAACCCAACATAAAAATCAACCTAAGTATGCTTATCTAAATAGTTTTCTAATATGTTTCAAAAATTAATTAAATTCAATAAGTTACCTGAACATGGTTTTTTCTGAGATAGATTTCACTGTGATACAAAATCCAAAGATGAAATTTGTGCCAAATTAGCTGAAATATTGACGTGACAAAGCTTTCGAGATAGCGTTGAGAAAAATTCACCCCAGATAGATGTCACAACGACGGTAAATTGGGGAAACATACGTCGTTAAGACATCTATTAAACTGTTAAGTGTCAATCGAGCATGAGCGATCTAAGACGAAAATTAGAGCTACGAATTGATCCAGTGCAAGGACCAGTTTTGGAGCTAGATGACTGGAATCATCGAGATTACATTGAAGATGTATTGGTCGAGCACTTTGATATTGACTATGAATACCTGATCGAAGATGAAAAGTCAGGTAAATACACGTTGTACTTTTGTGAGTCCAATAAAGTAGCAGACATTGAAAATGCGATTGAAGCTATTAATAAACATCATGCATCTTCACAAGAATTGTATGAAACTATATAGCAAACACTTAACAAGCAAAGGCAGCATCGCCCTGCGGGCTGGACGCGCTATCGCGCGCCGCTGCTTTGGGCGTTAGAACTGCTCAGTGGTTTTATCAGTGGTAAATTTTAGGTGTTACGTAAACTGGAAATTCTGGTTCTTAGTATTTTTAAGTAAAGTGCAAAATATTGGCAGCTACAAAATCGTGGTAGCCAATTTTTAGTAAGAGGTAGGTTTGCGTTGGGCAGTTTTGCTCTTCGTGGTTTCAATTAGTAATGTAGCTGCGTAGGGATAGGTAGTTTCGTTCTTCGTGGCTTAACATTGGCAAATGTCGTCACAGAAACTAAGGTAGCTTAAATGTTTAGTGGTACACTTTTAGCGATGCAAAATAGCTATCTTCGTGGTTGTTCTAACAAGTTGCTCTTATTCGTTCCGGCCACAAAATGTGGCCTCCACCGGACGCGCTAGCGCGCGCCGCAAAGCAAAGCGTTAGGCCTATGAGAAACATGCGCACCTTTTTGAAATATTCTCTGCTAGGTTTATGTACCCTTGGGGTTATTTTCGCTACATATCCGTTTGTGGCTTCGATGAATCCTTCGTATGAAGCAAATGCCAAAGTACCATCATTCAAAACCAACTGGATCGAAGTTGGGGAAACAAAGACAACCCCTGACATAGCATATCCTGCGGAGGTTTTCATAACCCGAATAAGTGAAGATAAATTCTTTATATTTACGGTTGCATACGATAATCGCCGCAAAGTCTATTGGGTTGCTCCTCCTTATGATGAATGCAATGAACTTAAAGTTAATCTACAACCTAATAAAGTTCTCTGCCTGTTAGGTAAGCATGTTCCTGTGACGTGGGACTTTGATGGAAAGCCCGATAAAGAGCCCTACGCAGATCTATATGTTTTGCCATATTCCATAAACGGACAAACTGTGCGTTATGGTCGTGGGGCCTAACAAGTTGCTCAAGTACACTCCGCCAGCCAAGGCTGGCTCCGCGGGACTGCCCAAGCTACGCTTGGTCAGCCCCTTAGCAAGGCGTTAGAACTATTTTGCGGTTTTATCAGTAGTAAATTTAGGTGTTACGTAAACTGGAAGTTCTGGTTCTTGGTATTTATAAGTAAGGTGTAAAAGGTTGGCAGCTACAAAATCGTGGTAGCCAATTTTTAGTAAAAGGTAGATGTGAGTTGGGCAGTTTTGCTCTTCTTAGTTTCAATGAGTGAAGTGGTTGCGTGAGGCAGAGCAGTTTTGTTCTTCGCGGTTTCAATTAGTAACGTGGCACGTAACGTTTGGTAGTTTCGTTCTTCGTGGTTGAAATTGGCAAACTTAGTCGCAGAAAGTAAGGTAGTTTAAATGTTTAGTAGTACACTTTTAGCAACGCAAAATAGCTATCTTCGCGGTTGTTCTAACAAGTTGCTCTTATTCGTTCCGGCCACAAAAAGCGTGGCCTCCACCGGACGCGCTAACGCGCGCCGCAAAGCAAAGCGTTAGAACTGTTCTGGGGTTTCATAAGTGGTAAATTTTAAGTGTTATGTAAACTGGAAGTTCTGGTTCTTGGTATTTTTAAGTAAGGTGTAAAAAGTTGACAGCTACTAAATCGTGGCAGCTAATTTTTAGTAAAAGGTTTGTTTACGTTGGGCAGTTTTGCTCTTCTTAGTTTCAATGAGTAAAGTGGTTGCGTAAGGCAGTGCAGTTTCGTTCTTCGTGGCTGAAATTGGCAAATTTAGTCGCAGAAAGTAAGGTAACTTAAATGTTTGGTGGTACACCTTTAACACTGCAAAATCGCTATTTTTGTACTTGTTC